>NVXL01000019.1 GCA_002746115.1 Alteromonadaceae bacterium
GGTGTTGCTTGCGGAGAAGGCTCAAGCTCTTCATCCTCGTCAAGCAGCTCATCTTCAAGTAGCTCGTCAAGTAGCTCGTCAAGCAGCTCGTCTTCGGGTGGCTCTTCAAGCAGTTCATCTTCAAGCAGCTCGTCTTCAAGCAGCTCGTCTTCAAGCAGCTCGTCTTCAAGCAGCTCTTCATCCTCTAGTGGCACGCCATTTTCACCGCTAACCTTACAAGCCGAAGATTACGATCGTGCATTTGACTTAACTATCGGTAACGAAGGCGGTGCAGGTCAAGCTGGTAATGTTGATATGGAAGCAACAAGCGATACTGGCGGTGGTTTAAACGTTGGTTGGACTGAAAGTGGCGAATGGTTAGAGTTTGATACTAGCATTCCACCTGGCACTTATAACGTTCGAGCACGTGTAGCTTCTTTGGGCGGCGGCAATATCAGCATCTCTGTAGGCAACAGCATCTTAGCGGGTAATGTTCCAGACACTGGCGATTGGCAGAATTGGCAAGACCTTAACCTAGGTGAAATCACGCTTACCAGTAACGCCAACGAAGTCACTATAAACTTTGATAGCGCTAACATTAACTTGAACTGGATCGATGTACGTCAAAGCTGCTCAAGTGATCCAAGCTGTACCGACACGGATGGTGATGGCGTAGCTGACAGTATTGACGCTTGTCCTAACACACCCGCCAATACACCTGTAGGCAGTGACGGCTGTGAACTTCCGGGCGGCAATGGTATTTTAGCTCAAACGGCTGCTCAGCAAATGGGTACCGGCTTTAACATCGGTCAAGTGTTTGAAAGCGATGATAAATCACGTGATTTCAATACCACTAAAGGCAAAATCGATGCGTACTATGCGCTTGGTTTCCGTAATGTTCGAATTCCAGTTTCTTGGACAATCGACATTGGTGGTAACAAGCTTGTTAACCCAGGTACTGGTGTTGTTGATCGCAATCACCCACGTTTAGCGGTTATTACCCAGGTGATTGATTACGCATTATCTTTACCTGACATGTACGTCATCATCAATGCTCACCACGAAAGCCCGATTAAAGACGGCAACCAGTGGCAAGTATTGGAGCAAATCTGGAACGATGTCTCTGACATCTATAAAGATCGTGATTACCACTTAATATACGAGATTCTTAACGAGCCTCACTTAAGCAACGGTTCTGCAATGCCAGCTTCTAACTTGCGTAACATGACAGGTAAAGCTTACGAGAAAATTCGCCAAGCTGACCCTGAGCGCTTAATCCTTATTGGTGGTAACCAGTGGTTCCACGCGGACGAGATGGCTCACGTATGGCCAAACTTGAACGAAGTGGGCAACGGACAAGATCAATTTATTATTGCGACTTTCCACCACTACGACCCTTGGGATGAGTTCCATTTTGAAGATACTTGGCCGAAGAACTTTAACTTTACAGATAACACAGTCTTTGGGCCTATGGAAACCATGATCAACTGGTCTAACTCTGTCGGCAACGGCATGCCTATCCACATCGGTGAGTGGGGCGTTGGTTGGGGTAAACAACGTGACACAATGAACTGTAACAATATTCGTTTGTGGTATCAGAAGTTTGGTGATTTCTCTTCACAACGCACACAACCGACGTCTGTTTGGGATGACGGCGGCTGGTTTAAAGTCTTTGACTACGAGAACCAAAGCTTTAATAACAACTTAGCTCAATGTGCGATTACAGGTAATTGTAATTGGGATACCAGCGCACGCATGAATTCGGGTTGTTTTTAAGGACATAAGCTCGAAGGTCATAAGTCTCTAAAGGTGTAGCTTCACCTTGGTAAAAGATAAGGCGCTCAGCCATAAAAAAGCGAGCGCCTTTTTTACGCTTCACCGTTAGACCTTACAGTTAGTCCCAATAACTACACCTTGCAGCTTTTTTGTATTGCACAATTACGGATTAACCCCTAAAACCTAGAACTTGGAACCTAGAACCTTACGTATCGTTAAAATAATTTAAAAAGCAGATATAAAATTTATAACAAAACGACCACACACACGAAGGTAATCGCGATGTCTAATAATAAGCAAAAACAGTTTCGACCTAAACTCTCGGCGCTCTCATTATGTGTTGCACTTGCTAGTGCCGCTTGCATCCAGTCACCCGCTTTTGCGCAAAGCGTATCACTGATAAAAACCCAAGGGGATATGAGTGTATTATTGCAGCAAGAGAATAATTTAAATTTCAGTGCCGGCAGCAGCAATTTCGGCCAAAAAATTAGTATCGATGAACAACAGCGCTACCAAACGATCGACGGTTTAGGTTATGCCTTTACCCAAGGCAGCGCGGAGGAAATTAATAAGTTAAGCCCGAGCGCACAAGATGCCTTGTTAAATGAAATGTTCCACCCCACCACTGGGCGCGGCATATCCGCCGTGCGTATTAGTATTGGCGCCTCCGATTTAAGTACCTCACTTTATAGTTATAGCGAAGCGGCCAGTAGCGGCGAAAACTTCAGCCCCGACCCGAACAAAAGTTACTATATTGATATTCCCGCTCATGGTTTACGCATCGGCGCTACCGGCAGTGGCGAGCAGCCTTACACTGGTGCTAACGCGCCAAGCGGCGCTGATTTTGAATGGCGTTTTGTTCCTAGCGGTGACGGCCATTGGTTTATTGATCGCGCCAGCGGCGGCTCATTGCCTAGACTGCGTACCGACGATACCAATATGGCCGATATGGACCCGAACACTTCCAGTGGTACTTGGGAGAAATGGGCGCTAAGCCCCGGTGAAAACGCAGGCACCTACTTTTTATCTCTGCCTCTAAAGGGTTTTGGTAATCACGATCGTTTACAGGTAGACGACAA
The DNA here is from genome assembly GCA_002746115.1 of Alteromonadaceae bacterium. Lineage (GTDB taxonomy): Bacteria > Pseudomonadota > Gammaproteobacteria > Pseudomonadales > Cellvibrionaceae. The sequence goes on from NVXL01000019.1 coordinate 2,835, forward strand.
CGCCCTTGTACGCATGGCTGATAATGACCAAAGCGCCGGCACCTGGGAGTCGTTTTCGTTCACCGAGGTTGGTGCGACTACCAACTTCAGTTTAGATGGACCCGACATGCAGGATCTTATCCCCCTGCTTCAGAAAATATTGGCCATTAATCCTGATGTAAAAATCTTAGCAACGCCTTGGTCTGCACCGCGCCGAATGAAAACGAATAACGCTTGGGTTGGGGGTAAATTACGCCCCGCAAGTTACAGTGAATATGCCCAATATTTTGTTCAGTATATTGATGCGATGGCAATGAATGGCATTCCTATTTGGGCGATTACACCGCAAAATGAGCCGGAAAATAACCATAACTCACCGAGTATGGAAATGACGGCGCAAGAGCAGTTCGATTTTATTGATAATCATTTAGGCCCTGCCCTGCAAAGCGCTAATAAAGGTAATGTTAAAATCATTGGTTTCGATCACAATTGTGATAACACCGCCTACCCGATTACGGTTGCTCAAAGTCAGTTCGTCGATGGCTCCGCCTTCCATTTATACGCGGGTGATATATCTGCGATGACGACGGTTAAAGAAGCCACCGGGAAAAATGTTTATTTCACTGAGCAATGGACGCAAATACCGGAAGATAATACCAACGAGTTATTTGAAATCGATTTTGGTTGGCATATGGAGAACGTGGTAATTGGTTCGATTCGTAATTGGTCAAAAGCGGTTTTTGAATGGAATTTTGCCACCTCTGGCCATACTGACGGTGGTTGTTTAGCATGTTTGGGTGCGGTGGATATTCAAGCGGGCGATGGTGTTAAGCGTAATGTGTCTTATTATATTCTTTCCCAACTCGGTGAATATTTAGACGCTGGTGCAACGCGTATTGACTCTGGGCAGCTGAGCGGCACGATTCATCACGTCGCCTTTGAGAACCCCGATGGTAGTCAGGTCTTGCTTGCGTACAATGATGATTTAATTAGTAGTCAGGGTATTAGCGTTGATTGGGATGGTAAGTTCTTGGATTACACGATTCCGCCAAATTCAGCCGTGACTCTCCATTGGGATGATGTGCCCCCTACCCCAACGCCCACCCCGACACCTGTGCCGTCTGGCAAGGTGGAAGCGGAGGACTTTAGTGCGATGTCTGGTGTGTTGCTAGAAGACACAACGGATGCTGGCGGCGGTCAGAATGTCGGGTGGATCGATACGGGCGATTGGATGCGTTACGACCTGATTCTGGATGCCGCGGGAAGCTATGATTTGGATCTTCGCGTTGCGAGTGATCTTAGTGGTGGTGCTTTTGACGTTGCGTTAAATGGCGTGCTTGTCGCTCAGGTTACGGTGCCTAACACTAACGGTTGGCAGCAATGGCAAACTCTGACACGCACAATTAACGTGGCGACCGCTGGAGCGCAAACGCTGACGATTAATGCCACCGGCAGTGGTTGGAATGTGAATTGGTTTGAGCTAAATCGCGTGGGTGAACCTACTCCGACACCTACTCCAACTCCGACGGCTACTCCAACTCCAACACCGACGGCTACACCAACTCCAACTCCAACTCCAACAGCTACTCCAACTCCAACACCGACGGCTACTCCAACTCCAACACCGACGGCTACACCAACTCCAACTCCGACAGCTACTCCAACTCCAACAGTTACACCAACGCCGACACCCGATCCAGGCAACGGCGTCGATTGTAGCGGTGTGAATATCTACCCAAATTGGACAACAAAAGATTGGGACGGTGGCCCGACAACGCACAACGAACCCGGTGACCCGATCGTACTTGCTGGCGTACTTTATCGCGCTAACTGGTATACAAACTCGCTGCCCGGGAGTGATGCTTCTTGGACTGAGGAAGGCGCTTGTTTGTAAGTGATTTTTGATTGAGCTTTTATCTGGAGGTGCCTGCGGGCGCCTCCCTTCCCATTCCACTTTTCTTGCTTGGAACCTGGACTCGGCATGAGAGAGAGACAGGTGTTAGCACTCAAATAATTTATACTCATATATTCAGGAAAATATTCAGCAACATCGTCGGGCTGTATACTATCAAGGCATTCTAACTGAGGTTTAAAACTCCGCTCAATTTTGGCGTGGCTACGCCACTTTAACGCCGAAACTGGGTTCACTTTATACGCCGCTAAATACGGTGTTAGTTAACCAACTAAGCCTAACGATACCTGAAATCGGCGCGTAAGCTTAAAAACATTAAATACCAAAGGAAATTATGAATAAGCCCCACCAAAGAATAGTGTCAAAGTCTAATGCTCAAACCGGGAGAGGTTTTGACCTTGCGGTACCAAAATTACTAATTATTTCGTTGTTTGCGCTTACCTGCGCGGCCTGTGGCGGTGGTGGGGGCGGTGGCACCTCACCTTCTCAATCGGCAACGTCTTCAAGCAGTTCGTCCTCCTCAAGTAGCTCGTCATCGTCAAGTAGCTCGTCATCGTCAAGTAGTTCGTCGTCTTCAAGTAGCTCGTCAAGCAGCTCGTCTTCATCTTCGAGTAGTTCATCTAGTTCAAACTCATCTAGCGGCAGCGCTGGCAATAGCATTTCAGCACAAAGTGCGGTACCCCAAATGGGCAAAGGCTTTAACATCGGGCAAGTATTTGAAAGTGATGATAAACCACGTGATTTTGAAACTTCCAAAGCCAAAATCGACGCCTATTACGCCCTTGGGTTTCGCAACGTTCGAATTCCAATTACTTGGACCGTCGACATTGGCGGGACAAAACTCGTTGCCCCCGACACAGGTATTGTAAACCGCGCGCACGCCCGCTTAGCCACCATCACCCAAGTGATAGATTACGCCCTAAGCCTGCCCGACCTATACGTCATCATTAATACTCACCACGAGGCGCCAATCAAAGACGGCAACCAATGGGCCGTATTGGAGCAAATTTGGGCCGACGTATCAGACATCTACAAAGACCGAGATTACCGCTTAATTTACGAAATCCTTAACGAGCCTCACCTAAGTGATGGCAGCGCAATGCCAGCAGAAAATCTACGGAATATGACCGCCAGAGCTTACGACAAAATTCGAATAGCGGATCCTGAACGTTTGATTCTTATCGGCGGCAACCAATGGTTTGGCGCTCACGAAATGGCAAACGTCTGGACAGACTTGACTGGCGTGGGCAGCGGGATGGACCAATATATTATCGCCACCTTCCACCACTATGACCCATGGACCGAATTCCACTTTGAAGATACTTGGCCTAAAAATTTCAATTTTACTGATGACACGATTTCTAACCCAATGGAGACAATGATTACTTGGTCCAATACCGTGGGCAACGGCATGCCGATTCACATTGGTGAGTGGGGCGTTGGCTGGGGTAAATTACGCACCACAATGAGCTGTAACAATATTCGTTTATGGTATCAACAGCTCGGTGAATTCTCGTCAATGCGCACACAATCAATCTCCGTTTGGGATGATGGCGGTTGGTTTAAAATCTTTGATTACACTAGCCAGAGCTTTGCTAACAACCTCGCTGAGTGTGTTATCGACGGGACTTGTGATTGGGACGGAGAAGAGCGCTTTAACGCTGGTTGCTTGTAAGTTTAAAAGGTAATAACCGTTATTTAAATGGGGTATCAAAACACCCCATTTTTTGAATATTTTAAAGCAAAATTCAAAGGCGGATCATTTGGAAACGGCGCCGCAATGCGAGCGCCAATCCTTGCACTTTGTGACTTAGCTTTTGTTGACTTATAATGCCTACAAATTCACTTCCCTAATACGATTAAAATGCATTATCAGATTACCCCAATTGGAGTTATTTCTACTCCGTACCACGAAAAATTCGCGATCCCTCGCCAACCCAACCTTGTGCCTGAGGCGATAGGTAGGATTACGCTCGATAAATCTTTTACCGATCTAGACTGTGTGCGCGGGCTAGACGGGTTTTCGCATATTTGGTTAGAATTTATTTTTCATGAAACCCTAGCCCAAGGCTGGAAGCCTACCGTAAGGCCACCAAGGCTCGGTGGCAATGAGCGTGTAGGGGTTTTTGCCAGCCGCTCGACCTTTCGGCCAAATGGATTGGGTTTGTCGGTAGTAACTTACCATGGCGCAGAAATGGTTAACGGGCGAGTACAATTAACTGTCGCAGGAATGGATCTACTTGATAAGACGCCGATTGTTGATATTAAACCTTATATTGCCTACGTCGATTCACAACCACAGGCACGCAGCGGCTACGCACAAGAGCGGCCAGAAACTGATTTCTCGATCGAGTTTAGTGAGCAAGCGCAAAATAAACTTAAGGCACTTCAATTGGCAGAGAGCCCCTATGGCATTAGTGATTACACTCGATTTATCAGTGAGGTGCTCAAACAAGACCCACGCCCGTCTTACCAAAAAAATCGCTCTCCGGAGCGCGAGTACGGGGTTAATCTCGCTGGGCTTAATGTTTGCTGGCAAGTAGATGACGCGACTAAGGCCATTACTGTCACTAAAATAGAAAGCTCAAAGATAGAAGACTCTAAGATAGAAGATCGAAGCGCGCCAAGCTAGCGCCCAGGGTTAAGCGTCGGAGTAGCGCTTTCGTGTTAAAGTGAACGCGTTCAGCTTTCAGAACAGCGTTAATGCTAATATTAAATTTCGTCATTCACCCTACAATAATTTCTCTGGAGCCCCTCATGCTACAAGCCGGTCAAGCCGCCCCATCGTTTAACACAGTTAACCAAGCTAACAAAGCCGTATCACTCGCCAACTTTAAGGGTGAAAAGAACGTTTTATTGTACTTTTACCCTAAAGACGACACCCCAGGCTGCACGATTCAAGCAAATCAGTTTACGGCTTTGGCTAAAGAATACGCTGAGGTAAACACCGTGGTGCTCGGTGTGAGCAAAGACAACTGTGATAGCCATTGTAAATTTATTGCTAAGTTTGATCTACAGATCGATCTATTAGCCGACATCGACGGCTCGCTCTGTGAGAGTTATGGTGTTTGGAAAGAAAAGGTACGTAATGGTGTGGCGTCAATGGGCATTGCGCGTTCGACATTTCTGATTGATAAGACGGGCAACTTGGCTTACTGCGAATATGGCGTTTCCCCCGAGGGGCATGCTCAAGCGATGCTTGAAAAATCCGCTAATCTGGCTTAGCGCTAACTGAACTAGAGCGGGCAGTGTCGCCTACGATACCACGCTGCCCCTCTCTAGCTTACTCGCCCTTCAAGGCATTTTTCGCTTCGTTCTCCGCTTCGTTCTCCGCTTCGTTTTCCACTTCATTCTCAGACACAGCTTCTGACTCAGCAATTGGCTCATTAGGCAACTGCTCTACAGCTTCATCGCTCGCATCCTCTACAAGCTCAACGGCGGTAAACACTTGTACACAAAAATCCAGCTCAAGGTCTATCTGAGCTTGTGCCAATAATTCCGTTTTGCTTTCGGCGCGCCCGTGCCAATTTAGCGGGGTCATTGCCAGTAAGTTAGCCAAGTCCCCTGCTCCGTTTAAGCTTATGGTTCTATGCAGTTGTTTTTCAGTCAATAACTCAAAGCCCTCAGGTATTGACGCTGGCTCGTGTAAATTGGCTTGCTCGTATAAAGCTTGTTTTATTTGATACAAATGCCGGGGACCTGGCGTCACACGTATAAAACAGCTCTGTGTTTTTTTAAGTATTCGGGCAACTTCTTTGCTATCAAATGGCGCGAAAACACTCAAAGCACATTGAATACTATTATCAAGTACCGGAATGTCGAAGCTGCTGGCCACTGCAAACTGGGCTTGCTTTAAATAGGGTGCGGCACGTTTTACGGCAAACTTAGAGATGTCTATTCCCAAAAGCTGTAACGGCGATGGCAAGCCTTGTTGGAGCTGTTGTTGGAGCTGTGCAAGGTAGTAAGCTTCGCCACAGCCAATATCCAAAAGCGTCACCGGCAAGTCTTCAGCCTCAGTAAGCTCGCTTGTTGGTGCTTGCCTTTCTGCCCTGCCCTGCACTTCTTGAATCAAGCTGGCAATATTCTCGATAAGAAATTTATAGTGCCCCGCTTGTAAAAATGCACGACGTGCATCGATCATAGATTGATCATCGCCGGGGTCACGACTGTGCTTTTTATTCGCCAACAACAAGTTGACGTAGCCTTGCTTTGCACGATCAAAGCTATGACCATTGGTGCAGGCCAAACCTGAGTCGCTCGGGGTCAGTACATTGTGGCAGTTGGGGCATTGCCATAAGGCTTGGGTGACTTGCATTGTTAAGCGCTTACCTCTGTTATTACTGTGTGAGCATTTCATTATTCGGCGGCAAGTTTAACAGGTTTCACGCCTAAGGATTCCTCCTCTCCGGGCGTGCCTAAGTATAATCAGCGGGCGAGAACCAGGCTATATATCAAAATCACCTGGCAAGTCATCAATATATTCGACGAGCTCCTTTTTCAATTCCTTAAGTACCGTTTGATACTCAGGCTTGTCAGCCAGATTGTTTAATTCTTCGGGGTCGACTTCCAAATCATAGAGTTGGTCGGGGGCAAAGATACCGGATTTTTTGCTATACGTAGCGAACTCAGCACCACCGCCTCCAGGGATCATTTCAAGATGGCCAAAGGGCAGAGTATGGTCATGATTTATCGCGTCGCTGCCAAATGAGGCTCTGAAATTATTGTAATCTTCGAGTAATTTCTTACGCCCTCCCAAGGTCATTTTTTTGCCATACTCAGGGTATCGAATTGCCAGATATTTATACTTCCCTTTTATTAAGGCTCTTACGTAACCCAATTCAAAGTACATGGATTCTCGTGGCTGGTATTTCTTACCTTCTAAGGCCGGTGCAAAACTATAGCCATCGCTTATCCCTTTAGTTGGATTTTCTCCGCTTGCCAGTTCAAGAATGGTTGCCATAAAATCAATATTCGATACGGGCACATCACAAATGGCGCCACATTTAAATCCGCTTTTTCGCCAGACAAAAGCTTGGGATTTAATCCCCCCTTGATACAAGGTGCCCTTGGCATTTTGCCCGTGATCGTTAAAAAAGACAATTATGGTATTGTCTAATTGTCCAACGGATTTTAATTTATCCACTAAGGCGCCTAAGGCATCGTCTAGCCACAATAGGTTTTCCTGACCGGTATCTTCGAGGCCAGCCTCTTTTACTCGCATTTCAAGCGAATCTCTTGAGGGTTGCACATTCGGCGCTTTTTCTAATATGCCTTTCGCCGTAATACGCGGATCAGATTTCCATGAGTGCTCAGGATCCGTTGGCGAATGAGGGAGTGTGGTCGCAAAGTAAAGAAAGAACGGCTCCTTCTGGTAGGTATCGATAAAACGTAACCCGGCATCAGTAAACCAATCCATATTTTGATGGGCTAGCGCATTAATACCTAACCAGTTAGGGTTATTATGATACAAGCTATCGGCAAAATCGAAGCCCGACTTTTTAATGTTTTTCTGTAAAGCCTCGTAGCGATATTCCAATAAGGCCTTAATTTTCGGATCCCTTGGGTCGGCATCTAAATTAGGTTTTTCGTTTTCAACAAGCTGAGAAACGCTTTCTACAACGTGGTTTTTTCCGACGAAGCCTGTTTTGTATCCCAGCCCCCCCAAATGATGACCAATTGTTTTCTCCTTCCCCGGAGAGATAAAGGAGTTCCATTGAATAACGGTTTGACCGTCGTTCGATTTTGTCGAATTCAAGAATTGGATGTTTTCGGCCCTACTCGCATAGTTGCCTGTAAGCACATTGTATCGACTTGGTGTACAGACGGGTGATGCAACGTAAAGATTACTTAAAAAAGTCCCCTCCGATATCAATCTATCCAGATTCGGAGTCAAATTTTTACCCTTTCCCTGTGGTAAATTGTTGAACATATGAGGGGACATATCATCCGCGATAAAGAAGATAAAATTGGGTTTTGTGTTTTTATCCCCAGCTGAGGTGCTCGCATTCGTAACCTCTATGCTACTGAAAACGCAAAGCAATAGTAAACCTCTTAAATACACTCTAATCATAACGTCTCTTGTTTGTTTCTTGCTTAGTATTCTACGGTCATTTATCAATTACAGAAATTTAAAAACTATGCAAAGCTAATAATAGCTCATTTGAAATAGCTTATTTGAAATAGTAAGGTTAAAGGTTGATGTAATGACTCACTTACTCATCGTTGATGACAACCCTGATATTACGACCCCCTTTAAATACTACCTTACCGGACATGGTATGCGTGTTATCAGTGAACAAAGTACTACCAGTTCGTTAGCAAACGCCGCCCACTCGGGCCACTAGCCCTTAGTACATTTTAGTCCTTATTGCCACAAACATTAGGGAATAAACACCTACCCCATGTTATTACTGCATGATGCTTTAATTATCCAGTCCCGAGCTATTGATTTCCCCATCACCAATTGACTTCCGAAATGGGAGAGTTTTCGTCAAATCACTCATTCGAAATTCAACTATATATATTGCCAAACTTAATACCGAACACTTTGTTCGATTAGTGTCTCGGGAATTCATGGATCCATATTTTGTAATCAGGTGTAATATTTATTTTTTAAAAATGATCTAGCCTGGTGGCCTGTCAAAAAAACACGTTAAATTATTGAGGCCAATTGAATACACACGTTAAATATAGTCTATAACCTATGTAGTAAATTTTTATCGTTATCGCAGCTTGCTCGTAGGATCTCCGTAATGATTGACAGTGCGTTAGAGTTTATCAATGATCAGCTAAACCAGTTCCTCACCATCAACTTTGGCCTTGATGATGAGGTGACTGTGCTCAACAATCTTGTTGAAAGCAACGGTTCTGAACCACTACAAAACCAGAATAAAGTCATTATTACATTGATTAACCTTGAACAAGAAACCGCAAAGCAATTTTACGGCGGTCAAGTACGCAGTGGTGACCAAGTTGCCACAATGAGCCCGGCCGTACATTTCAATCTTGATGTACTAGTAACGGCAAGCTTTGATAACTATAACGAATCGCTCAAATTTTTAACCTCAGCCGTTGGATATTTTCAAGCAAATAACGTGTTTAACCGAAAAAACCAACCGAGTATGCCAGAGGGAATCGAAGCGCTGCACTTCGAAATTGAGAATACACCTTACGAAAAAACCCATAACCTGTGGAGCGCTCTGGGCGCAAAGTATCAACCGTCTATCATATATAAAGTTCGCCATGTAACCGTACAAAGTGAACAAGTACATACCACTGTCAAAAGTGTTGAACATACGACGGGGCAAGCCATACCGTGAACAAGCCCTTATTCACACTGGAGTTGTTGCACAGCTATTATTCCGACGGCACATTTAATGACTGTCGCTTAAGCGCTGACGCTGCAACAGCTCAGATAATACAGCGATTTCAACTCTTACAAAATCGCCAAGGTGGAGTTGCTAGTCTCTATGGAAGAGGGAATAATCCGCAAGATCTTCTTCAGTATATCTCGATGCAATATCCCGATCAGCCACTTCGGTTTGTATTATTAAGCGACACGCAAAAATTTAGTCGGGTGACCGACCTACCCTTATCTTGGGCCGGCCAAGTCATTTTCAAAACCCAAGGAGCCGATGCCCCCACAGGTACTATTACCTTATTACCAACGCTCTCAGACAATGTCCTATATCAAGACAGCGCGATCGGTTTTATCGATGTATACCCAAGCGACTTACTCACATGGGGGTCACAGACGCCAAGTTATCAAATCGCCTTTAATGCGCGAAAGATTCATTGGTATTACCACTTATTTAATCGAGGTGAAATGGTTCTACAAAACCCCTTGATTAGCGACGATGAGGGGCTGCAATTCGAAGCCCCGCTGCCCTTTGTTAGCGATAACGGTGAGCAAGGGCTAAGTTTTAGCTCCGGCGATAAAACCTTTGCCTTCGCCCAAATACCAAAGCAACAGTTTAATTTAAGCGATCGCTTGCGCACCACCTTAGAAAATGACGGGCAGGAAATCGAAAAAAATCTTATTAAAGGACTGCCTACTCCGGTAGCTAACCCGATTAAATTTACAAACAAAAATGAGGGAAAATATGTTTATACCGAAATAAACATATTTCTATAAGCATAAAGTTATAAAAATAAAGTTATGAAACAGTTCTAAAAAACAGTTCTTAACTGGCTTGAAAACGCAGACTTTAGTGAACAACATCCGAAATTGGCAGAAGCGTATTGCCAATGGGATTTTACAAGGTATTACGCAATCAGAAACACCATTAAACTAGGAAAATCAGGGTGATACTACTATGGCCATAACCAACGCAGCAACCCCCGGGGTCTATATTGAAGAAGTCAATGCCTTTCCTAACTCTGTGGTACCCGTAGCCACCGCCGTTCCGGCATTTATTGGCTACACACCCAAAGCAGAGTATCAAGGCAAATCTTATTACAATAAACCCACAAAAATAACCTCATTTGCCGAGTTCCAGGCATTTTTTATGGTGGGCAACCCTGCCCCACCCGCTAGCCCCGCCAAGCAATATAACCCAGAGTATTACTTGGTCGAGCAAAAGGAAGAGCCAACACGCGGCGATTATATGACGCTTAGCGGAAAATTTTATTCCATTTTGCCGGATCCAAGTACCATTTACTACTTGTATAACAGCATACGCTTGTTTTACCAGAACGGTGGTGGCGATGCATATGTTGTCGCAGTCGGCACCTATGGTACTTCCAGTAAAAAAGCTATGGATGATCCGGCCGCGCAAATCGTTAACCCTAATGTGCAACTAGATGATCTCCAGAGCGGGCTCGCATTACTTAAAAATGAGCAAGAGCCAACCATGTACGTGTGCCCAGAAGCGACGCTATTATCTCCGGATAATAATGGCACGCTGATGAAAAGCATGTTGCTACAGGCCGAAGAGATGCAAACAGCCGTGTGTATCTTCGATATTATTGGTGGCAATGACCCAGACCCAATTTTATATACGGACGACATTCAAACCTTCCGTAATAATACCGGCACCAACGGGCTTAACTATGGTACAGCGTATTACCCATTTATCGGCACCACTATTATGCAAAATAGTGACATCGATTTCACCAATCTCTTTGGTGGCGATATTAAGCAACTCGACCCCTTTGTTAACCCGACGGATGCACCAAACGCCGCTGCAGAATCCATCATTGGTATGATCGAGACACCACCCGACGACCCAATGAGTGATACACAGTTGCAAGCTGCGTTATTAGTTGCCAGCCCTACCTACACCCAAATAGTAAATAACGTGTTAACCAATGCCAATATGCTCCCGCCCAGTGGCGCGATGGCCGGAGTATACACTGTCAACGACAACACCAACGGTGTCTGGGGTGCCCCAGCAAATACAGGCATCGTAGCGGCCGCGAGCTTGCCTATTCGCTTATCCGACTCGCAGCAAGCCGGGCTTAACATTGATGCCGTTTCGGGCAAGTCGGTTAACGCAATCCGATTTTTTAATGGCCAAGGCATTCTGGTTTGGGGCGCGCGCACCCTCGACGGCAACAGTCAGGATTGGCGCTACATTTCAGTTCGACGCACATTGATCTACCTAGAACAGTCGGTTAAAGCAGCAGCGCGTGCCTACGTATTTGCCCCTAATGATGCAAATACCTGGAGCGCCGTAAAAAGCATGATTGGCGCATTCTTAAACGGTGTTTGGAAAGAAGGTGGGCTACAAGGAGCCACTCCAGCAGATGCATTCCAAGTGGATATCGGTCTAGGTTCCACCATGACGGCAGACGATTTGTTAAATGGATACATGCGAGTTTCAGTTAAAGTTGCGGTCGTAAGGCCAGCTGAATTCATTGTTATCTCCTTTGAACAGCAGCAGGCTAAATCTGGTTAACCACTAGAAATTAATACCCCTTATTTAGACGCTGTAAATACTAACTGTTTAACTCAAACAACATTTGTGAGGAATTCTTATGGCTGACGACGGAAGTAAAGAAGGCTCAACCTGGCCAATGCCCAAATTCCGCTTTGAAGTAGATCTGGGTACAGAGCTACAAAAAGTGGCGTTCCAAGAAGTCTCCGGAATGGATAAAGAAGTTCAAATTATCGAGTACCGCCACAGTAACAGTGCGTTGTTTTCGACCATAAAAATGCCCGGTATCGCTAAATACGGCAATATCACCATGAAGCGCGGCATTTTTGTGAACGACAACAATTTCTGGAAGTGGATGGACGAAATTAAGATGAACGTCATAAAACGTCGCACCGTACTCATCAAACTCCTTGATGAAACTGGAGAGACGACGATGCAATGGCAGCTAAACAACGCATGGCCCACTAAAATCACCGGCACCGATTTGAAATCGGATGGTAACGAAGTGGCCGTGGATACCTTAGAGATTGCCCACGAACAGTTGATTATTACTAATGGATAATGATCTACAAACCGGTTTTTATTTTAACGTAACAATCGACAGCGATAGCTCGGATTCCGCCTTTCAGGAGGTTTCCGGCTTGAGTCAAGAAATGGGTATCGAGGAGGTGGTTAGTGGCGGTGAAAATAGATTCAAACACCGCCTACCTAGCACTGTTCGATATCCCAATCTTGTGCTCAAGCGTGGCATCCTAATGGCAAACTCCCCCCTAATTACATGGTGCCGCGACACGCTAAGTGGCGAGTTCTCCAAACCCGTTCAGACCAAAACTATTTTGATCAACCTGTTAAACAGTGAGGGTCAAAGCAGTATGACGTGGACCATTGTAAACGCGTACCCAATAAAGTGGTCTGTGGCAGATCTTAAATCGCAAGAAAGTAACGTATTAATCGAGACCATTGAGCTGGCTTATCAATATTTTAATGTCGGCGATAGCCGAAGCTAAAACCATTAAAAATGTAACGACTAAAGAGTGTGAATATGTCTGTTGAGATTCGAGAATTGGTAATTAAAACCACGATTGCAAGCCCAGAAAAAACCACAGCAAGCAAAATCGATAACGACAGCATTGCAAAAATGAAGCAACAAATACTCCAAGAGTGTTTGCGGTCAATAAGCCGACAGACCCATAACGATAGCTTCGATCGCTAATAGTCGTACATACGGAATAATTATGCCAACCAATATGCGTATCGTTGCCTACAAAGATGACAAATTTAGCGCCAAAGTATCCGGTGGTGAATATGAGGTGATGTTGAACCCAGAGTCTATTAAACAAGGCCGCAGCATTCAATACAATGAAGAGCAGCCTTTGGACTCCAACGGACCCTCACAAAAATATGCTAAAACCCCGGGTGAAACCCTCAGTTTTGAATTAGTTATTGACTGCTCCGGCGTTGTTGACAGCTCACGCCTGGATCTCCCAAGCGAGATGAAGCAGCTCTCGAATGTCGTTTATGACTATAACGGCGATATTCATCGCCCTAATTTTGTGACAGTTTCATGGGGCGAGAGTTTGGTCTTTCAAGGCGTATTAACCAGCTTTGATTCGTCATATACTTTTTTTAAACCCGACGGAACCGCGATTCGCGCAAAAGTATCACTGGCCTTTACCTCCTATATAAACCCCCAGTTACGTGCGAAAGAGGAAAACAAAAAATCCCCAGATATGACCCACCATATTCAAATAGTCGACGGCGATAGTTTGCCGGGTATTTCCCAGAATATTTATGGCTCCCCGTATCACTATGTACAGCTGGCGGAATTTAACGGTCTAAATAAATTTCGTCAACTACAGTCCGGTAGTCAGCTCACCGCTCCGCCCTTAGTCCCCGCAAGCGGGCAGGAGTAGACCATGGCTGATGATGATATTGGCGGCATCGTTACCTACGTCGTAAAAGTAAAAGGCAGTGCAATTGCGGATACGATTCAGCTCTACGCCTTACACGTTGAGCAACGTGTAAATCGAATTTCGACCGCTACGATCACAATACTTGATGGTAACCCAACCACCGAGAATTTTTCAGTAAGCGCTTCCGATACTTTTATTCCGGGTAACGAGATTAGTATCGAGGCGGGCTATAACAGTAAAAACACCCTGATATTTAGCGGGATTATAACGCGTCAAAGCATTCGTATTGGCGCAAATACAGGCCCCATGCTAGAGGTTGAATGCAAAGACAAAGCAATCAAAATGACCGTCGGTAGAAAGAACACGGCAAGTGGAAAAATCAAAGATAGTGATGCGATGAAAAAACTAATCAGCAACGCCGGTTTAAGCGCTGAGGTTAGTAGCACAATCACGGAGCTACCGGAGCTAGTACAATATTACTGTAGTGACTGGGATTTTCTGCTCTCAAGAGCCGAGATTAACAGCATGCTTGCCAGTACAATTAATGGCAAAGTCCGCGTATTTAACCCAACTAAAGATACCAGCGTTGTTGCAACCTTAAGCTATGGCGACAATTTATTTAGCTTTAATGCAGATCTAAATTCCGTGACCCAACTGCCTGAGGTAAAAGCCTCCGCTTGGGATTATCAAAACCAAAAACTCGTTAGCGCACAAGCGCCAAACAATCTTGCAGGCCCCGGAAATTTAAGCAGTAAAAAGCTCTCCGAAGTTATCGGTTTAAGCGATTTCAATCTTCAAACAACTGCCGCCGCAGACACTGACCAGCTGAGCACTTGGGCGAAAGCGCAGATGCTAAAAAGCGAGTTATCCAAGATTATTGGTCAGGGGCGCATTCAAGGAAACGCCAAAGTATTACCCGGAAGCTACGTGACTATCGACGGTTTAGGCCCACGCTTCGACGGTGACCACTTTATACAAGGCATCACCCACGATATTTCAGAAGGTAATTGGTTTAGTGATGTTGCTGTTGGCTTACCAGTGAATTGGTTTGTTCAAGATCACGAGCTTGAAGCACCGCAAGCCGCAGGACTGCTACCTGGGATTGGAGGCCTATATAATGCCACCGTTAAAAAAATGTACGAAGACCCGGACTCCCAATACCGAATATTAGTCGATGTTGCATTGTTTAACGACGCCGGTGAAGGTTTATGGGCACGACTTGCCAATTTTTATTCGACCAATGGCCAAGGGGCGTTTTTTCTGCCAGAAGTTGGCGATGAAGTGATACTGGGTTTTTTAAATCAGGATCCGCGTTACCCGGTGATTCTAGGCAGTATGTATAGCAGTAAGAATAAACCCTATTCGGATTTTTCGCCAAATGAAAAAAACTCGATAAAAGGCATCGTCAGTAAATCCGAGCTACGTGTTATGTTCGATGATGAAAACAAAGTGCTGACTCTAATTACACCGAATAAAAATACCGCAGTACTCAGTGATAAAGACGAGAAAATAGAATTAAAAGACCAGAACGGCAACAGCATTATAATGTCGTCTTCTGGTATCGAGATTAAAAGCTCAAAAACGATTACCTTAACAGCCGCCGAAAAAGTCAATATCACGGGTAATACCGGTGTCTCTGCATCGGCATCTGGCGGCGATGTCAGTCTTAAAGGCATGAATATTAAAGCGACGGCAGACATGCAGTTTAGTGCCAAAGCTAACGTAAGCGCAGAAGTCCAGGCTAGCGCCCAGCTTACCCTAAAAGGCGGCATAGTTATGATTAACTAGGGCTTAACTGCCCCACCTTAAAAACACTGCATTTTCTAGATTGACGTTTTAACTAAAAATATTCGAGGTTTTATTATGCCACCCGCAGCAAGATTAACCGACTTTCATCAATGTCCCATGGTTACCCCTGCACTACCCCCTATTCCTCACGTAGGCGGCCCGGTGCTAGGACCCGGTGCACCAACCGTATTGATCGGTAAATTGCCGGCGGCACGCGTGGGTGATATGGCGGTATGCGTGGGTCCGCCAGACAGTATTGTTAAAGGTTCGGCTACGGTATTAATTTCTGGCGCGCCAGCGGCGCGTATGGGCGATACATGCGCGCATGGCGGCTCAATAGTTATCGGGGATTTTACCGTCATGATCGGCGGTTGATACACGTTTATTGCAGTAAAAATTAGACTGGTTTTTTATTAAATTGTATTAGGTGGATTATGGCCAATTTAACGTTTAGTAATAGCAACGAAATGCCTAATTCTAACGGTAATAGTAACAATCAAAAAAGCAGCAATAGTATTTTTGATGTGCCGGAAAACTCGGCGCCTGGAGGTTTTTTAGGGAGCGGCTGGTCATTCCCCCCAACCTTTGAGAGTGCTAATAAGGGGCTGAATATGACCAACGGTGATACTAATATTGGCCAGTCTATCGACCTAATTCTGCAAACGCCACTTGGTAGCCGTAGCCTAAGCGTCGATTATGGCAGCCTTTTACATGAGTTCGTATTTCGGAAAATCGATGCGACGCTACAAGAGGAAATGGAAAAATCTATCTATAACACCTTGCTGCAAAATGAACCCCGCATTGAGGTCAATAACATTAACGTCGAGGTTGTCGATTACGCAGGCGGAAGCTTGGCGATTGAAATTGATTATAGCGTCATAGAAAGCAATAGTCGTCACAATCATGTTTACCCCTTCTCCGTGCTAGAAGGCACTAATTTGCAGGAGTTTAAAGTGTGAACGACCTTGCTGCAATCGCTAGCCAAGCCACCTTGAGTGGCGCGCTGTCCCCAGAATCCATCAAAATTGATGGCCGGGATAAGCGCGAACGTTTGGCTTTTGCAGCACGCTACGCACAACTCATTTTATTTTATAATCAAAATAATCAAGTTAGCGGTAGCTGGGCGCCGTTTTTACTCAAAGACCGGCTTATTTTACTTGCCACTATCAGTAGCTGTGACTACCAGCGCTACCAGCTCCAGTTCACCCAGTTGATTCAGCGCTTGGTAAAAATCGACGATGCCAGTATCAGTAGTAACCTTAATGCGGTATTTAGCTTATTTAAGAATCTTTTTGGCCAACTAAATTATTGGCTAAAGTATATGTGCGCGGATCAAAATCCCTACCTGCTACGTGAATTTTTACTCGAAAAAATCCGTCAAACCTTGGCTCAAGGATTAGCGCAGGCACAGCAAGTACAGCGTATATTCCGCCTAAAATACCCCAACCAGATCGACCAAGTGTCTGAACAGTTTTATCAACATTTCGAGTCGCCGTGGCACGAGGCACGTAGCAGTACCAATAGCGCCGCAGTACTCAATACTGAGACTCCCAACAAGGATTTACTAGCGATACTCGATGGAATTTTCCAAGATACGTTTAGCGTATTTTTACAAACAATCGATAGCGCTAAACAGGATTTTTATCGTCTTCAAGATCAAGCAAACGAGCACCCGGATACGGCACTGCTTATCGCGTTCAGTGACTTAATGAAGGTTCAACAAGAGCAAATTAATCGCTATAGTCGCGCCCACCTGAATTTTTACTACCGCGATATACTTCAGCAAACCCCCAAAGGCGCAGTAGCCGATCAAGCCTTTACCTGCCTAGCCCTTAGTGATAATACCCCTACTTTTACACTCAGTGCCGGCACCGAGTTTAAAGCTGGCAGTTACGCCGACGGCAGCGACATTATTTTTACCAACACCGATGAGGTAAATCTTAACCAGAGTAAAATTAAGCAGGTACAAACTCAGTTTTACCTAGGCACTGTGGCTGACGCGCTACATATTTCCACCGTGAAAAGCCCGACCGAAATTAAACGAGATACAAATGGCCAGGTACTTAGCTGGAATGCTTTTGGGAGTGCTCAGGGCGAGGTCGTCACGCAGGGCTTTGTCATCGCCTCACCGATGCTTTTTTTAGGCTCAGGCACCCGCCGCGTGACGCTAAAACTTGTATTCTCACAAGCGGTGAGAGGTGACTATTTTATGGATAGCGAGTTTGCGCTTAGCAGTGCAAAAGCTTGGCAACCAGCCCTTGTTGGCCAAGCACACGTTAGCCCTGCCACCGGTGATGCACAAAGCCAACCTGCTGTAACCATTAAGCCCCTACAAGACGAAGACGCAAGTACACATCAAAGCTTGAGCTACCAGCTGGATATTAGCGCCAGTGCACCGGCTATTGAGGCCGCTACAGGTATTAAAGGTGCACCTGTGAGCGTTTGGCCGCAGCTTAAAGTCATGCTCGGCGCATCCATCGACTTACAGAACGTACCGCTGCTAACAGAAGTTAGCATAGACACCTTTGTGCAGGAGTCCGAACAGCTAAGCATCGCCAACGACACCTCGGCGTTAAGTAATAAAGCGCCCGCACAGGTTTTCGGCCCGGTGCCAACGCTTGGCGACAATTTTTATATTGGTAGCAACGAGTGCTTCGCCAAGCCTTTACAGTGGCTGAGCCTACATCAAACTTGGGATGGCCTGCCCAGCAAATTTAGCGAATACTACGCTAGCTACAATAATTACCTCGATACCCATGAGTCAGAAACAAGTACCGATTACAACAATACTGTTTTTACTGGTGCTTGGGGTATTCTCAATCAGCGCCAATGGTCCGTACTCGCTGAACAGCAGCAAGGCACAACCGGCGAAGGTAGCTTAGAACCCTCGCAACTATTTCAGCAAGACGCCCCGACCGCCCCACCAGAAAAAAATACACCCTACAGTGTTTTCTGCTTTGATTTTTCTCAAAGCAACAATCAACACCTGCGTATTTACCCAACACCGGAACTCAGCTTGGCGCCTTTACCGGCAATCGAACTTGCAGATTCAGGTTATCTACGTATACAGCTGAATGCTCCTCACTACGCCTTCGGTCACGATCTCTACCCCAAGGTTGTCGCCGATGTAAGCCTGCAAAACGCACAGATCCTAATCAAGCAAGCGAGTACGGGTTTATTAGCCCAAATATTCAAAAGTATTTTTTCTACTACTGAACATGCATTGGACGCGGTAAAAAGTGTATTTGTTAACTCAGAGGAGGACGAGACCCAAAAAACTAGCCCATTAGTCGCCCAGCCCAACCCACCTTACAGCCCACAGCAATCGAGTATTAATCTAAGCTACTACGCAAATCATTGTTATACGCTTGTGATCAATACAAACGGCAGTTCTAGCAAGGGTGAGCACACGAATAGTTCAGCAACGACGGAACCGGTTTCACTGAGCAGCATCGACGATTCTAGTCCACATGAAGTTGAATCGGCGCCTTGCAATTACGACCAAAACTATCCTTTGGAATTATTTCATATCGGTAGTTTTAACAACTATTGCGCACTTAAAATACCCGAAAACACTAGTGATAAAACCTTAGCGAATAAAACATTAATCCCGAAAGTTGGCAATACTGACGACGATAATACGGCTCAGGGCGTCCCTTTGTTTAACGGCGTCAGTAGTCAAGGCTGTTTATATATAGAATTAGACGACATTGACCCACCCGGGCCGCTGCATTTGTTTATCGAGTTACAACAAAGTGGCGACAGTCTCGAAAGCACTGGCACTGTTGAAAATAAAAATAAAAATCAAAACGCGAGCTATTTTTACTGGTCCAAAACAGGGTGGAAGAGCTTAAACGTACTCAATGACGAAACTCTTAATCTCACCTGTTCAGGTATTTTAAGCGTAGAGCTAGAGCAAGATATTGACCCTTGCCCGCTTATGGCCGACGGGGGTTTTTGGCTAGCGCTAGTCAACGCTCAACAGGCAAACATGACAGTAACAGACGTCATATCGCCCCCAGCACCCGACATTAACTCGGAGAGCACCTTAAGTATCAGTTATTTAAATTCTCAAGCGGTAAAATTACAACGCGCCAACCTAGCGCCGCTACCCCAAGGCGAGACCCCTACCCTCGCGGCGGATCTGATTAGCGCGACTTTAAATAAAGTCCCACAAATCAGTGAAATTATTCAACCGTTTGCATCATTCGCTGGTCGCCCTGCTGAAAACGACGACGCCATGGACAATCGCGTGAGTCAGCGTCTGCACAATAAAGATCGCAGCCTCTACCAAAACGACTACCAAGTGCTCAGCATGCAAGCGGATCCAGACCTCTATCAAGTTGTTATTCTGTCGCCACAGCAATACGCACCCAAAAATACCCTACCCCAACAAAGAACAAGCCCAACTTCAGCAGGCTTGGTACATTTAGGCTTAATTAATCAGTACAGCGACAGTCAACAAAGCCAAGCCTTTTTACCTCAGGTCAGCCCCTGCCGGCAGCGTCATATTGAGGATTATTTGGCTCCGCGTATTAGTGCAATGGCAAATATAAAAATTAGCAATATGCGCCATCAAGTGCTCAAGGTTGATGCAACACTACAAGCGAGCTCTGAAATTAATGGCAGCGAGTGGTTTGACAATATTAACCAACAATTACGCCTGTACCTCTCACCCTGGATACAAAGTACGCAAGCGCAGCGTCAGCTAGAGCAACCGCTAACACGTAGCGATTTAATTAGCTTTTTAAGTAGCCTTGAACAGGTCAGTGCCGTCACCGCTTTAAGTGTTAGTTTATTTCCGGTCGGTACAAGCGGTAATGATGCATATATTGACGCCGATCAAGCCTCGGCTCAAACCGAGGAAGTTATCACTGCAAGCGCCATTGATGCCATATTAGTCAGTGCAGAGCAGCATTCCCTTAGTTTGGCTAACACATCCGCCAACACCTCCGTCAAGGCCTCCAACAGCGCCTCCAACAATGGAGGTGAGCAATGAGTGCTAAGCCTGCCGCAATTGTTGATCAAGCCCTACCCGACGCGCTTAACTTTGAGCAGCTAAAACAGCAGGGTTTAGACAGTATTAAGCGCTTAGCCGGGCAACAGTGGAGTAATTATAACGACAGCGACCCCGGTATCACTATATTAGATCAGCTCTGCTACGCACTAACTGAGTTTGGTTATTGTGCGCAATTTCCAATAGCCGATGTATTAACGGATCTAGAGGGCAATATAGATTACGACAGCCAATTTTTCCGGGCGAGTGAAATATTGACCAGCGCAGCGTTAACGCCCGATGATTATCGTAAATTAATATTGGATAAATACACCCAGGTTCGCGCAATCTACATTGATGTGCACCGTCAAGCGGACAATACCGCGACTGGCGCCTACGAGGTCGGTTTGGATTTTTTTGCTTTATCTTCGAGCACTAATTCTGATTCTGATTCTGATTCTGATTCCGAGTCATTAAATTTACAATCCCAAATTCATAGCACCTTAATGAATACCCGAGGTGTCGGTGAAATATTTTTTAAACCGTATATGCTTGCGCTTCAACATATTACCCTGGAAGGCAGCATAAGTTTAAGCAGCCAAGCCGACGCTAAGCAAGTGTACAGCGAAATAATTCAAACATTGAACGACTACGTAAGCCCCCTTCCCAAGCGCAGCGGATACCCTGAATTACGCAAAGAAGGTATGACGGCGGACGAAATATTTAACGGACCAAAACTTAATAACGGTTGGATTACTAGCGGCACAAGTAGTGACTTAAGCCCCAAACGCGAATGCGTCAGCGTATTACAGCTGAGCACACTGATCGGTGCAATAGATGGCGTTGATGCGGTTGAAGCCCTAAGCATGGTTACAGAGCCAAGTGCTCAAAATTCCGACCCAAGCCAAAAAGAAAACACCAGCGAGCAGCTTAAAGTGGCGCCCGATAGCATTGCGGTTATATCGCTTAGTAAGGATTTTATCTTCAAGCAAAATGCCGCCACACTCGATACCTCAAGCACTGAACAAAGCAGCTCCGCCGATCAGCAATGTAGTTTAAATCTCTGCCAGTTACGTGCCAACCACCAAGCTAGTACCCCTGAGGCGAGCATCGAGCTTGTGCCGCCATTACCGCAAGGGCGTTATCGCGATATTGAAAGCTATTACTCGCTGCAAAATACCTTTCCCAGTAATTACGCCATCGGTGCAAACGCCTTAAACGACGATGCAAGCGACTATCGACGTGCACAGGCGCGCCAACTCAAAGGTTATCTGATGATGTTTGATCAGCAAATTGCCAATGAGTTTTCACAATTGGCAAACCTCGGAGATTTGTTCTCATTTAACCCTAAAGGCGTACAGCTACAAGGTGACCTGCAACCCAACATTCGCCACCAGCGTTTTACCAATAGCTACTATTATCAGCCACTTTATCAAGTGCCCGAAGTTAAACCCTTGTTGCGCGGCAACCAACGTTACAACTACCAATTTGACGGTGAGTTAAGCGCCAAAACAGTCGATCAAAACTCGTGGGAAAAATATCAGCAAGACCCGTTTAATCAATACATATTGGGCTTACGCCAAAGTATTGAAAACGACACCGAAGCCGAACAACGTCGAGACCGCCTACTTAATCACTTAATGGCTCGTCAAGGCGACGATGCCAATCTGTATAACGACATGATTACCAACTGCCATTGGTACGGTAGTGAGCTGCGCAGCAAAATTATTGTCAAAAGTATTTGGCTGCAAAATACCCAAGCGCTATCGTATTATCGGGGCAAAGCCTACCGCTGCGACCAGTCGCGAATACTTGTGACTCCCGGTCAATTTCATATCAGTAAAGAAAATTTGGCGGTGCTGAATCAACGCCAACCTTCGGCACAATTGCAAGCGAGCTTAGCGGATATGATCGACCAAGGGCATGCAAGCCCTAAGTCCTTACAACGCAGCCTTTATCAACGCCTGAGACGGTTTAAATTGTCTGGCCTTCAGCTCAAAAAGCTATTTAAAAAAATCCCCGCGAGTGACGGTAATCAACAGCTTAGAAAGCTATTACAGTATGAAGCCCCATACCCGACGCGTGACGGCCAGTTGGATCAGCAAGTAGTTTATCAGCGCGGTAAAATTGGCGCTGCTCAGCTAATACAATATTCCAATTTTGAACTCACTTTAAACCTACTACTCGGTCTTGATAAACACTACGAGCAAATCGCGGCAAAACTTAGCACGATCATTGTTCACACAGGTTTTACGGCTTGGCTTAGCGATCCAAGCCAAACACAATTTCCACAAACTGGCAGCGATACCCTGGTTAACGGGGACCTTTCAATTAAACGCAGCAGCGGCATTGACCAGCTATATCAGGAGCAGCAATGCCTGCTTGATATCCATTGGAATGGCGCCTCCCCGCCAAGCGTCTCAGATTACCAAAATTATATTGATCAACTACGCTGGTTATCAACACAGCGTTTAGGTGTGTTGTTGATCGAACATATATTGTTAATCCCAAACCAGGCCGCCGTTGACGACAAATGCGTCGATGAATTATTACAGGCGTCGCTAGTTTTACCCGCTTACGTGACTTTGCTACAACAGGCAAAAATTCAAGGGTTTGTAAACGATCTAATCCGCTTACACTGGCCCGCCCATATCGGGCTAAATACTTTCTATTTCGATTACAGTGATCTTGCCAATTTTGTCGAAAAATTTATTATTTGGCATAACGGCTTAAGTCAGGGAGAGGGCTTAGCGGCTAGCCCAAGTACCTCCCTGGCAAAATCGCCGAGTGTTATTGCGAAAAAAACTACCCAAGTCAAACACGATAGGTGGGTAAGCGCTGCGTTAGCACTTGAGCAACAGTTGTTGATAACAACAACTTCAAATGTTAACGACGGAGGTGCGCCATGAATACAGATCATGTCATTGCACAATGCTGCTGGCAAAGCGAATTTGACCAGCAAGATAACGCGGTACTATTACAAGATTTTATTAGCCAATGGAGCCACCAACATTTGGGTTCAGTGCTTGCCGACAGCTTCGACCGCCGCTGCCCTCCCCATCAAACTTGGCGTATCGATCATTTGGAGCTTGATCTTGGTGAAATCGACCTTGAGGATCTAGGCGATGAATTACCCGCTCGGGTAAAAGACAGTATCGAACAAGCGTTAAATGACCTGTTAGACCAGAGAACACTGGCGACCACCTATGGGAAAACTAGCGGGCTGCAAATTTATGATCAGCACGCCTGCGAACATGCGCTTATGCGCGCATTTCTAATCAGTGGGTTACGCCCATGGTGGTACAACGGTTCCGCCAAACCTCAAGATGTTATTCATCAGTATCTAAACGACGAACCAAAATCCTTAACGCGCTTAGTACGTGAACTTGGCCAGGATGCGAACGTGCGCCAGCGCCTAGTATGGCAGCTTAACGAGTCAGAGCGGCGCCAGTTGGTACACGCAATTGAACCCTGGCACGGCAAGCTAATTTGTGATTACGCGGATCAAGTATTCGCAATTCAAGCCTCGCGTCGCTTAGTGAATACCGATAACAATGATTTCCAGAGCAGCACTTGGCTGGTGATTTTGACACATTTATTGGTGGATCGCGGCACTTTATTTAACACCTTGTTTTTTATTGGGGATACCTTAAAACTGCTTGCCCAGCGTTTTCGTATTGATTACTCACAGTTACTTTCTGGGCTTGCCGACGCCGCTAAGCAATTAAAATCTGTGGGTCAACACAGCCATACATTGTTGCAAGCCATATGCATGCTCGATCAACAGAACCAAGCAAGGAAAACCGTAAAACCGCTGCCCTCCCCCAGTGACAACGACCCATGGATCGTGCTTCAAAAACTATTACACAACGCGCAAAGTAGCGGTAATCTCAGTGGTCAATCGCACCATGTGGCCGAATTATTTAGTCAGCTGGGTGAGCATAACCCCAAGCGTATGGCTACGCTTTTAAGGCAAGAAGGCACCTCGGTTCGAGTACGCAAGGGAATTTTGGCTAATTTTGAAATGGATGCTCTGGCGCTAATTGTTCGCATTATCGTACCGCAAGACTATCGTTTTGTATTGAGTCACGCTGAGCAAACGCAGGTACTATTAAACCGACAGCAAACGGATTACCGAGTGCTTTGGCAGGTATTACTCAGCTATTTATTAGCCGAAAAAACCGGCTATTTTAGTCGTCGCCAGTTTGTCCACAATACACTGGTCGAGCTGTGTAATGCTAAACAGATCGACTACAACGCCTTACTGGACATGCTGATCCACGCTAGTGTGTATAAGCCGAACGGTCATCGTTTTGAATTACTAATGTTATTGCAAGATCTAAAACAAGTCGCGTTGCAAAAACAAAATGCTAATAAAGATTCACAACATTCCGGTGACCAACACGACCCAAGCGACGCTTATAGCGATGCACTTAACGTTTATCTGTTAACCGGGAACACCACGAAAGGTTTGCCGAGCCCACACGGTTTATACCAGCACTTCATTAAACACCTTGATGACGATAAACGTTTTTGGTTACATCGCTCACCCGCATATAGCAAGGACCAAAATTTCACCCCAGAACAATATAGCGAGCGTTTGTTGACCTTGGTGCAAGCCTATGAGTTTAGTGACTTACTAGAATTCATAGCGCCTACGGCCTCTAGGTTTTGTCTTGGTTTACTGAACACACTTATTTCATGGCAGCGCATGGCGTGGCTCAGTAGTTTATACCCGATTGAGCACTCATTTAAATTACCAGCCCTAATACTCCAGGTATTGGTGGAAACCGGTTATCTAAGCAAGCGACCCAATACTAATGTTAAGGCCAAAAACGATACTAACAGGACAAAATCACTCAAATTTCAACCCGCTCGTTTCTGGGCGCGCCTGTTATTATTACTACAAAAAAACCATGTGGATATCGACTCGTTAACACAACAATTGCTGGCCTGCCTCCACAACCCTGATCGTCTTAGCATAGTAGGTAAAGATGGCGCGGCAGCGCTATCATCATTACAGTCGAGTATAAGCTGGCAAAAATCGCGCGCGCTGAATTCAAGTTCACATGCCGCTCAGGATAGTAATTCGACTAAGTCAGAAAAACCAACACCGCTGCAGCAATTGCCGCTTTCTCAGTGGCCTAAAAAAGACTTATTTGCCCACCTAAGCCAGCTATTATTACCGCCCGGCACTATGGGTAGCACGCTTAGCATGGCTTTGGGAGTAGACTCTGAATCGTCAATATCCGTCAGCAATAATGCAAAACATATAAATCGTCAACACGCCTTATCGCGGCTTTGGCAAAGTATTGAGCAAAACTACCCCGACGCCCTGCTCCCTTGGCTAGTCAATCACCCGCAACAAAGCACCCTACTTAACACTCTTGTTGGAGCCGACGATAACAAAAATGTACGTGAGTGGTTGCTGGCTCAAGTGCCCCCCGCACTCAACCCACCAGAGCAAGTACTGCAACAAGCTTACACGGTAATTTTGCATAGCCCACTTTGGCAGGGTGCTAGCGCTTTATTACACGCACAGATTACTCAATGTTTTTGGCAGGTAACCTTAAGCTCACAGCACCAAACATTACGCAGCGAGCACCGCTTAGCCCAGATGCTACGCTTACTGTGTTTACAGCTAAATATATCCCTCGATGATTGCTTAGATACTTTCGAGCAAAAATTACCGCAATTACCGCACAGTGTCTGGGGTGAGACCTGTAAGTTGCTTAAGGAAAGCCGTCAAAACCTGTCGAATAAACATCGTTTATTAAGTAATAGCTTGTTAGATAATGACTTGTTAAACAGTCGTGCACCACTGGAGCAAGATTACGCAGGCCGCTATTTGCAACATCCCAAGTTCAAGCAACTGATTCAACACCTTTTACGCTACGGCTACGCACCTAGCGGGCTACAGGTGTCGCAGCCATTTTCATTACAGCGAGCACTGCACGACCTGTTTACCCAAAACCCTCACGGAGTCAGTGAGGTATTAAAAAACATCATTCAAGAGCCTCATGTTATTTATCGCCTGCAAGCGATTGTATCCTGGTCGTGGTTAAGCGACGCTTTAAAGCATTTTCACCCTGAGTATGCTCAAACATTAAAATACATAAAAGTACTCGGTCAGGTTCTCACAGAGATCGCATCGCCGAAGCTTAATTCGGATCACTCCCAAGCCTTGCTAATACCTTATGTATTACAGGCTTGGAGTTCCAATCGCTGGCAAGACCTAGAGTTACCTACCTGTGTCGGCGCAATACTGTGGCAGTTAATACAGCAGCGTACCATTAAACCACTGCAAATTGAGCAGGCTTTAACCGAACGCAAAGGCACCCTGCCGCCCCCCTTGCAACAAGCGTTTGACGATCTGTTTAAAACGGAAAATTTCGCGGTGGCTAAGCCCTCTGACGGATCCTCAGATATCCCGTTGGTAAGAGGTCAAAACTCAGACGCCAACATCCAATTAAACAATAGCCCTAACCGTAAGCAAGTTGCTCAAAATAGTGCCGATACTCGAGACAGGTTTCTACAAGGTAATAAAAAAACAGCTCTAGAACGAAAGATAAAAACTAAGCTCGACGACTTATATAAAGACAATAAAAACATTTCTCCACTTGAGGAAAAAATAATGCATGCCGAGGCCAATAAAATTGACACCAGCACGCCAATGGAAGTAAACAACGGCGGCATGGTTTTATTAAACAGCTACATCCCCATGTTATTTGAACGCTTAGCGTTAGTAAAAGGTGGGCTGTTTGTCTCTGCAGAGGCACAGCGTCGCGCCGTACATATTTTACAGTATTTGGTCAGCGGCCGTACCGAAACCCCAGAACACTACCTGATATTAAACAAACTGCTCTGTGGTATTCCGCTTTATCAGCCCGTGGAGGGCGGCATCGTCTTAAGCGAGCAAGATCGTGAGACCTGCGACGGACTATTACAAGCGGCAATTAGTTATTGGCCTGCAATTGGCAAAACCTCAGACGAAGGCTTTCGTGGCAATTGGYTAATRCGTGAAKCCACGTTAAACGAGGATACGGATAATTGGCACCTCATCATTGAAARACGTTCATACGATRTATTGCTACAGCGCTCACCGTACTCATACAGCATTATTAAATTTCCGTGGATGGAGAAATCCGTTTACGTAACATGGCCGACTTAAACCGCTAATACAATACTGAATGATAAACCGTCATCCAAAAACGATGAAACACCCAGAAAACCGTCGCCCTAAGTGACGAAACCCATTTAACCGTTAAATTTTTACAGCAGATAAAAGGTATTTTTATGAACAACTACAGCGATAACCTAAAAGCCACGGTGGACGAAACGCTGAACGCGCTAAGTGCCGAAAAATCCAAAATAGCTTCCGAGCAAACAACCTCACAGTACAATCTCTATTACGCGCAGGGCGCCGAGTTGACCGCTAGAGATAAGCTCAGTAGCACTGACGACAAAGCTAAAACCTACTGCGTCATTAATGCCCAAGGTGTTTTTACCGACAACCAAGCAACCAACTTGGTATCGGCGGTTACTGAGACGGACACGACGGTTAGCACCGCAATTACCAATGTCGCTACCGCCTCGTCCAATATGCAAATTGCCTCAAACGCTGTGGCCTTACTCGCCTCAGATGTGGGCGCCGCTCTTAACGTCGCAACGGCGTCCCTTTACAATACAGATACTTATCGCAAAATTAGTGATGCCAATAAACTCATTAATGAATGCGCCAATGACGCTAAAGCGATATCGCTAATTACACTTGAGGCCTCAGCCCAAACCTCAGAAATTATTGCAAAAGAAACGCTCGCTAATACCCAATCCCTAAAAACGAAAATATCCGATTTATTAGCCAGTACGCAAGCCGAGTTTGATAATCTATCCGCCCTTCAAGTGAGCGAGAATAAAGACGTTGCCAATGCGTCAGTGGCTGAGCGCGCAGCGGAAGGCACGCTATTAAATGCCGATCGTAATGAAGACGCCATTGGAAAAGCTTATAACAACGCCGTCTGCCAACTTAATCATAACCTGAGTGTTAAAGTGGTAAGCGGTTGCACATTTAAGCTGAAGTTTAACCCATTACCTGAGAAGTTATTCCAATACCCACCCGCGGATACAGTGGTAATACCGAGTAACGACCCCAAGTACTTTTTGGCGCTGGTGCCAAACTCCAAGAAGGGTTTGTTAACACCGGATCTAACCTCAGAGTTATTTGCCGAGTCGGGTATGAGCGGGAAAGATCCAAGCGGAACAAATATTACCATCAGCACCACGCGATTTACACCGGTTGCCGCGCATACGGATTGTGCCACCGAAACGGTAGCGACTGTAATCTACGCAGCCTCAACTCAGAGCGTAGATATATACGGCGATCCAATTGTTAAGGGCAGCGATTATGTCACGATTTTGTACATCGAGCTGGCAATGCCTTACAAGCAATACATCAATAATTACGCCGACATTATTAGCTCGCCTAGCGAAGTCTTTGTTTTAGCCACACAGCTTCCGGCTGCAGCTTCGGTTACTTGCGCAGCGCCCAACAGCGGCGCTGACAACCTCGGACAATTGAACTTTTCGGCAGCCATTATCAATATACCATCATCTACCGATACTCCTGCAAGCGTTCAATACCGTGCGATCCTAATAAAAGACGCTAATCAGTGTCTGAACCTGTTGACAACGCGCACTGAAACCATTCGAGATGGCCGCGCTGACGTGGCATCGATTGAGATTCAAGCGACGGAAGTTGCGGCCGTTAATGGTGACGATGAGAACGCCACAGTAGCTACACCGGTGATAGAGAAGCCTCCTTGTGAAACCAGTGGCAATTTGCCAATTTACTTTAACAAAGATATTGCCCTGCAAACATCGCCTTCTAATTACTATTCCGTTAATCAGGCCAGCCCTACCCCCTTGCCTGACGTTTGCGATACGCAATCAGGCGCAACCCAAGCGCAAGATGGCACGGAAAACTACCACATCACCATACCACTTGACGGAACCGATAACTTCGGTGAACCCCTAGTGAATGGCCAAAATTATTTCCCTAAAATCCTGACCGTGGTTGACGGCGATACAAGCATTAGTAATCAGTATATTCCGGCGCTTTCAGCCCCATTAGAGCCGATCACGATCACAATTCCGTAATATTTTATTTTAAGCCGGTAGCCGTAAATACCGCTAGCTACCAGGAACTTAACAATTTTGGAGATATATACCATGAGCTTTTCACCAAGAACACAAATGGCCACAGGCGTTGCGAACAGTAAAAAAGCCGAAATTGATTCTCTGACGGATCAAATTAACAATGCTCAATATGAGGTGGATCAGCTAACCGCCGTCGTGCAATCATTAACCGCTAAATCCACTCAATTTTCACAGTTTTTAAACGAAGCTGATAGCAACAAAACAATGGCACTTGGTCATCTAAACAAGGTTACAGATATCGCATCAAGCGCCAAGCATACCCGTTCCAATACCATTACCTCGGTTAAGCAAACGCGGGAGGCTAAACAGAGCATGTCGCAAGCGGCTGAGCAAGTTTCGTACCTTATTAACAAATTAATTTTGGCAGTCGAATTAATTGATAAGCAGGTACAATCCGTTAATAAGCTCAAGGCGAGCAACCCGATCATTCCAGATCAACTCATTAGCGAGTTAAGCAAAGCATCAACAGACGCCAATAATGCTATTGCCACGACACTTACTTCAATATCCAGCGGATATGCCGCTGAGGCCAGCTTGTTGGAGGCCTTCAAAATCGCGGAACGCGGGTATGTTGTCGCTACCAATTTACATAATAAAATTATTCAAACTGGCAACCCAGACAACGCAAATACTAAAACAGATTTGGGAAAAGAGTCTGCAGGGATTCAATATTTACTGCAAGACGCTTACGACCAAGCTGTTAAAACTTACGGTCAAGCACTCGCTGCGAACGATATTGTGACCGTGCAGCTGGCGTTTTCCCAAACTCAGCTAGACGACGCCACAGCATCATTAAACTCGCTAAACTCCGGGTACTCCGCTGCGGAAGCCGCCGCATTTGCGGCTTAGTGCATCGATTAACGCTGTTCGCTTAGATCTGTCACCTAAGCGAGCAACGCATTCGATTTACTTTTATTGGAGGTTTATAGCCATGCTAAAGTCTGACTTTTACCGTGATTGTTATATGCAAACCGGGTGGATTCCAATGCAGCCCTTAATGAGGCCTGTGGCCTTAGGGGACGTGTGTCAGATTCATCACGGCTATTTTCAACCCTTAATGAATATCGATCAGATTGATCTTGTTGAGCCGGTAGCGCAAAGCAACCTCATCCCCCTAAATCCAATTGATTGGCGTATTAATCGCGGCGTGCAACAAACCTTTTGCAGCCACGAAGAGTATACCAGTGAAGCACGACCGCTGGACGAACAAACGCTAGCGATACGCACCAAGCAAGCACTCCTATTTAATCAAGCCGGTAGCTACATGTTTTACGGTGATCAACCTGGGTGCAACTTATTATTGAACTGGAATCAAATAAAACAAGATACCACTTTAAAACTGACCCAAAGTCATTTTAGCTTCCGCGACATATATGTGGTTACCGGCGTTGCGAGTATGTCTCATTGGGCACTTGCAATCGCAGGAGAGGCAAAGGCCCAATTGGAAATGACCGCAAGTACTGACACCACAGATCAGTTTTTATTGTTCAGTCACGCCAGCGCCAAAGCTGAACTCTGTCGTGACATTGCCACCTATGAACGCTCCCATAGTGAAAAGGCCTATTTTTTTCAAGCTAAAAAAATGGTGCTTAGCGACGAGATGCATGATAAATATTTACTACGCTTACTTGAGAATCAAAATGACTTTAGTCGGCGCGCCGTTGCCAATTGGTTTAATAGTAATTTACTTAACCTAATCCGAAGTAACGAGCAAAATTTAACTAGCACTATAAGCTTCTTTGATTGGGTCGATGCATCGCTCGACGACGTTGAACGGCTACTTAGGTAAGCGCCATGGTGGAAATAATGACTAAAACCACGACTGACCCCATAGCGCAAGCGACTCTGGATCATCAGCCCTCAGACGCCAGTACAATAATGCCTGATACCGTAGAAAGTCGGCATGACGAGTACGCAAACGACATTTTAAGCCCCAAGCAAGCCAACCTAAACACCCTGCTACAAGAGCTTGAATGGCTCGGTAAGGTTATTAACATCGTCATCGCTAGCTACCTAAAACACGAAGGGCACGAGCAACATTGGCTCGAAACACCGCCACCGATATTTAATTCCGATTCTAGTGTGTACGCAAGCTTAATAAATGAATGGCAACTCAATACCTACGAGCGCTTATGCCTTGCTTTAGCACTAGCGCCGCATTTAAAGCCAGAGGCTTTGGATATTTTCTTTGGCGTCAATCAACTGACCGATAGGGGCTTTACCGAGTTTGGTGGAATTGCAGATAAAACCTTTAGTGGTTTTTTACCTACGGGTCAAACACTTATTTTCTTGATCGCTGGCAACGACCCGCTTTGGCGTACCGACGCCGAGCTTATCCTGTCCCCTGTGCATCGCTTTGCTACTGAGCAAATGATCACACTAGAGAATGGCGACAGAAACCTACCGCGCTTAAGTGGCACCCTCACCTTGTCGGAGCAATGGCTACATTATTTTTTAACTGGCGAGAAAGTACGCCCAGAGTTAAGCGCCGCCTTCCCCGCCGCACCGATTACAACGCCGCTTAGCTGGCCCGACTTAGTCCTTGATTATAACGTCATGGTACAAGTTGAGGAGATCCGTTCTTGGCTCCGTCACGGCCAGAAGCTAATGCGAGATTGGGGGCTAGAGAATAAGGTCAAGCCGGGATTTAGAGCCGTATTTTACGGGCCACCCGGAACAGGTAAAACTTTAACCGCCGCTTTATTGGCAAAATCTACGGGGCGAGAGATCTACCGAGTAGATTTATCGATGATTGTATCCAAATACATTGGCGAGACTGAAAAAAATCTCTCTCGAGTCTTTGATGTCGCCAGCAATAAAGATTGGATATTATTCTTTGACGAAGCCGACGCATTATTTGGTAAGCGCACCGCGGCGACAACCTCAAACGATCGTCACGCCAATCAACAAACCGGTTATTTATTGCAACGCATTGAGGACTTCCCAGGGACGGTAATTTTAGCGACAAATTTAAAAACCAATATGGATGACGCCTTCACCCGCCGATTTCAGACGATGATTAACTTCAGCATGCCCTCCCCCGCTCAACGCTTACAGTTATGGCAAAAAGCGTTTGATGGCGTATGTGATTTAGCAGAGGACGTGGATTTGAAAAAAATATCCCAAAACCACGAGCTGGCCGGCGGCGCAATTATTAACGTGCTACGCCAATGCGCACTTACAGCGATAAGCCGTGACAGCCGAACGGTTATGCAGGCAGACTTGATAGACGGGATAAGACGCGAATTGCGAAAAGACAATAAAACGATACGGGTAAACTAAGGCGACAAATCTAACTAAGCGCTTATTCACCAAGAACAAGTTAGCTCAGCAAGAACAAATTAGTTTCAATTTATCGCACTAAAATAGTTTATTTAACACAAATTATCAGTAGGTAGCGCATATGAACGAAGAAACAACTAAGCCAGAGAAAAGGAATGAGCTGGCAAGCGCAAGCGCTGTATCCCAAAAAAAGGCTAGCGATGCAAACGGCGTTACTTTAGCTGATAACAGAAATTCTACAACACAACTGCAAAAATTAACCCAGCGCCAAGCACCGACTCAACGCATCGAGGCGCCTAACGCAACCGGTTTACCCGACAACTTGAAATCGGGTATGGAAAACCTATCCGGCATGTCGCTTGATCACGTTAAAGTACACTATAACTCATCAAAACCCGCAGCTGTCCAAGCACATGCCTATGCACAAGGGAATGAAATTCACCTAGCTTCGGGCCAAGAGCAACATTTACCCCATGAGCTTGGCCACGTCGTGCAGCAAGCCCAAGGTCGAGTACAAGCCTCGACAATTGTTAACGGCACGCCTGTAAACGATAATCAAGGCCTCGAAAACGAGGCCACGCAGATGGGCGATAGAGCCCTGCAAATGCATAGTAAAAGCGCCCCCAAAACCAGCCCGCAATCTGCGCAAGCGAACCCCAATTTAGTACAGCAATTTAAATCCATGGATAATCACGGTTTAGCCGATGTTGGTTATACCACCATGAGTAAGGCTGACTATGGTCAATGGCAAAATACGGTGCAATGCAAATCCACCATGCATGGCGTTGCTGAACATGGTGATCAGGTATTTGTCACTCAGTTTTTAAACCCGAAAGATGTCATGCAGCAAGCGGGTTTTTTAGGCAAAGCCAAAGGCTGGTTAGTGGCTTTGGAAGGCGTACTCGCAATTGCAGCAGGCGTTGCCTTGACCGCCGTTACCGCAGGGCTCGCCGCTATCCCAGGCATCGTTGCGATTATTGTTGGCACGATGAAAGTCATCCGTGGGATGTTAATGATTTATGACGGCAAACAAAAAGAGCACAGCCCTCTACGTAAGGTATTGATCGATACGCTGCGTCACTTAGAAGCGATAGTAGCACTCGTAGGCGGTACAATCGCGGGCAACCCCGCACTCATTGTTTTCGGGGCAGCAAAGACAATGCGCTCGTTATTATCGTACATGTTAAGTGGTAAAAAAGAGGACGCGAACAGCACATTCACACGCGTAATTCATGGCATTTCTTCTGGCTTACATTTTATCGAAGTTGCCGCCGGAACCTTTGCCGGGGTATCCTCGGTCACCGAGGGTGGCACCGCCGTCGTTGGCGGAGCATTAACCCTCGGTGTTGCTGCGTCCAAATTTGGACGGGCAAGCGACAGTGGCGCGGCCGCTATGGGGCTTAGCGAAGAAGCCGATGAAAACGCCCCCCTAAATGAACTTTCTCCGTTAAACGTAGGAGATAAGCCCAATTATGGCTCCACTAATGAGGTGTAAAGCCAATTATTTTTGTCCGTTTAATTGAGATCGATGCAGATGAATATCACCGAAAAGGCGTGCGTACTGACCTATCACACCAACCGAAGATCTGGCAGTGACAGCTACGCGCAAGGTTATCGTAACGACGACAGCCAGCGCTTGCGCTTTGAGGCCATTTGCGAGTGGGGTGATTTATCTGGGATGGGCGTGCTTGATATGGGCTGTGGTTACGGGGATTTTGTTAAGGTATTAACAGATCGCTACCATGACACTCACTATTTAGGGCTCGATTTTCACGCCAAGTTTATCGAGCAATCCAGGTTGCGTCATCAGAAAAATGACAAGGCGCAATTTTTATGCACGGATTTTCTTAACGCAAAATTGCCCGAAATGGATTTTATCATTGCAAGCGGCAGCCTTAATTATCGCAGTGACAACCCTGGCCACCCTTGGCAATGTATAAACCGAATGTGGTACAGCGCCAATTGTGGCGTCGCGTTTAACCTATTAGACAGTCGCCACTTTGAGGCGGGTAATTTTCTCTGTGGTTATGCGCCTTACAAAGTTTTAGATTATTGTTTAGCGCTCAACCCAAAGGCCAACATTATCCAGGGGTATTTACCTGATGACTTCACCATTTTTATGTATAAATAGAAAAAGTCACATGATCTGAGAAACAATGGCCAACCAAGGTTGCTCCTCTCTTGGTTTACCTTCAGGGCGGTAATAATGATCGAGGACTTTAAACCCAGCTTGCTCTAGATACTCAGTGTATTGCTCAAGCTCAATATAATGCCCATAACGCTGACCGTTCCAACCCTCGTCATTACCGCGCGGGTTAGACATAAACAAGATGCCTTCGGGTCGTAACGCTTGCCGAAACTGGCTAAGTACATTAGGTAAACACTGACTGGGGATATGAAACAAAGAAGCGTTGGCGAAAATACCATCAAACACGCCCCGCTCTAGTTCAAGCTGTAAAAACTGCTGGTGTAACACCGGGCAAGCACTATGCTTCCTTGCCATTTTGCAAAAAGATTCACTGCCGTCGAGCCCCGTTGGGCGATGGCCGAGGTTTTTAAAGGTTAATAAATCTCGCCCAGGGCCGCAGCCAAAATCGAGAATATCGAGGGCTTTACCTTGCGGGAGGGCTTGTAATAAGGCCTTAACATTTTGACTAACGTCGTGGTCACGTGTACCGGTCCAGAAAACGTCGGCACGTGACTCGTAATGCCCCACGGTGATGCGTTCTATATCTTTGAGGCTGTCTTGCGAGTGTTTGTTCGACATAGGTGTCTCGGTCTCTCATTAAGCGATGTAGGGCGTCATTATAGCAGGGGCTTGGGGTGAGTTATAGCGGCGATAGTAAAGTTAACTATAGGCACTGAATAAATACCTTATGAGACAAATATATGAATTCTCACACTGAAAAAACACAAAAAAACCAAACCCAGCCCGGAGGCAATACTGTTGCGCAAAAACAGAGTAAGGGTAAATCTGTTTTTCAGCTTGATGATAATAGGCCTGTCACTACAGAACAAGAAAATCTGGAAACCATTACGAATAACAGCCCTCGCACACTGCAATTGAGGGGTTTCCAAAACATGAGCGACAACAGACCCCTAATTCAGAACATACTTCAGTTGCAAAAAAACATGGCGCAGTTAAAACCTAGAGGTGCCTCGATTGAAAATAATAATACGCAAGTGATTCAAGGGTACTTTCAGACACATGAAGGACAGTATCAATCGCAAGTTGAAGTTGATGATAACTGGGGAAAATTTTTGTCTAAACAAACAGAAACTGTTCTCGGAAAAACGCTTGGAAATGAAATTTACAACACGGTAGTGCATTGGGCAACAGCCGACGAAGATTGGGGCAGTCATTGGGCAGAAGCTGACATTGTCCCCCACATTTATGAGCAAATAAAAAACGGAATATCGGAAGACCCTGAGTTTGAAGCATCTACAGAGAGCGATGCAATGGAGCAGTTTGGCAATCTGATTGGGGGAAAAGACACCTATAAATATATGTCATGGATTCCCCAAATGCATGAAATGGAATATTACATATTCGATTTAAGAAAGTCTTTGGATGATGATGCTGACATTGAAACACTAAACACCTATAGCACTAATCTATATAAAATAAAGAATGAAGCTTTGGAGCTAAAATCCGCTCTGGATCAAGCGAAGTCTAATGACCACGATCTAATTATACAGATGCAGTCATTCTTGGAGGCTAAATCAAATGAGCTTAACAAGCTATTTAGTCACTTAAAGAAAATATTCCCAATACATAGTGGTGGATTTAGTGCAAAAGGTCGTGCCCACGCTATCGACACATCCAATATGGATATGGATGACTACACAAGCGATGATAGCTATCTGAAAGATATCACCTTAGATGATGAGGAATTCGATCCTTCCTCAATTAATAAAAAACACCTTAATGTAAATGAGGAAGCAGCAAACGCTTCAATGCCAGTTGAATTTAGTCAAATCATCAGCGAAAACGGCCTAGCAGCTGGATTAACGGCCTATGAGCAAAGGTTGGGTGCAACAGTAGCAAGCCCTCAAAGGAAAAACTTTTCAACGACGCCAGTTTCCAAAGATAGGGACGGAGGCCAAGGCGTTAACATGCTGAACACAAATGCTAGTGCATACGCCATGATGTCACAAGTGCCTCAATGGCAAAGTAAAAAGTGGGAATGGCTTCATGTTCGCGCCGCGTCGTTAGGTGGCGCAACCGACGGCACCAATCTTGTGGTAGGAACGAGGGATGCAAACACCCATATGATGCCATTTGAAGCGAATATCCGCGTACTAGGCGCTCTGGTAGGGAGAAATTACAACTATGACTCTTTAGATGTTTCATTCTCTGTGCTTAATCAATTCGGCGCAGCGAAGCATAGATTTAGTGAAATAAAAATAGGCTGGGTGTTAAGAAAGAGTGATGCAGCTGACCACGGCACTAAAGATTTAAGTGGCGAGGCAAAGTTTGCCCCCCTATCAACGGCATCCAGTATTTCAAAAGATGAAATTGGAATAATAGAAACCGCCTTAACTGGCAAACGGGATGCGCTAGATGAGTAGCAGGTGTTTAGTGATACAAAATCATACATCTCGGGCCGTCATGGGTCTTAAGGTTAAGGGGCAAGCGCATCTCATACGCTATATTAGTGCAGGAGGGGATATGTTTTATCAATCGTTACTTGAAAATTTTGTAACAGAAGGAAATACGAAAAACACAACCCGCTGGATTCGATCAGCACTGGATAAATACCTTATGAGACAAATGTATGAATTCTCACACTGAAAAAACACAAAAAAATCAAACCCAGCCCGGAGGCAATACTGTTGCGCAAAAACAGAGTAAGGGTAAATCTGCTTTTCAATTTACTGACAACAGACCGGAAGCTACAGCCCAGCTAAAACACAAAAAAATGGGAGGCAATGGTAGTTCTCCCGCTCAGCTTGTTGATAACAGGCCTGAATTAATAGCGCAGCGTAAATTACAAAACATTGTAACTCAAGATGTTTCACGACCTACAATTCAGAAAAAACAAACGACTATTCAAAGAGTTGTAGTCGGAGACGTTAATATAACGTCAGCGTCTTCATTTGAAGACATTGTATCAGCGCTAAATTGGGGTCGTAACTGGGGTATACGGGCATCGCTTTCGAACAGCCAAAAATCAGAATTAATAGCTGAATTAAGTGGTCGGGATGATTGTGAGGAAATAGTTGAGGAACTTGAGGAAAGCGATGATGAGGCGTCTTCTAGTTCCAATGATTGGTCTGAGAGTGAATCCGATAGCGAACTTGATGAAGGCGCTGGCTTTGAAGTCGGAGGAATTGCTGATGTAGACGCTGTGGCTGCGGACGCTGCTGCTGTTCAGGCGCAACAAACGAGAGCTGATTTTGTAGCTAGTGTCAATGCGCTCACATTTGCAGATATCGTTATAGGAGATTTCCCACTAAATCACGTAATTCTTGGTAATTCCTCCACTTTCTATACGGCATCCCTCGCCATTGCGAGAAGAAGGAATATCGGAGCAAGCACAACATTTTTATTTGACGCCACCGCTCAAGCCACTTTCTTGGCAGAAATAAAGGCAAAGTGTTTAGCCGTAATCACCCACGGAGATACATTACAGCACCAAACGACTGCCGATAAATACCGGTACGTTACTTACAAACCTCACGACGGCACTTTTGTTGCTGCAAAAGACGGATATGCCAGGATAAGATATGCCGCGACAACGTATCCAGACGTGCATGCTGGCCAGGTAATAGGAGAGATCTTCAAAGTTCACCATAGTGACGGTATAGTTTAACGCCTGCGAGAAAATCGAACATCTAGAGCGCCATTCCAGCGTGCTGGTATAAGGTGATCAACCAGGGGAAGTCGACCAAAATATTTGATACGCTTTCTGATTTTGATACGACGCCTATCTGATTGATTACTATACTCCTTCTATGTGTTAACAATTAGTTGCTTACATAAGCATTACCTCGCTAAACCACTGTAATTATTTAATCGCTAATTGTCACGCCCACTCAGCTTTGAACCCCGCAATCATTTTGGCATTAGGGGTATAATTATAAATAGTTTTAAGGATTAAAAAATCCTGGTAATAGGCCACTCATCTGATGCTGAAGCGAATCAGCTAAGCCCTCCCATTGATGCCACTCGGTTAATCTAATTAAGCGAAGCGATGGATACCAAGGGCTTGTGCTTCCTTCATAGCCGTAAATAAAATGCGCCCCCTGAGGGAGCATTACAATGCAGGGAATACCCATCGCTCCACAGATATGCGCATTTGTTTGCTGTGTTGTAATGACTAAGTCAAGCTGGCTAATTAGAGCACATAAATGATCTAGGTTTGAGGTTACGCCATCAAAAGAGATCAAGTCTATCGACTTAGATTGCGCCATAGACTTTCTATCCTGATGAGATTCTTCGCGGTAGTGGTCAAGATCGATCATTGTGACAGGCTTAGAAGGCCACATTTTTATAAAGGAAGAGAAGGGGCAACTCCTCTTCAGGCGATTATAATGATCCATGCCTGCATTTAACGATATGGCTATTTTAGGCATCTCAGAGGGTATTTTCTTCTGTAATTGATTATTCCAGCATTCTTTTAACTTTTTGTTAACCGTAACGTAAGGTTTATACGCTTGCTGTATTTCATTGATGTCCGTCGCGTATATTTTGGCGAGACTGGCAAGGGCTATCGAGACCTGATAATCAAGTATGGCAAGAAGGCTTGGATCCGATATGTAGGTGAGCTGCGGGAAGCTAGCCTCTAAAATACAGCGAGATCGCGGGTCACACAGGACATATATTTCACTGGCATCTACCGCAAGGTTAGTAAGAAATCGTGAATATAAGACAACATCACCAACCCCCTGCTCTGCCAAAACCAATACTTTCTGGTTTTTTAAGCTAGCCCCGTCCCAGCTCGGTGTTTGGTCGAAATGAATTTGCCCCGGTATTCGACGCAATCTGTGCTCATATGCTTCCCAGCCCTTAGCGAGATCCAGTTTTCGTAAAAGATTATAGGCGTTGGCAATATTCGACTCGATACCGTCGGGCTCTCTCTCTAGTTCTTCTGCGAGTAGTTTAAATGATAGCTCTTGTTCGCCATTATCCAGTAATGCTGTGCTTGCATAGATTACATTGGATGAATTATCAGGGTAACGCTCACTGATATCAAGCGCACAACGAACAAACTCATTATGCTTATGTTGCTGAAGAAAGCAGCGATTTAGCTTGTAATAGCCGGCTTGACTCGGAAATCTATTAACTAACTCCTGTGCGAACTTTTCGGAACGTGCAAACATTTTAGCTTGAAAATAAAGATCACAGCATACGGTTAAAAAATCCTTGGACGTGTGATTATTCGCATATATATTTTCAATAATTTTATGCGCTTTTTCATACTCTTTCTCGCCTAATAGTAGGTTTAGAAGGTTTACGCATGCTTTCTCATGCGAAGGGTTAAGCTCTATTGCTTTGAGAAGGTGAGGCAAGGCTTCGTTAGGCCGGGAAAGATCCAACAGTACCATACCAAGGTTGTTTCTACTATTAGCACATTCTTTATCTATTGATATGGCATGCCGGAAAACATCTGCCGCTTCAGCAGGTTTTTTCAACTGTACAAGAGACTTACCTATTAGACTTAATGAGAGGGTATCGCGAGGGTTAATAGCTAGGGCTGAGGATAAATATTTTAGCGCTTCCTCTGGTTTTTCAATTTCAATCAAACAATGCCCTATTGATCTCAACGCGTCAGGGTTTCGTGGATGCAACACGGTGAAATCCTGCAATAATGGCAATGCTTTTTCAGCTTCGCCTAACATAACAAGTTCTTGCAGTTTGTGAAGATTACTTACGTCTGAGATGTTGGCTAAAGTATTCATCAAATATTTGTATCCCGAGCAAGACTGTTTTATTTTTTATTGCTTACAAAATTTAACTTTCGCTCGTGCCAGCATAGGGATAAGCGGTAATATTCCATCCAGTCGTGATAACCGCTAAAGAGTATGGCTGAATGGTACTGAGCGACGATTTGAGTATAGAATTTAGTTCACTTTGGGTTGCGCTGTTGACCGCTTGTTGAGCGGAAACCGCACCCTCTGTGATGTAATTTGAAATAGTTTGCGTTGGCGCTGTAGGGCAATTTGCGTTGACGGCTGAAAATAGCGGACAAACAAGTTGGTTCCATTTAGTAGTCAAGGGGTCTAACAGCTCAGTGTAAATAAAATCAGCACACGGGGTAATCCCTGTTGCAAGTAGAAGGTCGGTTACATACATGCCGCTTGCATAAGGGATTGGTGTATACGCTACGGTGGGATCGCTGGCGCCGACAAAAGTAATTGATTCCAGAAGCGGCGTAATCGCATCGCTAACACCTTTCACGTCTACGTTCACCACAACATCTGCCGAATAACCTCCCGTTACTGCTGGAACGGCAGGGGATACGACGGCACTAAGCTGAGCTTCGCTCATAAACGGTGTTACGCTAGACATTGTTTTTCCTTTTCTCGCAGGGCTAACGTAAGATAGTTTATCTTACGTGAAGTAAATTATTTGTATATCTCGAATTGTTTCCTAGGGGGTTTGATTTATTCAAAATATTTTATTCGACTATCTACAACCATTTAAAACTTATTCTGCTTGTTTATTTGTAGGTTTTGTCAGTATAGTTGACATGTTTTATGTCGTCACATTACACACGATTACACTTCATTTCAGGTGATATAATCGCGCCACTTTAATTCCGACTTTACGATATAAGCTCACCAACATGGCTCATGTACTCTACAATATTATCATGGCTATCAATACCTAACCCATGAAACGGAACAACTAAATATGAGCAAGCTGCCAATCAATGATTTTGTAGAAAAACTATTATCCGATAAAATATTCTCAGAACAGCTGGCGAATGCTATTGGCAAGAAGCACGCTAGCCACGCTTGTGATGCAGCAGTAGATTTCGGAAACAAAAACGGATTCACCTTCAACGCATCGGATGTTACAGCGGCTCAAAAACAAGTTGAAAAATCACTACAATCTATTAAGACCGACAGAAATGACTCTAATGACATTAATATGATAAAAGTAACTGAGACACAAGCAATAGCGAAAGCCCCAGCTATGGCGATGGGGAGTTTGTATCAGACAATCGGAAATTCAGTCGCCATGGCAGCGGCTAACGCGGTATATGCCCAGCAACAAGCTAACGTGACATACCAGGCTGCTTCAACTTTAGGTATTACTAAATTATTCGCTCAAAATGGTTGACTGTCGTCTCGGGAGTCGCATTCTAATTCAACCTTACCCGACTACATTTTTTCCTTAACGAGCTCTATAAATTCTTGAGGCAAAGGTTCACAGCCGTCGCCCATGTTTAGATGATTGTCATCGCTATCCCATTCACAAAATACCTAGATATTCCCGTGGTATTTTGTACCGGCGTGTTTAAGCCAAGTAAAACCAAATACCTAAGGCATCATGAGCCGGGAAAGTGTAAAATCGGCTTGGACATTAAAATAATAGGCTGTATGGGATATAAGATGGCAATAACAGGTGAATGCTTTTGTGGCGATATTAAATACAAAATCGAGGGAAGTCTTCGTGATGCGAGGTCTTGCCATTGTTCTCGTTGCCGTAAAGCGTTTAGTTCTCAAGCATCCGCTTACGCCTTAGTCGATGCACAAGAATTTGAATGGCTATCGGGTAAAGACTTGCTTACGACTTATAGCAGCCAATACGGTTTTGGCCTTCAGTTTTGCCGTCAATGCGGCTCAACCCTTTGCGGCACACTGGATGGCTCAGTTCATGGTGTCACCTTGGGCTGTCTAAATGGTGACCCGGAAATTGAAATCGGCAGACATATTTATGTTGATTCCAAAGCCAGTTGGGAGGTCATGCCCGAAGGCGTAATTCAATACGCAGAAGGTGAGCTAAAAAATTCGTAACAAGAAAATTTTTGAGGTTAAAACGTGATTAATCATGTAGTGCTGTTGAACTGGGGGCCAGGTGTTACCGAGAAAACCATTCTCACCGTAACCAATGGATTTGTGAATTTAGCCAAGGTGATCGATGAGATTAGAAGTTATAGCTTTGGGCCGAATTTGAACCTTGAAGGTTCAAATTATCATTACGCTCTAGTCGCCACATTTGAAAACATGAAGGATTTTAATACTTATACCGTCCACCCCGCTCATACACACTTTATGGACACAATAACCAGCCCCATCGTCGCGTCATACGGAGCCGTGCAGTATTCTTCATAAGTCATAAGAGTAGAAAATATCTCTTAAAACAACTTAAAGGTGCGCATCCGTGCACCACCAAATACTTCGCCCTTCAGCACAGAC
Source organism: Alteromonadaceae bacterium (assembly GCA_002746115.1). Classification (GTDB taxonomy): domain Bacteria; phylum Pseudomonadota; class Gammaproteobacteria; order Pseudomonadales; family Cellvibrionaceae. The sequence continues at coordinate 46,170 of NVXL01000019.1, forward strand.
TGCCACTCCCCCTCCAACAATCATGCAATCACTCAATCAAATTCTTACCGCCTAAAAAACCAACACTCAACAAGTGTAAAATATGCTGACACACCAATACCAAAATCCAAAAAGCAGATGTTAATTTAAGTAAAATTAAAATTATGGCGCACCCCACACGCTATTTACTCACCTAAAAACTCAAAATATTCTCGATATAATTATTTTTCATCAAAAATATTTACAGTTTGAAAAACAACTTCTATTGACGATTAAATTAACAGCCTGACTTTTTTCGAATGAAGGCCAACAACATAGACTGACACATAGAAACGACAATCAATTGATTTATAAAGAATTTTATACGATGGCATTAGCTTTGCTTATAACCAACTATAGATCAAATTAGGTCAACCTAAACAAAATCTTAATTAAGAATATAGGTGAGGAATACTATGCTTAGAAATGCCGCCCTAAAGTCCTGTTTATTCGCCATTTTTTATGCTTCAAGCTTTTCCTTCGCAGCATCTATAAGCGGCGGACAAATTCACTTCGACGATGCCACCGGAACATATAATGTATCTAATAACAACCAATCATTTGGTATACACAGCTTAGGCAGTTTTAGTGCTCACGACCCTGCCTCCGGCTCATTAAATGCTACAACACTTGAGCTTAACCTAGTATTCCAAGGCGACTTATATGGTACCTCTGGTGTATTTACCACAAGTAAAATCGCCACAGACTTAGGGATCAGTCTTTGGGTGCAAAACGAGACGCCACCAGCAGCAAATGTAAGCGGTAGCCCCATACTACCAGGGTTAATCTTTGACACTTCTGAGTTTGTGATAAGCTCCACAAGTACATCATCAAGCCTAATGGCGGATTTTGATCTTTCCGATTTAAACCACAATTACAATCCCGATTCCATGTCTCATATGGTTTTATCTGCATTCGGTTACCCTATGATATCTGGCAACGTCAATTTAGACCTCATTATTAACGGTACCGCAGAGCTGATATTCGACGTTGACACCACCACCGTTACTTCCGTGCCGCTTAGTGCTAGTTTATTCTTTTTTCTCCCTGTTATTCTGGCGTTTCTCTGGTTTCGAATTAGCCGCTCAAGAGCGCAAGCCAGGGAGATTAAAGCCAATTATGAATCATCACCAGACTCAAGCTGCTCAGCGCCTCCTTTATCCCCTAGCGCTTCATCAAGTAGCTCATAACGATAGTCTCGCCAAAAACCCGCAAGTAAGGGCCAACAGTTGCTGGCAAGAATATTACTATGCTTAGCTCCTCACCTGCGGTGCATGATTTATTCTCCGGTGATCTTGCTCAATAAGATTATTCAAGTACGTGCATTGGCACTTCTTAGATCCTGGATGCGATAAAACCGCAATACCCTCAAGACTTCAATGGCATTCGGGCATGTTTTTGCTATAACTATTGTAGGTGTTAATTATTGTTCAGTTAAGTAATTTCGGCTGAGTATGGCACCATCATTGTCTATTTAATAAAACATGGATCATATTATGCGTAGTTGTAAATCAATTTTTTACTTGTCGAGCTTGTTATTAGCTCTCTTTTCATCATCCCAACTCTTGGCCTTTGAGGTATTTATTGAGAATGCCGATTTCGAAGCAAATCGTGCCGAACTTATAATGCCCGGCGCCTCAGCCCCCGGAGTGCCAGCCTGGGATTCCCTCGGCGGTAGAACCGATACTCTTTGGGCAGCGGGATGGATTGTCAATGATACCAGCCGCCAAGTCATGGCGATGATCTCCAACGGTTCTGCGATTCAGCAAGACTTAGCGGTTCCGCTGCGATCGGGAGTATTGTACACGCTGACCTTTGATATTGGTGATCACTTGAGTTCGCCCATGCTAGATTACCGAGTGGTGCTGGTAGTGGACGGTGTTGAACTGCCACTCACCTTAAATAGCGAGGCATCACCGACAAACGGCGAATTTATCACAGTTCAGGCCGAATACCAGGCGGATAGCGATGCTGAATTTTTAGTGAATGCAGGCAATATGGTTCTTGAGTTTCGCAACGATGCGGTGAGTTACAGCCGGGTTTTGGTGGATAATGTCGGCATGGTGGGCCTAGATCTAAGCGATTTTGATAATGACGGGGTCTCAGAAGAAGGGGAACAAAACATTTTAATGTCTGATCCCAATGATGCCTTTAGCCTTGACCCATCTGGCCTGCTCAATGATGGTGATTTCGATTCGGATGGGGATGGAGCTTCGAATGCGTTGGAAATTAACGCCGGTACGGATCCTTTGGATGCAAGCTTGTTCCCGTCGCCATTTGCCCAAGAAAATACCGTGTCGGGGCATTTGGCGGTCGATGGAGCGCTTCAGTTGATCCCGCAGGATACGGCCCCTTTTGTGTGTGCAGACACCACTAGTGGCTCGGTTTATTATGATGCTGCGTTAAATTTTCCGATTTGGTGTAACAGTGCTGAATGGGTAGAATTTCAAGGAGAAGCGGGCCCCGAAGGTCCACAAGGACCAATAGGTTTAAGCGGTTCGGCTGGATCGCAAGGGCCTCAAGGAATCCCGGGGCCTATGGGTATGAGTGGCACTAGCGCATGGTTAGATGGCGCCAGTACCACCACAACTTCTGTAAGTGTTGGCATCGGCACTGACGCACCTTTAGTGGCTTTACATGTCGATGGTAATATTATCGCCAACGCCCCCATCGCGGCGACTCATGTGGTGACAAAAGCGTATGCAGATAATGAAACCCAAAATTTGCAATCACAAGTTGATATTTTAATAAGCAGAATAGCGCAACTTGAGGCGGATCATAATGCCTTATCTGTACAGGTGAACCCACCGCCCCCACCTGCTGAAAGCGTCAATATTTCGTGGCACACATTAAACTATAACGAGCAGCATAAAATTCTAGATCCCGCCGGTATAACTTGGGATAAGTTTGGAAGCTCAATCTCTATTTCTGGCCGTACATTAGTTATTGGTGCTGATAACAAGGACGATATAGGCCATGTGTTCGTTTATTATGATGCTGATAATGATGGTGATTTTACTGATGAGGTAGTGCAATCGTTATTACCTGCTGATCTTTGGCTAAATAGCAGCTTTGGTAATCATGTTGCTAATACTGATGACACTATAGTTGTAGGGACAAGAATGGGGAATGCGAGAAGAGGTTCTATATATATCTATCACGATAGCGATCATGATGGTGATTACAGTGAAGAAACACCACAAAGGCTTATTGCAAGCGATGCTGCTTATGGTGATAATTATGGTGAGTCTGTCGATATATCAGGCCATACCATTGTGGTAGGTGCGTCAGGTACGGATGTTCATGGTGATCGTAGTGGCAGTATGTATATTTATACTGATCAGAATCAGGATAATGATTTTAGTGATGCTGTAGAGCAAAAAATTAGCCCAGAAAATGGCGGTGCGTTACATCATTATGGTCACATTGTTACTATAGGCAATGACACCATTGCTGTTGGGGCAATGGGGTATAATAATAGTTCAGGAACCGTTTATGTTTATCATGATTCCGACAATGATGGTGTCTACACGAATGAGCTTGTTCAACAAATTATTAACAATGATCATACTGATAGTGCACAATTTGGTATAGCACTTACCTTGAATGATAATATTCTAGCGATTGGTGCCCCTTATGATATACCAAATAATGGCGCGCACAAAGGCAGTGCCTTTGTATACAAAGATAGTGATCTTGATGGAAACTATAGCGAAGAAGCAGGGGTTAAATTCATTGCTACGGACGTAACAGGTTTAGGGCTTTTTGGCCACGCTATAGCCGTGTCTACAGATACTTTAATTATTACTGCGTCTAACGATACAAGCGCCATCGGCACGGGATCTGCTTATGTTTATCGAGATACTAACAACGATGGCTCTTTTAGTAATGATACACCGCAAAGGCTTGAAACCAGCGCTTTAGGTTTTGCTTTTGAGGTAGCTTATCAAAACAACCGACTGTTTCTTAGCAGCTTCTTTGATAATGCTAACGGTGATTATAGCGGTAGTGCCTATCACTTTAGCCTAAGCAATGAATTTTCTAGCGCAGAAGGTTCGACATTTGTCGGGCTTGTCAGTGCTACCGAAAATGATGCAGCAACGGTTACTTATAGTATTGCTGATTTACATGACGGTTCCAGCTTTACGATTGATAGTAGTGGTAGTCTCAGTTTTATCGACGCGCCAGACTTTGAAGCGCCAACGGATTCTGATAACGACAACCGTTACCAGTTGCGTGTACGTGCAACGGCTAATGGTGAACATTCTGATGTTGATCTTACGGTTACCGTAACTGACGTTATTGATTAAAGAAAAGCATGGGCTCAGCTTGAGCCATAACAAAACATTCACCGGGTAAACCGGTGAATGTGGCGTTTAACTTGTCAATAAATTATTGTTTTCTGTATATTCATTAACACAGTGCATAAAAACATATTTTGAAATTAAAAAGACTTAATTACCTCATAAAAAGAAAAAAATGGTCAAAAAAAATGGGTCAGGCCTATTTTCATTGTTAGACATGACATAATGTCTATCTATTCTTAATCCATGAAAATACCAGTCATTCGCACTTTGTGTAATATGCACTAGCGACACAAGGTCGCTGCCGGTGAATAAGTCCTGATTTTTCTGCGCGATGCGAAATCGATGCTTTATAGCTAATCCATGGGTGATTATCGCTATTGGTCACGGTGGAGGATAAACGCGCCAATTAGTTCTCTTGTAAAATAATATGTTCGGTATGACTTTACTTTTCTATTTGTCGTTCCTAATCTAAATCAGGCCTTGTTAGAAAAGGAGGTGAGTCCCCCTTAGCTATTTATCTGCCAAGTTAATAAAACTCTTTCAATCACAATCATTTCGAGGGTATCAATGAATCTCTTTATAAGACTAAGTGCTTGTGCATGTTTACTCTTTACCGCTTCTTTTATCGGCATGTCGCCGGTCTATTCCGCATCCTACACCCCGGCATCAAATGCTTGCGTGGCCTCGCTGGATTGGTTTAAAAAACCGAGTTTCCCTAGTGAAGTGCCCGATGGTGGCACCACAAATTGTAATTTTCAACAATTTTCCTGGCAATCATTCATTGCAGCTGTGCAGCCAACGGGGGAAAAAACGCCCCAGGGCGGCATCCTCGAATTTGAAAGCTGGATGCCCAGCTACGGCATTTTTGTCGAGAAGGGGCAACAGCCAACGCCTTGGGGGCAGCAGCCAGATCTGCCTAACAGCGAATGTGTTGCCGTGGCCAATAAAAAACAGGTATCGCGTTTTTTTCGCGATAACCCCACAGGCTCTCGCCTGAACTCCAATGCCACCGATCAGGCCGGTTCCAATCAGCCCTTGCTCGATTTGCAAGGTAATTTCGTGTTCTACGATATTTCAGTGAATAAAAAATCCTACGACTTTATCACTGCTTGTGAGCTGTTTAAGTCCAACTGTGCATCAAGCTTGAAGTTTAATGGTGAAGGCATCAATTTACCGGCCTCGCTGGCTTTTCCCGCTGCATCGGCCGAGCTTAAAACTGCTTGGATGATCATGACAAAAGAGCTGGATAAAAACTTGTTTTACCGTTCATTCGGCAACGTTGTAAACCCTGATACCAATAAATGTGAACATGTTGAGTTGGGTTTGGTGGGCATGCATCTGGTGATCAATACGGACAAGCATCCTGAATTTATATGGGCGACTTTTGAACATCGTAATAATGTGCCCAATTGTGCCGATCGTAAGGCCAAACCGCCTTTGGGAGGGGAATGGAATTTCTTTAATCCAGAATGCCTTGGCGCTCACTGCCAGTTAAACACCTATTCTCCTAGCCATCCGGGGCAAATTTGTCGCACTAACCCAGAAGGCTCGCCCAGTAATACCATGGGTATGAGTAAGGAGCAAATCGCAGCATCAAAACGAAACCGGGAAAATATTATCAGTATTAATACCAGTGTTCAGGATTTTGTCCGTGGCAACCCCAAACTGATTGACAGCATTTGGACCAACTACGAAATGACCGGTAACGTGTGGACTTTAAACGGTATTTTGCCACCGACGGGGGGCAGGCAAGGGGTGCAGCGAGGCTCCCTTTCTGCGGCCAATGCGGTGATGGAAACCTATTTACAGGACGGTTTGGCCGAGGTGAATCCGCAATTTAATTGCTTTGGTTGTCACACGACAGGTTTCGGAAAACCACCTGCAGGGCTATCCCACATTTTTGATGAAGTCGTGCCTATGACGGGCGGTTGCGAAAACGGCAAGCTTCCAGCCAGTTGCCCTCAGTAGCCAATGATATGTACCGATTCAGATGTTATCGATAGGAGAATTCACATGAGTTATTTTGATTTACCCCGGGCACACTTTTCAGGACAGTTTATTGCTGATCCCTCAACGATTAATAATTGGCCCGATAATTACAACCCTGATAATTTCGACCCGCAATCGACTTCGCTGTTTTGGAACCCAAAAGGCACCGGGGTATTTAATTTTGTCGACTGTAAAGTACGCTCGGTTCGCTATCCCGATGGCTCCATGGCGACCAGCGCCGAGCAAGATTCCATCATTGATACCAATCTATCCGTGATAGAAAATCCCTTCGCTGGGAAAATTGTCGATCTCGACCCTCAGCAACAAGGTGTATCGGAACTTTGGGGCTTGCAAATGTTGTTGGGCTCACAGACTTCCGAGTATGTGGTTGGCAGTTTTGCACCTGCGCCCTTTGTGCAACTCGGTGTGCGCGCTTTTGGTTACAAAGGCGGATCAGCAGGGTTTGGTGCTGTTTATCAGTCCACCTTAAGTAATCTGGCGTGGATGAATGAAGATAATTCGAAATATTTAAGCTCACTGAAGTCTTTAACCGGTGGTCGTTTATCGATTAAATTTACCGTGGATCTGCATAACAATGTACCGCAAGTGTATTTGGCTACTGAAGCGAGTTTAAATCAGCTTGTTTCGCAATATGGTGTGCCGCAACATGTGCGTGATAAGTTGAACCCTTTAATGGATTACTCCTTATATCAGAAGGGCGTAACAGCCCCTAACGCGGCAGCCGTGCCTGGTATTCCAACCGAAAGTTACCTCAACTACCTGTTACAGCAGTTACTCACCCAGGATGAGTACGATAGTTATCATGCTAATATCACTGAAGGCCTGGCTCAGGATTATACGCCAGCCACTGAGGGCAAAGCCTTTGTTCATGGGCGTGTAGTGGGCACCATAGGCCCCTGCGCTGATGACGAGCCGACCTTTGCTGTGCGCAGCCGTATGTTACAGGCACAGATATCGACTCAGCTTCCGAGGGCCTCAGAAAAAGCGCCGCTGATGTTTACGCCCTTTGTTTTGGATAAAGCCCGCAACAAACTGGTGTTGGATTTAAGTAATAGCCTGCCAACAAAAGTTAACACAGACATCAACCAAGTGACAGATCAGGTTGATCAAAGTCTTTTTGATAACACGCTGTCACTTGGGTTTTATCAAAATGGTGAGCTTAGTGATTTTACACTGATTAAAAAGCTTTCCGATCTCGATGACACACTACTCACACAATACGGTGGTTTATTGGAAGTCGATCTTGATGACGATACAACGCAGCTGCTGCAAACCACGCCCTGCGCCATTAATAGCAGTGATGAAAGTTCGAATTTTTTATGGGAGCAAAAAGATGGCTACTACATGCGTGCCGATAAATTTGTATTTCGAATGAACCCCGATAATTCCGATCCAGATCGTGGTGCGACAGCTAATGCGGACGTTTATGTATACCAGTTCGGGGAAGACGCAAGTAATGTAACCATCAATGCCGCGCCTTTAACTTTGGAGCAAGCTGCGCAACAGTTTACCCCTCCGCCCAAGCCGAGTGTTCCACAAAGTGCCTTTTCCGTTGCTGCGGCTAATGGCGGCAGTACAGGTAACAGCAATGTGGCGACGATAAATTTATCTGCTACTGACCCCGGAAATCCTCGAGGTTTCATCGATGGGCAAGTTTACGGGGCTTTTTATTGTATTGAGGGCATCGGATCGGACTATAGCGCTGCGATAAATGAAGATATGTTAAGTGTTCAGGTCTATCAGCAACAAAGCTATACTGATGCTCCGACATGGACAAAAGATGTAGGGCCGGTGCTATCGCAATATGGCTGGTTATACCCGGTAATGGGCCGTTTTGATCTTGGTAATTATGATAGTGTGAAAAAATATGCCGGTGCCATACAATCGGTATTGGAAGCGGTCTTTAGCAATCCGAATTATATGCCGGTTACCCGCGATTTATCGGCTTCGCGTTTGGCGATGATTTTAAAATGGTTTGATAATGATATGCCGCAATAGTAAGACGTCGGTTTCCTTCCTTTAAAACGGGTGTATCTGTCATCCGTCGAATTTGTCGGATAAGAGTATATTCTTATCCGACAAACTTTTTTTGCTCTTTCAAAAACGGTTTCATCAAACGTCTAACTTTTGGAGCCGACTTTTTACTCCTGTAGCACGGGGGGTGTATTACTAAGTAATACCCATCACCGTCCACGAATTAACATATAACATTGAGGGGTATAAGTATGAGGTTAAACCGGAAGATATCACCCACATAGATCACTGCTAGACCGAACAATTATATACGTCAGCCGAAACCCGACCACCTTTGGCCCAACATTTACCAAACTGCTGCGCAAAGGCGTTCATCGCCTGTTTACCGCCACAGCAATCGCCATACAGTTTTCCAAAATTCTTAACATGCTCGATCCATTTAAGCGGATTGATGCCAAGTTGCTCAAGCACTTTGGGAGATTTTTCGGAAATAAACCCGCGTTTACCAGCTCGAATTATTCTTCCTGTGGTATCGACCAGATCAAAATAATCTTCTTGGGTAAAGGGTATGGCAATATCGACAGAGGTATGACTACGACCATCAAAGGGCATTAATTCTGCCTGTTTCTGCTTTGAAATAC
>NVXL01000020.1 GCA_002746115.1 Alteromonadaceae bacterium
TATGGGCGATAAACCAGAGAACTCCGTGGTGAATGATAAGCAACAAAGTTGGGATCACCCGAATTTATATATCGCCGGTTGTGGATCTATGCCGAGTATTGGTACGCAGAACCCGACCTTAACGATGTTGGCCATGTGTTTGCGGACTGTTGAGGAGGGGATACTTGGGGGGTAGTGGATTTAGGCTATCCACAGAATGATCTACTTTATCGCAAGGGTAATCGTTTGGGGGCACGTACTCATTTGTACTTCACCAGATAATAGGTCTTCGAGCATCATTAACTTCATTGACACATCTTAGCTATTGCTCAATACTGTCCTTTGTCCCGGGACTGAGGACGGCACGTATCCAACTGAGCAATTCACAGCTATGAAAAGCCAAGATATCGTATTACTGCTAAAGCTTGTATGCCTTGACCAGGCAAAGACTGACGACGTTAGCCTCTATAGCTTCCGCAAACTGGAAGCCGATACAGGTATTAGTAAAACCGAGCTGAGTGCTGGCTTAAAGCGTTGCATTGATGTGGGTTTGGCCGCACGTGATCCTCGATCGAATTTGCCCAGAGTGAATCGCCGAGCCTTATTGGGCTTTCTTGAAAGCGGTATTCGCTATGTATTTCCCGCTAAACCCGGCCCACTAGAGCGTGGCGTACCGACATCCTTTGCTGCGCCAGTGACACAGAATAAATTGATGAGCGCTGGGGATACGCCCTTGGTTTGGCCAGATGTAACAGGGAAAACTAAAGGTCAGGCTGTTAGCCCGCTATATAAAACCGTTCCGCAAGCCGCGAATAACGACGAAGCCCTTTACGGGTATTTAGCGCTGGTCGATGCATTACGTTTGGGGAACCCTCGGGAAGTCGCATTTGCAAGCGAACTATTGCGGGAGAAATTTGAAAAATGAGCGAATTTAACCGTCACAAAGAAATGCTTGCCCTTGTCGCACATGCCTTAGGTGATGACCTAGTAGCACAAACCGCTTTCGTCGGTGGCTGTACAACCGGGCTTTTAATTACTGATGATATGTCGCGAGAAAATGTTCGGCACACCGACGACGTTGACTTGATAGTCTCGGTAATCGGATATACCGGATGGCATAAATTCAGTGAGCTGTTGCAGGCACGGGGGTTTACGATATCTATGAATGATACCGTGAATTGTCGCTTTCGATTGCAAGGTCTACAAGTAGACTTTATGCCAGATGACGCTGAGGTACTCGGTTTTTCTAATCGTTGGTACAAACAAGCCCTTCATTGCGCAACGAACTACGAACTAGCAGCGGGGACGCTTGTTCGCTTAGTTACACCGGCTTACTTTCTCGCAACGAAATTTGAAGCGTTTAAAGGTCGCGGCAATAATGATTTATTAGGCAGCCATGACATCGAGGATATTTTGAATGTCATTGACGGGCGCGAATCTCTTCTTGATGAGCTTCAGTCAGCGGACATTGAGCTGCAAAATTATTTGAGCACCGAAGCGAATACCCTTCTCGCTCATCGCGATACCCTCTACGCCTTACAATCTACAGCTAACGGTAATGTGGATAGGCAGAACCTTATATATGATCGTATAGACCGCATCTCAAAATTGGGGGCTGAGTCGTGATAAAAACCTAAATCCGCCTAGCCTTAAGCTCCTTAACACAATAATCCACTGCCCTTACAGTCAACGCCATAAACGTAAGCGAGGGGTTAACCGTCGCGATAGACGGGTAAGCCGAACCATCGGTAACAAACAAATTAGGAATATCATGGCTTTGATTAAAGCCATTCAACACGGAGGTTTTTGGGTCTCGCCCCATGCGAGCAGTGCCTACCTCGTGGATGGTGGCGCCGGGTGGGGTTGATGTGGTGTGGTTTCCCCCCTTAATATCCGTCGCGCCCATGGCTTTCAGGAACTTAGTGCTCGTCTCGACCATGTGATCGATCATATCGTGCTCATTTTGAGACCAATTACAATTTATATGTAATTGCGGCATGCCCCATTTATCGGTCTTACTGGTGTTTAAACTCACCTCGTTCTCGTAACGCGGCAACATCTCACCAGCGCTACGAAGATCCATTCCCCATGGACCGGCTTGCGTTAATTTGTTTTTAAACTCAAGGCCAAAACCTGGGTCGTGACGCATTTTTAGCCAGCTTTTACGCCTGGCTTTACCAAATATGGTATAGCCGCGTTTAAATTTATTGGCATAACGCTTGGGCTCAAATAATACATTTGGGATGATAAAACCCGTTGGGCGCCTGCCAGTAGCATATTCATCCCCATACTGTTCCAAAACCCCGGAGGCCGTACCGCTGTAATTATGGTCCATTAAATAATGCCCAAGCGCGCCGGAGCTATTGGCGATGCCATTGGGGGATTTTGGTGTTTTGGTATTGAGCATAATTTGGGTGGTGGCGAGTGTTGAGGCACACAGAAACACCACATTGGCAAAGTATTCTCGTGTGCTTAAATCTTCGTTATCGATCACACGAATACCGAGCACTCGGTTTTTTTGTTCGTCGTAGATTAAACTATGCACCACGCTATTGGTGGCTAAGTGTAATTTATCGGTTTTTGCGGCTGCGGGTAAGGTGGCACTTAAAGTGGAGAAGTAAGCGCCAAACGAGCAGCCTTTATGACACTCATTACGCGCTTGACAGGTACTGCGTCCTAATGAGAGATGAATATCAGTAGGCTGCGTTAAGTGGGCGGTGCGCCCCATGATAAGGTCATACTCTGGGAAGGTTTTTTTAAAAGTTGCCTTTAGGTCAAGCTCTGGCTGATTCAGTTGAAATGGCAGTTGAAACTCACCATCAGGGATTTGCGTCAGCCCGTCTTGATTACCGCTCACACCAACGAATTTTTCAACGTAGGAATACCAATCGGCAAGATCATTGTAGCGAATAGGCCAATCGACTCCGTAGCCATCGCTTTTATTGGCGTTAAAATCAAAATCACTCATGCGGTAAGATTGGCGATGCCAAAGCAGGGATTTTCCGCCGAGTTGATTGGCGCGAATCCATCGAAAATCGCTGTCTTTTTCGGTGGTGTAGGGTAACTCAGCATCGTTACCAAAAAAGTGCTTGGTCGCGTCTGTAAAGGCATAGCAATGTTGTTGTATTTTGTATTGTTGCTCGACGATTTTATTGCTAGGAATAGTACGGTGTTTAAAATCCCAAGTCGCTACACCTTCACCAATATAGTCTTTACGGTGTTCAACAAATCGCCCGCGTTCCACCATTAAGGTTTTAAAACCTTTTTCACAGAATTCTTTGGCCGCCCAGCCACCCGTAATGCCCGAGCCTACGACGATGACGTCAAAAACCTCTTTTGTTTCTTTATGTTCAACAAAGCCTTTATGATTATCTACCATGTTAGTGCCTATCCGCATTATTAACGGTATCCGGGTAATATCGCTGCGCCTTTTGGCGCGGTTTTACGCTTCATGAGTTTATATTCGCCCGGTATGGGGTCGTAATCTAAGGCCTTGGTGGCGCCAAGTTCACTGGTAAAATAACCAAAAACGATTAAGCCTTTTAACTTTCGAAAATGTTTGGCATCGGCATTATTAAATGGGGTTTTAGCTTGCTCTAAATCACTTAGCAATGCGTGGTGCTGAACAGTAGTTAACTCGGTAAACTTTTTTTGATATCTTGCAACGGACTGTTGATCTAGTGTATTTAACAAGGCTTGGGCTTGTTGTTGCTCATTAGCGCTATGGCAGTGATGCAGTTGTTGATCGATAAAGCCATGGCAATCAACCTCGTCGGCACCGGGGGTATCAGTTTTGGGGATCACTACGGCACACAGGCGCTTTAAGCTAAGCATCTGTGGCTGTTTAAAGACTAAACCATCGGAGTCGGCACTATTGGCGCGACGGCTATAAGCCAAGGCCTTAGATACGCCAATGGGCGTTAATAATTGCGCTGCGGATACGGCACCAATCACGGCTCCAAGCTTAGTAATCAGCGAGCGTCGGGTGATTTGCGCGGCGCTGTTTGTGGATTCGCCTTCCATTTTGTTATTACCCATTAATTGTGAGTATTACTTATTGTTAATATGACTAATTTGGCACTTCTTTTACCACATAAGTCTTAATTTAAAAAGTTAATACCGACTAATCTTTAGGGCGCAGGCTGCCCGGGGTATCACCAAAGAACTGTTTAAACGCTTTACTAAACGAGGCCTCGGAAGCGTATCCGGCATGCTGGGCGATATCGGCCATGCTTTTTTGCCCTTCTTGTAAATAGGCTTTGGCTTTGTTCATTCGCCAATTGATTAAATAGTTTTTAGGTGGCATGCCGACCAATTTGGTGAATTTCTCGGTAAAGGCGGTGCGCGACATGGCCACGGTTTGACCTAAGCGCTCTACGGTCCAGTGGGCGCCTTGCTCGCTGTGAATATGGTTTAGCGCAATGCCTATCTGTTTGTCTGCCAGTGCGGTGATGTAACCCAAGCCTCCGCCGGTGTGATTGATATGAAAGCGGATGAGCTGAATGAAGAGCACCTCGGTCAAACGATCGATCATTAAGGCGGCGCCTGCGGACTGCTGTCGCAATTCGAGTGCGACGACGTCGAGTAAGGCGCGTAACCAAGCAAGCTCGGGGCTATGTTTAGCTTGTATATGAATAAAACAGGGCAGGTCTTTTAAAAAGGGGTGATTGACGGACCAGTCGTACTGAAAGGAGCCGCACAGTAAGGTAATGCTAGCATCGGCGGATTCGGCGCTGGGTAAAAAGGGGTTTCCTCCGGCGCTTATCTCGCTAAGGACTTGGGCGCCAGGCAGTGCGGCGGAACTGGCGCTATCGCGAATGACATGGCCACCGCCGGTGGGGAATGCGACGATATCGCCTTTTTCTAGGGTGATGAAAGTATCTTTTTTATCCAGCTGTAAACAACAACTGCCCTCAACGACGACATGGAATAAGCCCTTGGGCTGGTAATCAATGGCCATACCCCAAGGGGACTTAAAGTCGCTGCAGAAGTAGGCGCTGGCATTTAAGCGGATCGTTCTTAAGATGTCGGTAAGGGCATCGGTTTTATCAGGAGAGGGGTTATCGTCAGACATATGGATACGCAGTGGATACCATTAAAGCCTAGGCGCAAGCTTTCGGCCTAGTGAGTGTTTTTCCATAGTAGTGCTTTCTATGGTTGAATGTTCTTTGGCTGAATGTTCTATGCTTGAGTGCTTATGGTTAAGGGCTCTATGATTAAGCTTTTCTATGATTAACAAAGCGATCAAAAGGACAAGTTTCACGCGCGCATCATCATAGTCGCAACTCATGTGGATCGGGATAATAGCAGTCATAAATCACACATTAAAGCGCGAGTAAAACTCAATTAAAGTATTACAGCGATTCACGGAGTCCATTAAATGAAAACAGGCAAGGCCATTCAGAAGCTATCACTTTACCATTTCCATAGCTGCCCATACTGCGCGATTACTCGCCAAGCGGTTCGAGGCGGGGGGCTGAATATCGAACTACGAGACACTCAACAGGTGGCCAGCCACCGAAAATCCTTAATGAAGCATGGTGGTAAAACACAGGTGCCTTGTTTGCGGATTGACCGCAAAGATGGCACTAGCCAATGGTTATACGAGTCAGCGGCTATTATCCAGTACATAAAACGGTACCGCGCGACGCAAGCCGCATGAAGCCCACACTAGGCCTTTAAAAAAGTGCTACGCTTTTGCTAACGCTACACCTTATCAATATTGCCTACTGGCATTTATTCCACAGCAGGACTTTCGATGATAAAAGTCGCTATGATTGGCTTCGGCTTTGCCGCGCAAACCTTCCACCTTCCCTTTGTCGCGGCGTCGACGGTATTTCGATTGGTCGCTGTTAGCAGTCGTCAGCCGGAACTTGTCAGGCAATCCGCTGCCAAGCTTGGCATATACAACCTGGATGTATTCGGGGATGCCGAGGAGATGCTGCAAAGCAGCAATGCGGATCTTGTAATTATCACCGCGCCAAACGCTTACCATTACCCGCTGGCAAAAGCTTCGCTATTAGCGAGCAAGCACGTGCTGATTGAAAAGCCGATGGTGACAACAAGCGAGCAAGCCCGCGACTTGTTTGATTTGGCTAAACAAACGCAATTACAGCTATGCGTATTTCAAAACAGGCGCTGGGATGGGGATTTTTTAACCGTAAAAGCGTTAATCGACCACGGTAAGCTTGGCAGTATTCGCCTGTACGAATCTCACTTCGATCGTTTTCGCCCAAATGTCCGCCAGCGCTGGCGGGAACAGCCCGGTGAAGGCACGGGCATATGGTATGACTTAGGTCCACACTTACTCGATCAAGCTTTATGCTTATTTGGTAAGCCGGAGGCCATCACGACGCGCTTGTTGTCCCAGCGTGAAATCGACGGCGCCTGTGATTATGCACATTGCCAACTGCACTACGGTAATCGTGAGGTTATTTTGCATGCGAGCTTATTTAACAGTGCATCTAACTTAAAATTTCATGTGCAGGGCACAGAAGGCTCGTATTTAAAGTACGGTTTAGATCCGCAAGAGAGCCAATTAAAAAGCGGCCGACTGCCCGGGACAGAGGGCTTTGGGCTGGAGGACGAGGCGGACTTCGGCACGCTATATCAAGCGCAAAACCCAGACGATATTAGCAGCGTCAAGGTTCCGACTAAACCCGGGGACTACCGTGCAATATACCACCACTTAGCGATGGCGATTACGGGGCAAAAACCCTTCCCCGTGACTCCTGAAGAGGCCATACTACTCGTGCAATTACTCGAATTGGGGGAGCAAAGTAGCCGCGAAGGCAAAACCATCCCCTGTCTATAAACTTAAGGCTAGGGAGCCTTGCATGCATAATCATGAGCCAAGTGAGACTCCCCTCCCCTTAAGCCCAAAAGAGCAAGCTGTCACGGGCATGGCTTGCTACGGTTTTATCTGCTTTGCCTATTTAGTCATCGCTCACCATTTGGGCTGGGTGAAACTCTCACTGATTAGTACCTTCGGCCTCATTGTAGTATCTGCGTTACAAGCAAGCCTAATATTTGCACTTTACCAGTGGGTTGCAACGCGACAATTCCGTGGGACTTATCAACTGGTTTTATTATTGGCTGTCGCACTAATACTTAGCTTGTTAGGTGATGCTTTATTTAGTCAGAATTTTAGCGAAGTCCGGGTCATTGACATTTGGTCACCACGTTTACTCTTTAGCTGGATGTTACTTAGCCTAGCTGTTGCATATATCTATACCTTAGGTAAGCGGCGTAAGCTCGATAGGCGGATGCGCGCACTCACGACTCAAGCACATATGCGCATTTTAGCCGAACAGTTAAGCCCCCACTTTGTATTTAACGCCTTAAATAGCTTACGCTTTATGTTGGCGATTGACCCGACGCGCGCCGCCACTATGGCGCATGACATTAGTGACATTATTACTGATCTGGACAGTTTCTCACAAAGGGATATGGTGCCGCTCGATCAAGATTTAACTTTGCTAGAGAAGTATCTGAGGCTTGTTAAAGTGCAATTAGGCAGTCAATTTTCGCTGTATATTCGTCGCCATAGCAGTTGTCACGAGCAGTTTGTATTACCCTTAATATTGCAGTTATTAGCGGAAAACTGTGTTAAGCACTGTTTAAACAAACTGGTACGTGGTGAACTGGTGATTCAAGTGCGCCAGTACCGAGATCAGTTGATATACCGGGTATACAGCACTAACCCAAGTAACTCTGAGGATGCACATACGGATACGCCCGCAAGTAAGTTACGTGCGCTAGGCTTAAATGTTGGCATTCGTAATATTCGTAACCGCCTTAATTTAAGTTATCAAAAGCAATATCGTTATCGATTTAAAACTAGGGAGCGCTATGTAAGCACTTTAATTATTTCGCCTTGTCGATTCGTTAAAACAGACGGGGATGAAGTCTAATGCAAGCGGATTTACTGCAAAATTCTAGCGGCCAAAAGGCGCTCAATTATAAGGAGTTTTGGCCTTTACTGCTAGGCGGGTGGGCTGCGGTGATTACGGTATTTTCTAGCCCTTATTACGTGCAAGGGGCTTACTATGCGACTCAATTTTTGAGCTACAGTTATTATGCCATGTGCTTAACGTTTATATTACTTTGGTATCGTCAACGACTGAATCGTCGCAATAATCATTATCAAGCCAGTGTATTTCTGAGCATTGGTTTAAGTGCGCTGAGTGTGAGTTTTGTTATTATTCAAAGCGAGCGTATCATCACTTGGGCCTTGAGTCATAGCCACATGCTTAACAGTTTGCTTCAGCTGGATCACCATTACCGTATCATTTCAGACGGTCAATGGTCGCGTGGTGCACAGTTGATTTTATTTCAAGTTAGCTGGCTTGCGGCGCTTGTTGGAGTCAAGCAGATAAAACTGGCGTATCGAGAATCGCTTCAGTTTTTAGGTTTAACTCAAAATTTACATCAAGCTTTATTTCGTATTCGTGCAGGCTATGTGGGCGAGGGGTTTATTGCAGATACGCTAGATTGCATTGCAAAATCTGCACAAAACCATAGCGAGGATGCCGAGTCAATGGTTGAGAACCTTGGAGAGCTGGTGCGTTATGCTTTGGAGACCAGCCAAAGCGCGAAGGTAAAACTCGACCTTGAAACCCGCGCACTTGGTATTTATTTAGAGTTATTTGATCAGGTCTTTACCAACACAGAAAGTGCCAGCACAGAAAGCGCCAATCCACGTTGCCAAATCAACATAGTAAAGCCGCTGCAAGATAGTAAAGTACTGCCAATGTCGATTCTTGGTTTAGTCGCTCATGTACTTGGCCATTTATCGCCCGCGTTAACAGCCCCCAATGATTGGTTTATAACGATTACCTTGGAGCAAGATGAAGACCGCTTGCAAACGCGTATTATTTACCACCCAGGCTCGGAGTTTTTAATAGAACGACTGGCGGAAGATGCCGCTGCACTCGACAATGCTGTGCTCGATAGTATGCGTTTTCGTTTAGAGCAGGCTTACCCGGGCGGCAGCTATATTGAACTTGTGCACGACAAGCACTTGCAAATACTGCTCACAGTGCCCACCATTCAGTGAGCACTAATCACTAAGCAAGCCCAAATTTGTCGGGCGACAAGGTTGATAATATAACAATGAACAGTACGCCAAACCAAGAACAGGTCATCACCGCGATTGTGGTGGAAGATGTCGAGATTGCCCGTGAGGGTTTAGTCGCGCTATTAAAGGCCTACCCTCAAATTCATATTCTTGGTCAAGCAGGCACTGTCGCAGAGGCGCTAGCGCTGATCGAGAAGCTTAAGCCTGAACTGTTATTTTTGGATATTCACTTACCGGGTCAATCCGCCTTTGATTTGTTAGTGCAGGTAGATTATGCACCCAAGTTAATTTTTACCACGGCATACTCTGACTACGCACTGAAGACCTTTGATTTTAATACGATTGATTATTTGCTCAAGCCGATCACTCGTGCTCGCCTAAAAAGCGCTATTGATAAGCTCAGTGCGCTTAATCAAATGCCTACTGCTGCCGACACGGAAGCTATCCCCGCAGAAAAAGGCAACGAAGACTTGCCAAGTGTCGAACGTGCAAGCGACGCTGAGCAACTGCTAATGGATAGCCGCTTGGTGATCCGTGATAACGATGAGAATCACATGGTGGCACTTAGCGATATTGCATTATTGGAAAGCTGTAAAAATCATACTCGGGTTTATTTTGATGAGTCCAAACCCTTTGTACATAAAGCCCTATCTCACATAGAAGCACGCATTCCAAGTAAGCATTTTTTCCGAATCAATCGGAACCAAATTGTCAATTTACAAAAAATCACGCAAGTTCGGGGGAATCATAATTCTGGCTATGAGTTAAGTCTGAGCCCAGCGTTAAATGTCACGGTATCGCGTAGGCAATCGATTGTGCTGAAAGACATTCTTAGCTTTTAGGGTAAATACAAGCGCATGCATCTGAGCCTCTTCGACAGTATCATCGTGATTGGGTACATCCTAGTATTATTAACGCTTGCGTATTACTTGACTCGCCGCGTAGTCACGCCAACACAAACCACCAAGAGTTATTTTTTAGCCAATAGGGATTTGCCTTGGTGGGCAGTCGGCGCTGCGCTGATTGGGGCAAACATTTCGGCAGAGCAAATCATTGCGCTCTCTGCGGATGGTTATCGTATTGGTATGGCGGTGGCGGCCTATGAGTGGGGCTCGGCTATTATTCTCATTTTAGTCGCTAAGTATTTATTACCGGTTTATTTACGGCGCGGAATTTATACGCTGCCGCAGTTATTACAACAGCGTTACGATTACCGTTTGCGCCAAATACTCGCGCTTTATTGGTTACTGCTTTATGTGTTTATCTATTTAACCGCCGTTTTATGGTTTGGCGCTAACGCGATTGAAAAACTCACAGGTATCCCTTATCTGTTTTTATTATTTGGTTTAGGGCTGACGGCAGGTATTTATGGTGTCTATGGCGGGTTTAAGCCTTTAGCTTATATTGATGCCCTGCATTTGGTTTTACTCTTATTCGGCTGCTCGGCGGTCACTTACCTTGCCCTCGATAAGGTCGCGCAAGTGGACGGAGGTACAGGCGTTATACACGGGTTTCAGCAGCTATTACAGCTTGCTAGTACACGCTTTGATTTAGTGCTTCCGCCACAGCATACGCACTACAATGAGCTGCCTGGTTTATCGGCAATATTGGGAGGCATGCTGGTATTACATATGTCTTACTGGGGCTTTAATCAATTTATTGTCCAACGTGCTTTGGCGGCTCGGAGCCTTCGAGAGGGGCAAAAGGGTTTATTGTTCACAGCGGCGATTAAGTTATTTTTGCCTTTTATTATTGTATTACCGGGTGTGGCTGCGGTGGTATTACTGCCTGAGTCGGCCAGTAGTCCATATGTCTATACCCGTTTGGTGGAGGTGATGCCTAGCGGGGTTAAGGGCATTGTGGTGGTGGTCTTGTTGGCAGGTGTATTGTCGTCTCTCACGGCCATTATGAATACGATTGCAACCTTGTTTACGATGGATTTATACGCCTTTGGTGGGCGAGAACAAGACCAAGCCCGCCTCGTCAATGTGGGTAGAATATGTTGCTGGGTTGCGATTGCAATTGCTGTGGTCACGGCGATTCCCTTGGAGGGGGATTTTGACCGGGCATTTTTCTATATTCAACAACTCTCGGGTGTCATGGCGCCGGGGATTGTGGCGGTGTTTTTATTAGGCTTACTGTGGTCTAAAGCGGCTGTTAACGGCGCTTATGCCGCGGTTATCTGCTCAGTCTTAATGTCCTTAAGTTTTATGCTGTTAATGCCGTCGCTTCCCTTTATTAACCGTGTGCTTATCGTCTTTTTACTCGCTATTTTTGCCGGTATTGGCGTCAGCTTATTGGGTGACTTACGCACAAGCTCGGGTGCTTTTCGCTGGCGGGAACTAGACTGGACGACAGGCACTGAGTTTAAGCTCGGCTCGGCATTAATTGTTATGGGTGTTTTAACGGTTTACTATGTTTGGTGGTGACTAAAACCTGCAAACATGAGCTCGCCACGTTCACACAGGTATATTCACCACTCACTAAGACTACGCTCACGTTCGGCACTTTTAAACACGACACCACCAGGAACCCCTTACTATTGAGGACTCAAAATAACAATTTTTCTGGAGAATAATTATGGCAGGCGCAATGGAAATAGATTCGGGGTATATCTCGGACCGTACAGGTGCTCAAAGTTACATCGCCCCTTTAGCGATTTTAACGACTTTGTTTTTTGCATGGGGCGTGATCACATCCCTTAATGAGATTCTCGTTCACCACCTACGTGATGTTTTCTCCCTGAGTTATTTCCAAGCAATGGCGGTGCATACGGCCTTCTTTGGCGCTTACGCAATTGTCTCTTACCCTGCGGGAATTCTGGTAAAAAAAATCGGCTATCAGCGCGGTATCGTTATTGGTTTAACGATTACGGCGCTCGGGTGTATTGGCTTTTACCCCGCCGCTGAATTTCTCAATTACAGTATGTTTTTGGGTGCATTGTTTATCCTGGCCAGTGGTATCACTATATTGCAGGTTTCGGCTAACCCTTACGTCACCGCATTAGGTAAGCCGAAAACAGCATCAAGCCGCTTGAGTATGACTCAGGCGTTCAACTCGTTCGGCACGGTTATTGGCCCCTTAATTGGTGGCTCGTTTATTCTCTCTGCGGCTGTCGTTTCTTTGGAATCCGCCACTGCGCTTCAAAAAGCTAGCGCAGTGCAATCACCTTACTTGGTTCTCGCTGTATGCCTCGCAGCTTTAGCTGTGGTTATGGCTTTCGTAAAATTGCCTCAACTCGAAAGCCAAGTAGCCGAAGCTGTAGGCGCCAACAACGATTCGGCTTGGCGCCACTCTCACTTGATTTTAGGTGCAATCGGGATTTTTGTTTACGTTGGTGCTGAGGTAGGTATCGCAACGATGATTATTGGTTTTTTACACGAGCCACACATCGCAGGTTTAGCTAAGGCTGATGCGGCGAATTATGTATCCTATTATTTTGGTGGCGCGATGATTGGTCGTTTTTTGGGGGCTTATCTCATGTTAAAAATCCCCGCTAAACGCGTATTAACCGTTAATGCCTTTGCCAGTATTTTTCTATTAATCCTCGCCATGACATTTGACGGCGCAATTGCGATGTGGGCGGTTATTGCTATAGGCCTATTTAACTCTATTATGTTTCCGGTCATATTCAGTCTAGGGGTTGAAAAACTCGGCCCGGTCACCGGGCAAGGCTCTGGTATTTTGTGCATTGCTATTGCTGGCGGCGCCATCATCCCACCATTACAAGGGGCTTTGTCGGATAGCATTGGGATTCAGTTAGCCTTTGCATTGCCGGTCATCTGTTATCTGTATATCGCATTTTACGGTTTGGTCGGCTCAAAAATCAAAACCCGCTCTTCATAAACCAGCATCTTCTTTTCGCCGTCACGAGCTAACACTAGGTCGTGACGGTAACCCTCGTGCGTAACCCTCTTAGTACTCGCCCGCTATCGGGGCGACACAACTTAATTACACAGGCGTGCTGGCGCGTTACGGTTTGCGTCCGGGTGAGTTTAAGACGTGGCAAGCGAAAAGTGAAACAGCTGACTGCCCTTATCCCCCCGTTTCTAATTTTGATTCGACGCCTCCAACTCAGCTTCGATCGTATCAAAAATAGCATCTTCCAAATCAAAGAAGTCATGCACACTCAAACCCATAAATGACGTAATAGTTGACGACATCTCCACCCATTCAACATTGTAATCGACGCCGCCAAACTCCTCAGCTTCACCACCGATTTGTTCAGCCATTTTCAAAGCCGCTAACAGCACGCCGGTTTTCTCATCCAGAGTATCGACATTACCAATCAACTCAAGGTTATGGTGGATTTTAATCACATCCCCAATCACCTTAGGCAAGCCCCAGCCTTTTGTCATATAAAAGCCTAGTACGGTGTGATTAGTCCCGAAGAAGTGGTTCTCAGCCTCCACCAAGCCAATATTGCCTTTTTGGTAGGTCGGACGAATACGCTGAAAGTAATCTTCATACTTATCGAGCATCATCGGCATGCCAACGTTATGGAACAGACCTAAGCAGTAAGCATCGTCTACTGAAATGTCATATTGTTTAAAGTTCATATGCCGAGCAATTGCGCCCATAGCGGCAGCAATTTTAGTGGTGGAATACCAAAAATTATTAAGCTGATCCATATTAGCAAAGCCACTAATAGTACGTTTCACAAAAGCGGCATTAATAATATTCATTATACTTCTAAGACCCAGCAAACTCATTGCGTGTTTGATAGAGGTTACTTTATTTGCCATGCCGATAGCAGGCGAGTTCACCACCTTCAGAATCGATGCGGCAAGCGCTGGATCACGCTCCACGATATGCGCCATTTTACCAATATCTGGCGCAACCTTTTTGAGCTCAGCAAAGATAGTCGGTTGTGGCGGTAGCTTAAACCCTTTCAAAATATCTTCGGCCTGATCTAGGCGAACATTTTCCGTCATTATATTGACCTCACTTTACTCAAATTTTTATCGCGACAGCGCTAATAATAGGTAAGTATAGGTCTTGCAGTTAAAAACACCTTATGACATCAAGCTCGAAATTCAACTAATCGCAAACAAGCATAAAAGCGAGTAATCTCAAGGCCAAAGCTGGGTAGGAATAGCATTTTTTTGAATAAGTGCTGCCACGTCCATACTCACAGCAATGCCTGCATGTACGCATACGCCACCCCATATGGAGCGAGAACGCAGCGCGAGAATACCCAGAAATAAACCAAATAAAATGGCGCCACTCGCCTCCAGCCAAAGCTTAGGAAAATGAATCATCAGATAAGGCACACACATGACCCAAACCGCATTCGCCCCCATAGCCGGACGAAGCGCGTTTAACATAAACCCCCGAAAGAAGAACTCCAAACAAACAAACTGCAACAAGTAGAGAAACTCCCACGCAAGGAAATCAAACCAACTACGCCCAGCATGCTGATAAAAAGGATAATGATGTACGAAATCGGGCCCCTGACTAACAAGAAACACAAAAAGCAAAATCGGCATTAACAGCAACAGGTAGCCGCGCCAATGGTGAAAAGTATCGTTAAAACGCCACCCCATTCCAAGAAAAGGTGTTTTGAATACGAACTTAATCAGTACAAAAGGGATTAATACATAACCCACAACATGCCACAACGTCCACCAAACATAGCTAATTAAAGGCAAAAACTGTGTCGCTTGTAAGCGCAGCAGCCAATAACTTTTTGTTTGCCCCAGGCTTTGCGAAAACCATTCAAACGTCAGCGTCATCGAGCTGTATAATTTGGCATAGTGTATAAGTAACAAACACACACAAACACAGGCGAGCGTCGCCAAAGTCCGACGTAAACTCTCGGAACGAGTTAAACTGTAAGACGGGGATTGGTTATCAATTTCATCTAGAACAGTTAGGATGCGTTTGGGGTGAAGCGCAGCTAGCATAGCGCCCCCTCAAAAAAAGCGCTCTCTTTAAACAAAACATTATCTTTAAACAAAACACTCTCCTGCGTGCCGCAAGCATTTTTTTAGTGCTTGCGGGGGGTAATAGTTTGCCTGCAAATAACGGATAAATTTTAGGGTTTGAAATGCATCAAACCAGTGGTGCGTATTTTTATCGTAAGACTCTGGATTTCTACACTGTTTAAGCAAATGCTTTAACCAGCTATTAAACCCTATATGCTCAGCAGCGGCTAACAACTCTGGAGCAAGCGACTTACATTGCTCCAACAGACAATCGATTGAGTTATTATCGGAAAAGAAAACTTTTTTAAAATCAACAGCCAAAAAGTGTAGCCACTGTTTCAATGCAATAAAGACCTGAGGATTATAATAAGTGTACTCCTCTCCCGGACATTCCAATTCAAGTATGTTTTTGATCGCAGGGCCAGTACCAAACGGTACACGTTCAGAGACACGAGATTGCAACGCAACATCTATCAGCGGGTTAAAACTTAACGGGCTAATTTTGGCGAGCTTATTAATTAAATAAAAGTCTTCTGCACCTGCGCGCTTTGGGAATCCACGCACCTGACAGTAAGCTGAAATATTAAAAACTAATGTACTGCCTAAGGTATATACCGCGTAAGCTGAGCCCGCCCACGCTAAACCCTGACGATAATATTTTATCGCGCTCTCGTATAACTGAGTCGCTTGAGCAACGTCACTGCCGTCATCTTGATGATGAAATTCGAAGATCTCGGCACTTATGCTTTCACTCTGAACGCGATGACGAAAATAAGCCTCCGGTAAAACAGCATCAGCATCTGTAGAATAGACCCAAGAGCTTGTTAGACGCTTAGCAACAAAGAGCGCGCAGGCAAGATCACAACCAATTTTGCGCGCCAAACCGACGCCTTGCTTAACAGGAATTTCAGATCCAGTCTGATATCGATTAACAAGTAATATGTCGCAAGCCGCCGTACGAACCAAAGTACACGTTAAGTGCCGATAGATAACCGAGCCCGATTGCAGCACAGATTCAAAAAGGTGATGATTGCGTGGCAACACGCCAACACTGACATCCGCTTGATTCACTACAAGAATGAGCAGACACCCGCCCATCAATTCAGGCCTTTTGAATTGTTCGAGAAAATCAGGCGCCTCGTCACACGCGGGAATCACAATACAGCGTTGATAGCTCTTCTCATCAACCGAGCACGCCAAATCCAGCGATTGCGCCTCCGGCTCCGCATAGTCACGCAAGTACTTCTCAAGCGCCAGCGTCACATTTGTCATCACTTTCGTCATCAAAGACCCCAAAATTTTGTCTAATACGACAATATCGTGCCTAAAAAAGCGCATTCTCAACACCCAAGGCAGCAGGGGTATTATCACTCACGGATATTCCTAGTATATAATGCGCGCCGAATAGCACCTAATTCATCGCTCGCGACGATTATACCCGACGACGAGCCAAATACAGGATCAAAGCATGACTATCAAACCTAAGGTTCGTGGATTCATTTGCACCAACGCTCACCCTGAAGGCTGCGCAGCTAACGTACAAGAGCAAATTAACTATGTTAAACAACAAGCTCCTGTCGCTAACGGCCCGAAAAACGTGCTCGTTGTTGGCGCTTCGACCGGATACGGTTTAGCGTCCCGCATTACCGCCACCTTTGGCTGTGGCGCTAAAACTTTAGGTCTGTTTTTCGAAAAGCCCGGAAAAGGCCGCAAATCTGGCACTGCAGGCTTTTATAACTCAGTCGCATTTGAGCAAGCCGCACAAGCTGAAGGTATTTATGCTCGCAGCATTAATGGCGATGCATTTTCACACGAGATCAAAGCCCAGGCCATCGAGGCGATCAAAGCCGATCTAGGTAAAATCGACTTAGTAGTTTACAGCCTAGCCTCACCTCGCCGTACCGATCCTGATACTGGCGAGACTTACTCCTCGGTACTGAAGCCAATAGGCAGCAGCTACACCGCTAAAAACCTTAACACCGACACCAAAAAAATCGCCGATATTACTGTTGAGCCGGCCAATGAAGAGGAAATCCAAAACACGGTTAATGTTATGGGTGGAGCCGATTGGGAGCTTTGGATAAAAGCCCTTAAAGAAGCCGATGTCTTAGCCGAAGGCTGTAAAACCGTCGCCTACACCTATCTTGGCGACAAAATCACTTGGCCTATCTATGGCCACGCGACTATTGGCAAGGCGAAAGAAGATCTAGACCGCGCAGCTGCTGACCTAAACAACTCGCTTAGCAGCTTAAACGGACAGGCCAATGTGAGCGTGCTAAAAGCGCTAGTCACACAATCAAGTTCGGCCATTCCGGTGATGCCACTTTACCTTTCAATTTTATACAAAGAGATGAAAGCCGAAGGCACTCACGAGGGCTGCATCGAACAACTCTACCGCCTGTATAACGAATGCTTGTACTCTGATGCCCCGCGCTTAGACGATACAAACCGCTTCCGTGTCGACAACTTGGAGCTCAAGCCTGAACTTCAAGCGAGAATAGAAAAAATATGGGAAGAGGTCACGGAAGAGAATCTATACGACTTGACCGATTTTAAAGGCTACAGCGATGAGTTCTTACGCCTATTCGGCTTCGGTTTTGAGAGCGTTGATTACGAAGCTGAAATCCAGACCGAGATCGAAACCTCGTTTTAACCCTCCCATTACACCGCAACGGAATCCAAGCATGAAATACAAGAAGCTAGGTAACACCAACATTGATGTTAGCTTGATCGCCCTAGGCACCATGACATGGGGCGAGCAGAACACCCAAAAGGATGGCTTCGAACAAATGGATTACGCGGTGGAGCGCGGCATCAATTTTTTTGATGCCGCCGAGATGTATCCGGTTCCCCCGAGACCCGAAACCAGCGGTAGCACAGAAACAATTATAGGCGAATGGCTAAAAGCACGCGGGTGCCGCGATAAGATATTCTTAGCCAGCAAAGTCACAGGACGATCGTCGCGCAATAGCGGTATGGGTCACATTCGCAGCGGCCCAAGACTAAGCCAAAAACACATTTTTGAAGCCGTCGAAGGCTCGCTAAAGCGCCTTCAAACAGATTATATTGACCTTTACCAAGTTCACTGGCCAGAGCGCGCCACTAACTTTTTCGGCAAGCTAGGTTACGAACATGACCCAAGCGAAGACGGCATCGCTATTGAGGAGACGCTGCAAGCACTCGACGCACTCGTTAAGCAAGGTAAAATTCGTCACATCGGCCTATCGAACGAGACAGCATGGGGCATGCACGAATACTTGCGCCTCTCACGTGAACAAGATTTATCTCGAATAGTCTCGATTCAAAATCCCTACAACCTACTCAACCGGTCTTTTGATGTCGGCTCTGCTGAAATAGCTATTCGCGAAAAAGTGAGTCTTCTCGCCTACTCACCACTAGCATTTGGCGCACTCTCTGGCAAGTACCTCAACGGCGAAAGACCCGCTGGTGCCCGCCTAACGTTATACTCCAGATTTGGCCGCTACCTTAACGAATACGCTCAAAAAGCCACCGAAGCCTACGTCGCGCTAGCGCGAGAACACAGCCTAGAGCCCTGCCAAATGGCACTCGCATTTGTGAGCAATCGACCTGCTGTCGCAAGCAACATTATCGGCGCCACTTCAATGGAACAATTACGCTGTAACATCGACAGCATCAATGTTGAGCTATCGGAAGAGGTCAAGCAAGGCATCGAAGATATTCACCTTCGCTATAGTAATCCAGCACCATAGGGTGCTTACCTATAACGGCAGCATATTATCGCCAAGCTAAAATTAATTGCTAATGCGCTTGAGCCCTACTCGTTAGGTCAGTAATATGTTGCGCTTGACTCCACCTTGACATAAATCGATCCAACACATCAGTTGCTAGGTAAGCGTGTGAAAACAAGTAAAATTCATGGCAGTATGGTCGCATTGGTCACCCCAATGGACGAACAAAACGCAATCGACTGGGAAGCCCTTCACAAGCTTGTAGAATGGCATATTGAGCAAGGCACCCATGCAATTGTAGCGGCAGGCACCACAGGTGAGTCCTCTACT
Source organism: Alteromonadaceae bacterium (assembly GCA_002746115.1). Classification (GTDB taxonomy): domain Bacteria; phylum Pseudomonadota; class Gammaproteobacteria; order Pseudomonadales; family Cellvibrionaceae. Next base: position 19,026 of record NVXL01000020.1, read on the forward strand.
CTCCCCATGGACGAGCATGTCATACTCATCGGCAAGATCGTCAACCAGGTTGCAGGGCGAGTTCCAGTAATAGCCGGGACCGGCGCTAACTCAACCTCCGAAGCCTTGCTACTCACCGCAAGCGCTGAGAAAGCAGGTGCCGACGCTTGCTTGCTTGTCACACCCTATTACAACCGCCCAAGTCAACACGGCTTGTATCTACACCACAAGCATATTGCTGAAAGCGTCGCAATCCCTCAGATTCTATACAATGTTCCAGGCCGTACCGCTGTTGACATGCTGCCTGAAACCGTGGCCAAGCTTGCTAAAATAGATAACATTATCGGTATCAAAGAAGCTACCGGCAGCCTAGAACGCATGCGGGAAATACAGCAACTAGTCAGCGATGACTTTCTTCTCATCTCTGGCGACGACCTAAGCGCTCTGGAATTCATGCGTGCTGGTGGTTGCGGTGAAATTTCCGTAACAGCTAACATCGCCCCTGCAGAAGTTGCACGTATGTGTGAACTGCTAGCCGAAGGCAATGTCGAAGCAGCTCGTGAGGTCGACAGAAAGATACAGAGTCTACATAAAACCCTATTTTTGGAAGCCAACCCCATTCCAGTAAAATGGGCACTTGCGGAACAGGGTAAGATCAAAAACAACATACGTCTTCCACTAACATCCTTAGCTTCTGAGTATCATGAGGCTTTACGTACAGCAATGACCGAAGCAGGCGTACTATAGCTGCCAAAAAACAGCACCCCTCACCGGCGCCGATCGCTCTTGGCGCCTTATGATGATCTGATAACACTTTCAGTAAGCAATACATGATGACATTCAAAAAACTATTAACTCTAGCGCTCCTAGCATCCGTCACCCTGAACTTTAGCGCTTGCTCAATACTTTACGGCGAAAAAGGCTTCTTCCGAGGGAAAGAAAAAGACTATCTGAAAACGGGGCAAATCAAAGAAATGACCGTGCCAGAAGGCATCAGCAGTCCAACTTTTGAGCCAATTTACGCGATCCCTAAGGTCTACTCTACGGACGAGTTTGGCGACCGGCCTGAATTAGAGGATTACGTAGTACCGCGACCTTCGGCAATCAACATAGACAAAAGTGCCGTTGGCGCAAAAATCCAGAAACTTGGCGCTAAACGCTGGATATTCCTTGATGCGCCGACCAGTCAAATTTGGCCGCGCACACAAAACTTTTTATCTGAGCTAGGGATTACTGTCGAATACAACAATCCTAGAGAAGGCATTATCGACACAACGGCAATCACCTACAAAGACGATCGCAGCACGCACTCACGCTTTCGCATCAAGCTGGAAAAAGGCATACATCCGGACACCACCGAAGTTCACATCGTGCACATGCAATACTCGGCCGACCAAGCCCCCGACACTCAATTCGAATGGCCTGAAGCCTCTCATGACACGCAAAAAGAAGCCGACCTACTCAACGACTTAGCGAGTGTCCTTATCGAGAATTTGAGCAATAACAGTGCCTCCCTGATGGGGCAAAATGTTGGAGGATCACTTAAAGTTGAATTTTTAAGCGACTCCAACGAACCGATAATGCGCTTGCGCCTTTCACGAAACCGTGCCTTTGCAACACTATCGCATTCACTCAAAAAGGACGGCTTCGTCCTATGGGAAGAATCGCCAGACCAAGGCCTATTCTACATCGGCTACCAAAATACCGACAAAAAAGGCCTGCTGAGCCGCTGGTTTGGCAAGAAAATATCACCCGACAATGCGCCGGACACACTCGCAAATTTGCTGCAGAAAATGCCTCGAACCGCTGAAACGAAAAGCATGTTCCCACTACAATCAACAGCTTCAAGCGAACGTAGCGACAGCGCAAAAACAGATGCAGAACAAGGTTTTATCGCTGTACTAAAAAGAAATGACAAGGTCATGGACTTCGTGATACGAGACACTAACGGCAATGCGCTCGAGCGAGAACAAGCCAAAGCTTTATTGCGACTCGTACGCAAAAACCTAATCTAAAAAAACAGTTGTATTTTATCCCTAGTCGAGTATGCTACGCGCCCCTGTACTAATGAAGCCTTTTTCATTACCTAATTGGTTGATAATAGGTGAAAAATATAGGTGAGCGAAGTGTACTTTTCAGAGCAAGGCACGATTGACAAAGAGCGCCTTAACCCAGAGCTACACAGACAAAAAGACGCCCAACTTGTTGGTGAGTAACCACTCTCGCCAACGACAGCAGCTTAAACGTGCAACGCCACTTTTCCACAGGCACAAGCCGCGCGAAACTCCAGCCCCCAGCAACCACAAGCAAAGCTCAGACCCCGCACACGCTTTACACCGCAAATCATTGATATTAAAAACAAAACAGGGAAATCGTACGCTTTCCGATGCCTTAGCGCACAAGCACCAAACTAATAGATTCATACTAAGTATACAATTTTTTATCACAGCTTTATCCACAGGCAGTATGGATCGTTTCGACAGCTACGCCCAGATTTTAGCAACCCACTCCGAGCGAGATGCATTAAGCACAAAGTAAACTTTTCAGCGCGGGACTATTTCACATTAAATAGTGACATATCGCACACCTGCGTTATACTTTTAGCGAACTTGGAGCTATGCCATGCTGTTACTGTGAGCGCGCTAGTTACTACAAACCATTCCGAAGAATTAGCTGGAGGTCACAATGAGTGAAAGGCGAAAATATGAGCGCACGGCAGCGGCAATACGCGTCCAAATGCAACACCCCGCATTTGGCACAATCATAGGGTTCGCAAAAGATATTTCCGATGGCGGAGCACAAGTTACCATCGAAAACAGTACCTGCCCACCTGTCGGCACAGTTGTTCAAGTGCAATTCAAGAAATTGATCGGCCCGATCAATGCCGAACCTGTGAGCATGCGAGTAATGCATTCACAAAATAACGTTATAGGGTTAATGTTCTGCGCTAACCAATAGCGCTTTACAAACAAAACAAGCAACCACCAAGCTCAAGAGTTCACACCAGCACATTTACTCACAATGCACCGGTATCTGTATTTTGGTTATCGCATCAACAGAAAAAACAGCCAAGCCATCACATGCCGCATGAGAATTGCCCCTCACGTTAATAAAAAGCAAATACGCCAATGAGTGTAGCGGCGAAAAATCAACAATATCATTATTAGACAAATCCACCTGCGCTAACATGGCCAAATGCCTTAATGGAGCGACATTTTGAATATTATTGTCGCTCAAACCCAAATACTCCAAACGAGAAAACACCTCCAGACCACTTAAAGAACGAATCTCTCCCGCTGGACAAAAAAGTCTTTTAAGCTGTTCAGCTGACGTTAAGTTCTGGTTTACAATACTAGCCTTGATACACTCACGTAGTGCATCATCACCAACGCTAAAACCACTAAACAGCGCTGGCGGCTCATACAGTATCTTACTGTTAACTAAGACAGCGTAGCGACCACAAGCAGTAACAATACAGCCAACAGCGAAAATTAAACTTAGCCGTAAAAAAATTGTCATTTAACACCCCCTAACAAGTGAATAAACTACATAACATTAAATATTTATAGGAGTTAGATTTATGCGTTTAGCTTTAATTGCTTCATCAATACTAATTATCGCTGGCTGCACCACCAGCGACCCCTACACCGGTGAGAAAAAAACCAACAACACCACCAAAGGCGCAGCTATTGGCGCCATAGCTGGCGCACTTATTGGCGCCGCCACATCCAGCGACAAAGACCGAAAAAAAGGTATTTTAACGGGCGCCGCTGCAGGTGCCGCAATAGGTGGCGGCGCAGGTTACTATATGGATCGCCAAGAAGCCGTATTACGCCAACGCTTACAAAGTAGCGGCGTGCAAGTTCGACGCGAAGGCGATAACTTACACCTCATAATGCCTGGCAACATCACATTTAACACTGGCCAGCACGACATAAAATCACAATTTCAGCCGGTATTAAGTTCGGTTGTTGAGGTACTGAACGAGTTCAAGGATACCGCCATAACCATATCCGGTCACACTGACTCTCAAGGCTCCTCCACATTCAATCAAACGCTGAGCGAAAGCCGTGCAGAGAGTGTAAAAAGCTACATTGTACAGCAAGGCGTCGCCTCCGGCAGAGTGCACTCACTTGGCTACGGAAAAAGACGCCCGATTGCATCAAATGACAGCCCGAGCGGCAGACAGGCCAATCGCAGAGTGGAACTAAAGCTAGAACCACTGAAATAAGCTTTTGCTTCCTATGTGAGCGTTATGCTGTATAATACCTGCAATATGTGAAGAGCGTGGCCAAAACCTGCGCTTTTTTCCGTATGGAACCCGTAATTTTGCTGATCGATATTAGGTGATCTTCTTGGTTTTATACGTATCATGTTCAGAAGATATAAACATAGTCTACGCTTTTGAAGGCTATCAGTAGTAAAATCACACTGCTGATGCACTCGTATGCGGCAGATAGAGAAAGGTCGTTAAAAAAAGCATGCAATTTACCTCTTGCAATGAATGACCGCACGCTATCTATATTAAACTGCGGCATTGAGTCAGAATCAGACCTAAAAAACGATGTGAAATAAGAGGGGTGAGAAGAATTAATGCTAATTTTAACACGACGCATTGGTGAGACCTTAATGATAGGTGATGATGTTACCATCACTGTTCTGGGTGTGCGTGGCGCACAAGTTCGTATAGGCATCAATGCCCCGAAAGATATCTCAGTGCATCGAGAAGAAATTTATCGGCGCATTCAAAACGAAAAAAATGCCAACTCGTCAAATACTGACGATGATTGACATAGTTAAACTCACGTAACCCCTCCGCCCTACTAGCTAATCGAAAAGATATATTTGTGAATACCAATAATACTGCGTCTTTTGTTGTAGCCTCCGTTATATTTGACCCCACTGGCATTGCGGTGCCTGTTGATCGGGATAGTAAACGAGGCCTCCAAGCGGCATCGCGTCAAGCAGAATGCTGCTTTGTACGGGATATCGAAGCCCACGAAACTGTTGAAGTTAAATATCAGCGCGGCAGCTGGATATACCCCGAGTATACTCCACCTATTGTCGAACTGTCTGATAGCTTAGCTGGCGGCTAAGACCTCCAACTACATTGCTATGCAAGTAGAATGGTGACAAGCGATTTTAAAGCGCTACAGCTCTCATCAATAGATTGCCCCGTGGCTCTCGCAATCGCGAAGTGCTTGGGGATCGAATTGATTACGGGTGTGCTAGCTCACAAATTCGTTGGTGATGCCCTAGTTTTCTCTGACAACGGCGTGCTCTTTCGCGTTACCGAAGGCAAAAACCACTTTGAAATAAAAGTCGACTTTTGCTCTGGCGCCCATAAACACAGGCGCCTGTACGGTGGCGGAAAAAGCCAAAGTATCGCTAAAGCTATCGGGATACAGCGCCATTTCCGCCCCCTTGTGCTTGACTGTACTGCAGGGTTAGGAGCTGATGCCTTTGTTTTAGCCTCACTCGGCTGTCAGATTACGATGCTTGAGCGCTCGCCTTTAGCAGCCTGCCTACTAAGAGACGGACTTGCACGTGCGCGTAAAAGCTTTATCCCCTCCCCCCTATCTGACAACGATGATAATAGCGATTTAATCGCCACCATTAATCGCATGAAACTCATCGAGTGTGACGGTATATCGTACCTGAACAACTCCAGCCAGCCTGACCCCGCCCATTTGGCTCCAGGTCAAATAGATGTTATCTATTTAGATCCTATGTTTCCCGAGCGAAAAAAATCCGCCCTCGTTAAAAAGGGTATGCGTGTTTTTCAGAAATATATTGGCAGCGATACGGATAGTGGGGCATTACTTGACCTAGCGTTATCACAAGCGAAATACCGAGTTGTGGTAAAAAGGCCTAAACTGGCTCCCAATCTCGCAGACAAAAAGCCTACTTACACTTTGACCGGAAAAACATCACGCTTCGACATTTACACATTAAAAGCAGTACCTGCTAATTAATTTGCCACCAAACATTAAAGCGTCGTAAATTAAATGCCGAGGTGAGAAAGTGAGATGCCAACGGGCGGCAGCACAGGAACTTAAAGGCATATCGATAGAACCAAAAAAACTATAAAGCAAAATAACGCCTAGCCTAACACTAAGCTCATAATAATTATTTTTTAGAAAAAAATTGCACAAAGCGACCAATGATAAGCCGCATATACGCCATCATTGCAATAAAAAAACCCACGATAGTCAGCAGTAATCCCAGCAAAACCACCAAGTCTTGCTCAAGCGAAGGCGTCATGGATTGTCCCGCCAAATAAACAGTCATCATTCCCACAAAAAAATAAATCAGACCACCTCTAAAGGCATAAAACACCTGAACCAAGGGAGCAGAGTAATAGCTGTGAAGTGTTTTTGTTAATCTTTTGTAGAATTTAACCATGTGCCTGCGGCTTGCTGGTCGGTGTCTTTGGCGTCAACCCAATGAGCACCTTCTTTTTTCCAGAATGGCGCCTGTGTTTTTAAAACATCAATCATAAATTCACACGCTTGAAACGCCGCTTTTCGGTGAGCACTACTCACACCAACAAATACTATTTGGTCATCAACATTTAATTCGCCAACGCGATGAATGATTGTGCTTGCCAACAAAGGCCAGCGCCGTAGCGCTTCCTTTTCTATTGAAGCGAGTACATTTTCAGTCATTCCAGGGTAATGCTGCAACAAAAACGGAATGCCGTCTCCACCAAAATCTCGCACTCTACCGACAAAGGTCACAACCGCACCGCAATCATTTTTAGTAAGAAGGGCTTGGTACTCATCGGTAATATTAAAGTCGCCCTGCTGAACCCTTATCATATTAACCTCCAGTCACCGGAGGAAAAAAAGCCACTTCATCGTTCGAGGCCAGTACCTGCTCATCTTCAGCAAGCGATTGATTAACAGCACAGCGCGTAGAGGGCGCATTAATCAACCTCTGCCACTGCTCTCCGCGCGCAGCTAACTGCTGCTTTAAATCCGCAACGCTTACCTTCTCACAGGCCAAATTAAACGACTCACACTCACACCCGAGGCTTTCAGCAAGACTCGCAAAATATAATATATTAATCGAGGCATTATCCTCGCTCGCGTTATCACTGTTCATGGTGCCAGTCTCCAGATTTTCCGCCGGTTTTTGTGATGAGTCGTGTGTCCGCAATCACTATGCCCTTATCTACCGCTTTACACATATCATAAATAGTTAAAGCCGCCACCGAACATGCCGTCAGAGCTTCCATTTCGACACCTGTTTTACCGTCAAGTTTACATGTCGCTTCAACTTTGATGCGATGAAATTCCGGCTCGGGGCAAAGATCCACATCGACCTTAGTTAGCATTAAAGGGTGACATAGAGGAATCAGATCTGAACATTTTTTCGCGGCCTGAATACCGGCAATACGAGCCACTGCTAAAACATCCCCTTTTTTGAGGCCGCCTTGAATTACAGCATCCAAAGTTTCAGGTAACATTACAACGTAACTACGAGCCGTTGCCGTCCTTTGCGTAATGGCTTTTGCACCTACATCCACCATGTGAGCCTCACCTTTAGCATTAAGGTGGGTAAGTTGCGCTTTAGTCATACTAGTTATTTTCCCGCGTACATTCGTGGCTAGAATGCTTCGCTTTATCTATGCAGTTCAAGCGCCAAACCCTATTTTCTATAGCCTGACTTCTTAAGCCCCAAAAAGCCGGCACTAGGCTTAAACTGCGAGTAAATTTACTAAAATTTGCTGATATATTTTACTGAGCGTATCTAAATCACTTGCTTTAACGCACTCATCCACCTGATGAATCGTCGCGTTGATCGGCCCCAGCTCAAGCACCTGCGCACCGGTCGGTGCAATAAACCTACCGTCAGAGGTTCCGCCTGAAGTAGACAGCTTCGAGTCGATCCCAGCTTCTTGCTTAATCGCCTGTAAAGCCGCATCAACCAAAGTACCTTCGGCGGTCAAAAATGGCGCACCATGCAAGCGCCAATTAATGTCATATTCCAAACCATGCCTATCTAATATGATCTGAGTTTCAGACTTCAACTGCTCGTGTGTTGTTTYGGTACTAAAACGAAAATTGAAAACAATCTGCGCATCTCCCGGAATAACATTCGTAGCTCCAGTGCCACTATTAAAATTGGAAATCTGAAAGCTGGTAGCGGGAAAAGATGCGTTACCCTGATCCCACTCTCTAGCACTCAACTCAACCAAAGCGGGTGCGACACGATGAATCGGATTATCTGCCAAATGCGGATACGCCACATGACCTTGGCGGCCTTTTACCGTCAGCTCTGCACCAAGCGACCCTCTTCGGCCATTTTTAATCACATCCCCTAAGCAATCCGTACTAGAGGGCTCGCCGACCAAGCACCAAGTGATTTTCTCACCTTGTGCTTCCAACCACTCCACCACTTTGACAGTGCCGTTAATTGAAGGGCCTTCCTCGTCGCTGGTGATCAAAAAAGCAATGCGTCCAGCATGAGTATTATGCTCAGCAACAAACGCCTCACAGGCCGTTACCATCGCCGCTAAGCTGCCTTTCATGTCAGCAGCCCCACGTCCGTAAAGCATGTCGTCAATAATCGTTGGCTCAAACGGTGGAATTTGCCATTTGTCAGGGTCGCCAGTAGGCACTACATCGGTATGGCCTGCAAAGGCAAATATCGGTCCGCTATCGCCACGTACAGCCCAAAAATTATCGACGTCTTCGAACCGCAGGTTCTGGACTTCAAAGCCAATCGACTTAAGACGCTTTATCATCAGCGCCTGACAACCTTCATCGCTAGGCGTCACGGAGGCTCGCCCCATTAGGTCGCAAGCAAGCTCTACAGTAGGACTATTCACCAAAACCTCACCTCCAACACGGTCATTGTTACTGTTCATTAATTATTACTATGCAAAGCTTCGTTAAGCACTACCGCTGTCTTATTGGTTTTACACTCAACAACGCCAGTTAAGGAGTTACGACGGAACAACAATTCAGACTGTCCAGCCAAATCCCGCGCTTTAATATGCTCAACAACTTGATTCTTATCGTCAAGCAAGGCCACTTTAGTACCGGCGGTAATATACAAGCCTGACTCGACAATGCAGCGATCACCCAAGGGGATACCAATACCGGCATTAGCGCCAATCAAACATTCTTTACCGACAGAAATGATCATATTACCGCCGCCAGACAAAGTGCCCATAGTAGAGCAGCCACCACCAAGGTCAGAGCCTTCCCCGATGACAACACCGGCAGAAATACGCCCTTCGATCATGCTGGTGCCCATAGTGCCTGCATTAAAGTTTACAAAACCTTCATGCATCACTGTGGTGCCTTCACCCAAATAAGCCCCTAAACGTACCCGTGCGGTATGCGCAATACGCACACCCGCAGGCACGACATAGTTGGTCATTTTAGGGAATTTATCGACGCAATCGACGGTAAGAAGCTCGCCTTTCATTCGCGCTTGTAACTGTCGTGCCGGCAACTCATCGAGATCAACCGCGCCTTCCGAAGTCCAAGCTACATTTCGTAATACACCAAAAGCCCCATCAATATTGGTTTGATGAGGTTTTACCAGACGATGAGAAAGTAAATGCAGCTTTAAGTAAGCTTCAGGCACGGAGGCTGGCTTCTCATCTTTGGCTAAAATACACGCCACAGTAGGTTGCTCACTACCTTGCATTGCTGCTACTGCGCTAGCAAAATCTGACTGGCCTGCACTTTCGAGCTGACTAGAAATCTCAGCTAACAAAGCATCATTCAGCGGTATAACCTGATTGCCGCCTTCATAAGACAGTGCACTTTTAACGGCGCCGCTAACTTCAGCTGAAGGAGTAAGCAAGGGCTGAGGATAAAACACCTCTAACCACTGACCTTGACTGTTCTGGCTACCAACGCCAATTCCAATGCTATATGTATCGCTCATAGTGGTGTATTCCTGTGATTACGCGGATCTATTTGTTAAATGTGGCGGCATACTCAGCAGGCTTAAAACCAAGCTGTAGCTGTACGCCGTTATCCAATACGGGTCGCTTAATTAGCGTCGGGCTCTCTAAGACAATCGCCAGCGCCTCATCCGGCAAAACATCTTGATCGAACATCGCCTTTTGCTCGTCGCTAAGCTGCTTCCAAGTGGTACTGCGTCGGTTAATCAAAGACTTAACTGTAAGCACTTCAAGCCAATGCTTAAGGTGGCTAAGCTCTAGCCCATTTTTGCGAAAGTCATGGAAGACATGCGCAACATCATGCTGGGTAAGCCAGTTTCTGGCTTTCTTGACGGTGTCGCAATTAGGTATGCCGTATAGGATTGTCATAGAATTAAAGATAGAACCTAAAAAAGTTGAGGCCGAAAATAGGCGCGCAGCATACCAAATCACAGCGACGATATCACCGTTCCTCCTCAACATGCTTCGAATGAGCTAGGCTTCGACTGTTTTGAGCGCACCTCACCGGCTAACTTACGCCCCGAAAAACCCAGTAAGCCTAAGGCTTTTTAACTACCTTAGGATTCTTTCTGTCTGGATAACAGGTACGACAAATAATACAGACAGTGCCGTCACACCCACGCGCACTGCAATGCTCACGACCATAATAGATAATCTGCAGATGTAAATCGTTCCAGCTTTCGATTGGGAACAACCGCTTTAGATCCTTTTCCGTCTGCACAACATTTTTACCGTTAGTTAAGCCCCAGCGCTGAGCTAAGCGGTGAATATGCGTATCCACCGGGAAAGAAGGCACACCAAAGGATTGCGCCATTACTACACTTGCCGTTTTATGACCCACCCCAGGTAGACGCTCAAGCGCTTCCATGGAGTTGGGCACCTCTCCGCCATGCTCTTCCATCAAGATATCAGAGAGTTTATGGATTGCCTTAGATTTTTGCGGAGATAACCCACACGGACGGATGATTCGCTGAATTGCAGCAACCTCTTGCTCGCGCATATCTGCCGGGTTATCCGCTAGATCCCATAAAGCCGGGGTCACCCGATTAACTCGTGCGTCAGTACACTGTGCTGATAGCAATACTGCCACCAACATAGTGTAACTATCGGTATGATCTAAGGGGATTGGCGGATCCGGATAACGAAGCTCCAATTCACTAAGGATATATTCGACGCGCTGCTTTTTTAACACCTTCCGTCTCCACAAAAAACAATGGTCACCATTTTAAGCTTTCAACAAACCGCCTTAAGCGTGTTGCGGCGTCAATACATTCATCCAAGCTTGCAACAAGCGCAATTCGAACCCGCTCGGCACCAGGATTACCATTGGCGGTATCTCGCGCTAAATACGAGCCAGGAAGTACTTTAACGTTTTCTTGCTGATGCAACGCCAAGGTAAACGCAGTATCTGATTGAGGCGTCTTAGCCCACAAAAAGAAGCTCGCAGGAGGCTGCTCAACGTCAAGGCTACCTTGCAAGATATCGATTACAGCGGCAAATTTTTCACGATACATCGCCCGATTCGCTTGAACGTGCTGCTCATCCTTCCATGCCGCGGCACTGGCCAACTGTGAATGTACAGGCATCGCACTGCCATGGTAGGTACGATAGAGCAAAAAGCTTGCAATAATATCGGCGTCGCCAGCCACAAAACCCGATCGTAAACCCGGCAAATTGGAGCGTTTCGACAAGCTATTAAACACAATACAGCGATTAAAATCTGCGCGCCCCATTTTCGAACATGCTTGAAGCAAGCCTGCTGGCGGGTTATCTTCATCCTGATATAACTCGCTGTAGCATTCATCACTGGCGATCACAAAGTCATGCTTGTCAGCTAGCGCAATAAGCTTTTGCATTTGCGCCACGGGCAGCACCGCACCAGTCGGATTGCCTGGTGTGCATAACATCAATAGCTGGCACTCATCCCAAGTCTGATCATCGACACTGTCGAAGTCGGGTAAATAACCCCGCTCAGCTTCGCAATTAATAAACACCAGCTCCGCACCCGCCAATAATGCCGCGCCTTCATAGATCTGATAAAACGGATTAGGGAGTAATATTTTTTTACCCGGTAACGTTCTGTCAAAAACCGCTTGCGTGAAAGCAAACAAAGCCTCACGGGTACCATTAACAGGTAAAATATGACGATCAGGCTTCAGCTCACAGGCGCCAAGCGTAAAGCGCTTATTTGCCCACTGCGCAATACTCTCACGCAGCTCATCCAGCCCACGAGTGGAGGGATACATCGCCACTTTAAGCAAGTTACTTTTAAGGTGGTCAACTACAAAAGCGGGCACCTGATGCTTAGGCTCACCAATATACAAAGGGATAGGTTTAAGGTCGCTCAGAGAGACGACACCTTCGGTTAAAACAGACAAACGCTCAAAGGGATAAGCGTGCAATTTACGCAAATCTGGATTCATAGTTTAGTTCTTATCTTGATTCTTGGTTTAGTTCTTATTAGACGCATCTAATATACGCTCCACTTGGAAGCCTTCGGTTTTTACTGGTTTTGCTCTTGCTTAACCTGAAAGTCTAATTGGCGGCAAATTTCTGTTTGCAAGTCTTCACAGGCTTTTGCATCACTCAGTGGCGAATTATCTATATTAGTGATGAAAAAGACATCTTCCACACGCTCACCTAAAGTAGATATTTTAGCGCTTTGCATTAGCACCCCAAGCTCCATAAAAATATGTGCGATCGTCGCCAGCAAGCCTGGGCGGTCAGGGCTAATCACTTCAAGCACGGTACGACCGGTGACAATATCATTACTAATCCGAGTACGTGTAGGAATAGGAAATTGCTTGAGCTGACGCGGGGTTCGACGTTGCACCAACTCAGAATACTCCCCGACCAACTTCAATTCTTCTTTTAAGCTTTGCTCAATTCTAGCGAAATTTTCCGGCTGGTCATCTAAGGGCTCAAAGTTTTCATCAAGCACATAGAAGGTATCCAAAGTGTAATCATCCGCAGACGAATAAACACTAGCATCTAGAATATTGAGCGATAGCCGCGCCAAGCAAGTCGCAACCGCAATAAAAACATGTTGCGCGTTTTTTACACGAATGAAAATTTGTGTTGCGCCTTGGCGACTCGTTTTCGCGCTTTTACGAATAAGCACCAAAGGCTCGTCCGATTGATGCTTCGCCAAGGCCGATGTTTGCCATGCAATATCGACATGGCTTTCACGAACAAAATACTCGTCGCCCATGTTTTTCCACAAAGCTATCGCCTGCTCGCGCGTAATGCTTCTACCGGATAATTTCAATAATGAGAGGTGTTGTTTCTCGTCAATAATCCCTTGTTTATCAACAGTATCTTCAAAGCCTCTCCTTAAAGCTGCTTTAGTCTCGGTATACAGCTGTCGCAATAAGCTTGCTCGCCACGGATTCCAGATGTCGGGGTTTGTCCCACACATATCCGCGACTGTAAGCGCATATAGATAATCCAAATGCATTTGATCGCCGACTTGGCGAGCAAAACCATGGATAACACCCGGCTCAGATATGTCCTGCTTTTGCGAGACATAAGACATCAACAGGTGCTTCTCCACCAGCCATTTAACTAGCCGACACTCGTGAATACGCAAACCGTGGTCAACACAAAACTGATAGGCATCAACAGCACCAAGCACCGAATGGTCACCGCCTCGGCCTTTACCGATATCGTGAAATAGCCCTGCGATATACAACAGGGCTGGTTTTTGCAGATGATTCATAACATGCGCAGCCACCGGGAACAACTGCTCTTCCTCCGGCTGCGTAAATCGACGCATATTCTGGATCACCAATAAACTGTGAGCGTCAACGGTGTAACGATGAAATAAGTCATGCTGCATCTGGCCGATAATCTTACCAAACGCAGGCAGATATCGCCCTAAAATACCATAGCGTTTCATACGCGTTAACTGCGTCACCAAACCATATTCGATATCGAATACTTTCATAAAAGTCTGGCGATTTTTCGTATTTTGCCGAAAGTCATCGTCAATCAACCAGCGTCGGTCGCGAATAAGCCGGATAGTTGATGCTCGAAGCCCCAAGATATCGGGGTTATTCCCCATGACCACAAAAATCTCCAATAGCGCTTCAGGGTGCTCATCAAAGGTCTTATCGCTAACCACCTCGATATAACCGTCACGCAACTGAAACTTATCGTCTAACTGTCTGAGGCGGCCACGCTTATGCTTGTTATGAATGAGCTCGTCAAGAAAGTGCAGCAGAACATCGTTTAATTCACGAATAGCTTGCACAACTCGATAGTATTCATACATTAAGCGCTCAACAGCAAGACACTTGTCGGTATCGACATAGCCGAACATTTTCGCCAATTCACGCTGATATTCGAAAAGTAAACGCTCTTCTGGCCGCCCAGACAGCATGTGAATACCAAAACGAATACGCCACAAAAAAGCCTCACCAGAACGCAGCACACCAAACTCTTCTTCAGTAAAAAAATCTTTCCCCTCAAGCTGGCGAATAGTGAAAACACCAAAATAATATTTGGCCACCCAGTTAACGGTTTGAGTATCTCGCAAGCCGCCTGGTGAGTTTTTAACGTTCGGCTCTAGATCATTCCCGGTATCATTGTGTTTTTTGTGTCGCTCTTGCTGCTCTTCCCACTTCGCTTTAAAAAACTTCGAGTGGCTCCAGCTTTTTTTAGGTCTCGTTAGCTGGCGCAGCTCGACAAGCAATTTAGAATTGCCAATAATTGTGCGCGACTCAATCAGGTTGGTCGCAACGGTTACATCTTCTTTTGCAAACTTGACCGCTTCTTTTAAAGTTCTAACACTGCTGCCAACCTTAAGGCCTATATCCCAAAGAAAGGCCACCAAGTCCTGTAAGCCTTGGTTATACTTACTGCCAACTTTATTACCTAATAGCACTAAAATATCAATATCCGAATGCGGTAAAAGCTCACTGCGACCATATCCACCGACGGCAACTAGAGCAATGTCCTCCCCCCAATCAAACTGGTTCCATGCGTAATAAAGCAATAAATCTACGAATGCAGCACGCTCGGCAACCAAATCACGAATCTCCTCCCCTTCTCGAAAGCGCAACTCAAAATGCTGATTAACACCAAGAATGGTACTTTTAAACACCTGTAAAGCCGGRCCTACCGCGAGATCCTCACGAAAGCGCCCTTGGTTAAAGCATATTGGCTGATAAGGGTATTCAGGACAAAGATCAGCAGTCCCTTGGGTGTTCTCAGAAGTTGTCATGGTGGTTACATCGTTTTTTGCGGCTACGCCGCTGCGTCAATATTGGCTTAAAAGGATTCTTCTTTGCGTGCGGTCAAAACTTCAACGCCATCAGCGGTTACCGCTAAGGTGTGCTCCCACTGAGCGGATAGACGGCCATCCTTAGTCTCAACGGTCCAGTTGTCACCTTTTAACTTAGTCTGCGCTTTACCGGCATTAATCATTGGCTCGATAGTAAAGGTCATCCCTTCACGCAACTCCATACCGGTATTTTTGTTGCCGTAATGCACCACTTGCGGGTCTTCATGAAAAACTTTACCTATGCCATGACCGCAATATTCACGTACGACTGAATAATGATTCTTTTCCGCATAGCTTTGGATGACATGACCAATATCACCTAAACGTGCTCCGGGCTTAACAAGCTCGATGCCCTTGTAAAGACACTCTTGGGTAACTTTTGCCAAGCGGTGGGCATGCGGCGCCACTTGACCCACGAAAAACATTTTACTGGTATCGCCATGGTACTCATCAAAAATCACGGTAATATCGACGTTAATYACATCCCCTGATTTAAGTATTTTTTTCTCAGAAGGGATTCCATGACAAACCACGTGATTGACCGACGTGCATATCGACTTAGGAAAACCACGATAATTAAGCGGTGCAGGAATGGCATTTTGCACCTCGGTAATATAGTTATGGCAAATTCGGTCAAGCTCCGCAGTGCTAACGCCCGGCACAATGTGCTCGCCTATCATTTCGAGCACTTCAGCCGCCATACGGCCAACGACGCGCATTTTTACTATTTCATCTGGAGTTTTGGGTATTACCTTCATTTATCGAAGCCCTATTCAATAACTTTTCATGTGAAAAACCGTGCGCGTCATACAGAATACAATCGCACACGGAAATATCTATTTTATCGTTTTTGTTTTAACAATTTCGCGCTAAAGTCACAAAACCAGCCTGCATCGGTTCAAACACCACCCACTCGTTATCACGAGTTTAGCGGATACCCTACCCTAAACTCCCCATGYTTAGGAGTTAGCCTCCACCYTGCTGGCTTAGCCGACAAACAAGCAATGCCTAATGGAAGTAAGCAGCTTAGACATAAACTTACTTCGATATATATCGAATTTTGTGAAACCGTTACCATCATGCGTAACAACGACTGCTACAATGTAACACATAGTAACAGTCAACCAGGGACCTCACCATGACCTCAACACGCACACTCATTTCAACCATCACAGCGTTAGTATTTATTTTCTCATCGATGCATATTGCAGCAGAGGTAACTAACACTAACCTTTCTGAACAGATTAAATCCGCTCAAGGCCAAGTAGACAAATATAAATCACTCCGCCTCAACTGCGCCAATGCCAAAGGCGCTTCACAAAAGCAATGCTACCGAAAACTCAATGCTGCGACGGGTGACTACAAAGCTGCGAAACGTTTACTCGGCGAAGCTTAAATTATTAACCATAATAGTGCCACCTATATGACTAAGCAGTTTGCTGCCCGCATTAAATTATTTTTGATAACAGCCTCTGAATAGCCACGAAAAAATAAAGGCTTTTACCAAACACTACTAACTAAAATTAATCCGCATCCATCGAATCAAGTGACTGATAGGATATCTCCGTAATATAATAGTGCTTCTCCCCCTCTGGGGACGAAATAGTCACCTCATCATCTAAATACTTCCCAAGTAAACTCTTTGCTAGTGGTGAGTCCATGCTGATTTTTAATTCTTTGACGTTAAACTCGTCGGGGCCGACGATGCGATAACGCAAGCGTTGCCCGTCATCATCTTCCAAACCTACCCAAGCGCCGAAAAAAACTTTACTCTGATCCGTAGGTACTCGATCAATTATATTTAAAACATCTAAGCGTCTCGACAAAAACCGCACACGACCATCTATTTCACGTAAGCGCTTTTTACCGTATATATAATCACCATTTTCAGATCGATCACCATTCTTAGCGGCTTCATGTACCGTATCGGTAATTTTAGGGCGCTCAATTTTCCACAGGTGTTGCAATTCCCGCGTTAAGACCTCCGCCCCTTCAGGCGTAATATAGGGAGACCCAGGTTCCCGTGGCGGTCGCCATCTACCCATGCTTATTCAAACCTTTTTACTTAACTGAATCACAACTACTGCCGCTATCGATTAGGCATATGATGAAATTGCGTCACACTCTCATCACCAGCTCGCCCAGCAAGAGAAGATTCACTTAGGCCAACATCAACCGGAAAATTAAATATTTGCGCATAAAAATAAAGCTCAACCGCCAACATATGCTGGACAGTCTCACTACGCTGAAACCCGTGAGCCTCATTCTTGTAGGTAGTATAGGCAACCGCTTGCCCTTGCGCTTTTACTGCGTCCACCATTTGCTGTGCCTGATTCGGAGGCACTACCTTGTCTTTTAGCCCCTGAAAGACCAACAACGGACAAGTTATTTGCTCAACATAATTTAAAGGCGAACGCTGCTCGTATAACGCTTTATCCTCAGGGTAAGACCCAATCAACTGGTCAAGATAACGCGCTTCAAACTTATGGGTATCTTCCGCTAGCAAAGTTAGATCACCAATCCCGTATAAGCTTGTTCCCAACTGGAAGGTATCTCGAAACGCCAATGCAGCAAGCACGGTGTAGCCACCTGCACTACTCCCTTTAATAATGCAGCGTTGAGCATCCGCCCACCCATTGTCGCAAACATATCGCGCTGCCGCACACACATCATCAACATCATGAACGCCCCAGTTTTGATACAACTGCCGACGAAATGTTCGCCCGAAGCCAGTACTGCCGCGATAATTAACATCCACAACGGCAAAGCCACGATTGGTCCAGTATTGGATTTTAAAATTCAAACTGCTGCCTGTCGCGCCGGTAGGGCCACCATGACAAAGCACAATCAACGGTGGCCTTTCATCTTCACTCTCACTGTTACCCTTACCTTCATAAGCGCTATTTGTGGGTGCGTAAAAGAAACCCCAAGCACGCTGACCCTCAGTGGTCGGGTAATCAAATGATTCACCGATAGAGATTTCCGACTCTGCGACAGGCGCGCTGAGTTTTTCAAGCGGACTTACAAGCCCTTCTCGAAAACACCAAACCGCGGAACCGCTAACAGGGGACGCGCCGATAAAGCAGGCCTCGCCCTCAACGCTTTTCGCGACATTCAAACCGTTATTGCAGCCGCCGTATACACCATAAATTTCGGTGCTTGAAGTCGATATCGGCGTTACGCCAATATTATCTTGGTCGCTGTAATCAATATCAAACAAGCCCCACTGCCCTTTATCCGTGGCCGTCGCCAATATTCGACACTCACCAACAAAACCATAAGTACGCATGTTAAACGTCCACTGCGGCGTGGCAAACTCAGCGTCCATCGCACACAAGGTAAGCGGCTCGGCAACATCTGTTGTGAAGCTCTGCCCGTCAACAAGGTATAAGTTCCACCAATTATTACGATCGGATACGTAAATCAAATCACCTCTCGGCGACCAGGAGGGCTGAAAGATACTCTCTTTACCGTCACCGGCAACACGTCGCACTGCAGTCAATTTTTCACCAATTATCGCACACCAAAGCTGAGTGGCATCCCACGGCATATCAGGGTTGCACCAGTTCAACCAACACATATAGTTCCCATCAGGGGAGACCTTAGGGTTTGAGTAAAAGTCCTCGCCACTAGCCAGCGTTGTTAGCTCACAACGGCCATCCAAGGGAATCGCTACGAGGCTATTCTCAACATTGTGCTCGTTCGCACCATGAGATTCACAGACAGCCAATAAACGTTGTCGAGTTAAATCTAGGGACAGATCAGCAAAGCGCAGCTTACCCTCACCATCATTAGATGCACGCTCTGGTGTTAAAGGTATGGGATTGAAAACCTCATCATGAATACCGAACTTATAAACCCGTTGATCTTCAGCTAACACAAAGTAAATATCATCACCGTTAACACAAAAGCTGCCGCCGCCATATTCATGCACTCGTGACTTTGCACTTAACGGACGTGGCAACAGACTCTGAACCTGGTTTTGGCCCTCGCTTCCCCCCCCGCCGTCACGCATCATAATTGTCATGCGCCCCTGCTCTTCCGGTATAGACTGCAACCAGAAAATACGACCAGAATCGATGCAAGGCTCATTAATTTTCGGGGTTTTGCCCGCGACCAGTTCAGCACTGATTGGCGAGAGCCAACTACCGTAAGGCGAATGTGTTTTCATATGCGTCTATTTACCAAAAATTTACTACTACCGACTTACAAAAAGGGAATGCACTAGCATAACGAATGTGTTTAGATAAAACCGATTTTTGAGCCAAACCCTGAGCTAAACACTGTTAACTCATTATGCTCAATTAAATGTATACACAACTCAACACAGTTAAGACCATGACGGATTTACTCGCTAGTTTACAAGAATTTCTAAACAGGGTTCAGCCACAAGCCCCTATTTGGCTCGCATACAGCGGCGGTCAAGACTCTAGTGTGCTACTTCACCTACTCAGTCGTATCAACCCACCACTCCCACTAAAAATAGTCCATGTTAACCATCAGCTCTCAAATAACGCGGAGGCTTGGCAGCAACACTGTATCACCACCGCAAAAACACTCGGGTATCGATGCCAAGTAGAAAGCGCCCAAGTAAACAGGCAAGGCAAAGGTCTTGAAGGCGCGGCAAGAGAAGCGCGCTACCGTATTTTCGAGCGGCTAATCGAACCCGGCGAATATTTATTCACCGCCCACCATCAAAACGATCAAGCAGAAACCATGTTGTTTCGCTGCTTACGAGGCAGTGGATTACGGGGGATGCGAGCAATGGAGCAGCAGCGTTCGCTTGCCCAAGGCACGCTAGCGCGACCGCTGCTCAATATCAGCCAAGCCGACATAAGCGCATACGCTGAGCATTTTGATCTCAAATGGATCGAGGACGAAAGCAACGACGACCTGCGTTTTGATCGCAACTTTTTAAGACACACGATATTCCCCTCGCTCAATGAGCGGTGGCCTGGCAGTGTGAAACGTATGGCACGAACTAGCACTTGGCTGGGTGAAGCCAATAGCCTGCTAGAGGAATACCTCGATA
Organism: Alteromonadaceae bacterium; assembly: GCA_002746115.1. Classification (GTDB taxonomy): domain Bacteria; phylum Pseudomonadota; class Gammaproteobacteria; order Pseudomonadales; family Cellvibrionaceae. The sequence goes on from NVXL01000020.1 coordinate 39,249, forward strand.
CCGACTTACACCATTGCAATCAACGCTTAGAGCGCCTCGGACAGAGCATCGCTATTCCCAATATGAACGGTTTTTCCGAAGCCCGAGTCAAACACCTAATACAATTCTGGGTCAACCAGCAAGGCTACGCCCAACCGAGTCATCATCACATCAAACAATTAAAAAACCTGCTAGAGGCGAAAGCCGATGCCAACCCGCTTGTTGCTTGGGGGGATTGTGAACTCAGGCGCTACCAAAATAGACTCTACATACTGCCTCGCCCACCTCACATACCAACACCTCAAATACAAAGTAAAACCACATGGCTTAGCGCATCACCACTTACGCTCAAAGACGGCTCAATATTAAAAATAAGCGCCGACTCACTCGATACAAGTCATGACAGTGGAAGCACATACCCTAAGCTGACCGTGAGTTACCGCGCCGGTGGCGAGCGCTGTAAACCAACAACACGCGCAAAATCCCAAACACTCAAGAAGCTACTTCAAGAATATGCAGTCGAGCCTTGGCTACGTGATCGCATCCCACTGATATTTCAAGATGGGCAATTGATTGCCGTCGGAGATATTTTCAGCTGTACGACTACAACGAGTAACAACCAGCCAAACCTAAGTTTCGACTGGTCTTACCTGCGCTCAGCCCAGACCATATAAACCTACATGCCACGGGCGCTAAGCACTCAAAGCGCAACTAGGTTTAAGCGTAATCTAACCGCCCAGAAGCCCTACACGTTGAGCATTTAACGCTTTTCTGGTACTCTGGCGCCCCGTCGAACCGAGGGGACTGAGAGGCACGCTCAATAGCGGCGCCTAAACATCATCTCTCTTACTTCATCACCCCCACACGGGTGGCAATGTTTAGATTTCAAAGTATTGATCCAATCACAATACGGCTGGCGATGCCCAGCCACATAAGCGGCTTTTTTAAAAAGCGATCCTGAAATCGAGTTAAAGGGCTCAAATGACACGTTATATATTTGTTACTGGCGGTGTGGTTTCCTCCTTGGGGAAAGGTATTGCCTCGGCTTCACTTGCGGCGGTACTTGAGGCTCGTGGCCTAAAAGTTACCATCTTAAAACTCGACCCATACATCAATGTCGACCCAGGCACTATGAGCCCATTCCAGCATGGCGAAGTATTCGTCACTGAAGATGGCGCCGAAACAGATCTCGACCTCGGGCACTACGAGCGCTTTTTGCGCACAAAAATGACACGCCGGAATAACTTCACCACCGGCCAGGTATATGAAACCGTATTACGCAAAGAGCGTCGCGGCGATTACCTAGGCGGTACGGTTCAAGTTATTCCGCATATTACCGATGAAATCAAGCGACGCATTATCAGCGGTGCTGGTGATGCAGAAGTGGCACTGGTCGAGATTGGTGGCACCGTAGGTGACATCGAGTCCCAGCCCTTCCTTGAAGCAGTAAGGCAACTAAAAAACGAGCTAGGCAGCGAACATGCATTATTAATGCACCTTACGCTCGTCCCCTACATTGCTACCGCAGGGGAAACCAAAACAAAACCCACACAGCACTCGGTAAAAGAACTGCGCTCAATTGGCTTACAGCCTAATATTTTATTGTGCCGTTCAGAGAAAATGGTCGGCGAAGACTCGCGTCGTAAAATCTCACTCTTTACTGATGTAGAAGAACGCGCGGTAGTGCCACTACCCGACGCCGAAACAATCTATGCGATCCCAGAATTGCTGCAAAAATTCCAGCTAGATCAAATCGTACTCGAAAAGTTTAAGATCGAAGCACCAGAGGCGGATTTGAGCGAGTGGCACACAGTAGTCGAGAACGAGCTCAACCCAGAGAGAGAGATCCGTGTTGCCATGGTGGGCAAATACATGGAGCTTCTCGACGCGTACAAGTCACTCAACGAAGCTCTGAACCATGCTGGCATACATAACCGCACCAAGGTAAAAATTGACTATATCAACGCCGAAGATGTTGAGCAGCAAGGCACGCAAATTCTCGCCCATGCTGACGCAATTTTGGTGCCTGGTGGCTTTGGTGAGCGTGGAATTGAAGGCAAACTCACCGCCGTTCGTTATGCTCGTGAGAACAAAGTACCGTATTTAGGTATCTGCCTAGGTATGCAATCCGCCGTGATTGAATTCGCCCGGAACGTACTGCACTTAGAAGGGGCCAACAGTACCGAGTTTGACCGTACTACGCCGCACCCAGTTATCGGCTTGATTACTGAATGGATCGATGAGAAAGGCCAAATCGAAAAGCGTGACGAGTCAATGGATTTAGGCGGCAGCATGCGCCTTGGCTCCCAAGAGTGTCACCTCGAGACAGACTCCAATGCCATAAAGATATACGGCAAAGCCAGCATCTTTGAACGTCATCGTCACCGCTACGAAGTCAACAACACCTACTTAGATCAACTGCGTCAAGCCGGTATGCGTATTGGTGGCTGGTCCGCAGATGACACACTTGTTGAAGTGGTCGAACTTGCTGATCACCCATGGTTTATCGCCTGTCAATTTCACCCTGAATTCAACTCAACGCCTCGTGACGGTCACCCCTTATTTTCTAGCTACATTAAGGCCGCTATCGATCACGCACAAAACAAGGCGCCCGAGTAATCCGCTTACGGTAGGAGAAGCATTCGCTTGCAAAACAAGACTATTCAAGTTGGCGACCTCAACGTCGCTAACGACAAGCCATTTACATTATTTGGCGGTATGAACGTATTAGAGTCAGAAGATTTGGCGCTAAGAATTGCCGAAAAGTACGTAGCCGTCACTCAAAAGCTCGGTATTCCTTACGTATTTAAGGCCTCCTTTGACAAAGCCAACCGCTCCTCGGTGCACTCATATAGAGGCCCCGGCATGGAAGAAGGCTTACGTATTTTCGAGAGCATCAAGCGTGAATTTAACATTCCCGTGATTACCGACGTACATGAAGCCGCGCAAGCAGCCCCAGTCGCGGAAGTTTGCGACGTTATTCAACTGCCCGCCTTCCTAGCACGTCAAACCGACCTCATCACCGCAATGGCCAAAACCAAGGCAGTGATTAACGTCAAAAAACCTCAGTTCTTAAGCCCTGGACAAATGAAAAATATTGTCGAAAAATTCGCCGAGTGCGGAAACGAAAAGGTGATTTTATGTGAGCGAGGCAGCTGCATGGGCTATGATAACTTGGTAGTCGATATGCTAGGTTTTCGTACCATGAAAGAGGTCAGCAACGGCGCCCCAGTCATTTTTGACGTCACCCACGCCTTGCAATGCAGAGACCCACTTGGCTCCGCCTCTGGCGGACGCCGACAGCAAAGCGCCGAACTCGCCCGAGCAGGTATCGCAGTTGGGCTTGCAGGCTTATTTATTGAGGCTCACCCAGATCCAGATCACGCCAAATGCGACGGCCCAAGTGCGCTGCCGCTGGATAAACTGGAGCCGTTTTTACACGAAATGAAAGCCGTGGATGAGCTAATCAAATCGCTCCCAGCGCTAGATATTTCTTAGTAGTTCCCAAACTAAATTTTTATCTAAACTTTTTATCGACATTTTTTATTGAAAAGAGAGAGTCAGTGATTATGAGTAAAATAGCGGACATTATTGGTTTTGAAGTCATGGATTCACGTGGCAACCCCACCGTTATGGCGGAAGTTGTACTTGAGTCAGGCATTGTTGGCAGCGCTTGTGCCCCATCTGGCGCATCTACTGGTTCACGCGAAGCATTAGAGCTACGTGACGGTGACAAAAGCCGCTACCTAGGTAAAGGCGTACTAAAAGCTGTCGCTAACATCAACGACTCTATCAAGCCCCTTTTAGTTGGCACCGACGCTGCCGATCAGCGCGCGTTAGATAACGCCATGATCGAAGCCGACGGCACTGAAAACAAAGCCAAATTTGGCGCCAACGCCATCTTAGCCGTATCACTTGCCGCCGCTAAAGCCGTTGCGCAAGACAAGAAAATCCCACTGTATCAGCACATTGCTGACTTAAACGGCACTTCAGGCAAATACACAATGCCTGTTCCGATGATGAACATCATCAACGGTGGCGAGCACGCTGACAACAACGTCGACATTCAAGAGTTTATGATCCAGCCAGTCTCTGCACCTAACTTTACTGAAGCCCTACGTATGGGTGCTGAAGTTTTCCATAGCTTGAAAAAAGTACTTTCAAACCGTGGTTTAAACACAGCTGTTGGTGACGAAGGTGGTTTTGCTCCAAACCTTCCATCTAACGAAGCGGCTCTAGAAGCTATCGCAGAAGCTGTTGCTAATGCTGGCTACGAGCTGGGTAAAGACATCACTTTAGCCCTCGACTGTGCTGCATCAGAATTTTACAAAGACGGCAAATATGACATGTCAGGCGAAGGCAAAGTATTTACTTCAGAAGAATTCGCTACTTACTTAGATACCCTTGTAGACAAGTACCCAATTCTTTCTGTCGAAGACGGTATGGATGAAAGCGATTGGGATGGCTGGGCAATACACACTCAAAAGTCTGGCCACAAAACTCAGCTGGTTGGTGATGATTTGTTTGTAACCAACACCAAAATCCTTAAAAGAGGCATCGACAACAAAATTGCCAACTCCATCCTGATCAAATTCAACCAAATCGGCTCACTCAGCGAAACACTTGACGCGATCAAAATGGCACAAGATGCTGGCTACACTGCGGTTATCTCTCACCGTTCTGGCGAAACCGAAGATACCACTATTGCTGATCTAGCCGTTGCCACGTCTGCTGGTCAAATCAAAACCGGTTCTCTTTCACGCTCAGACCGCGTTGCTAAGTACAACCGCCTGTTACGCATCGAAGCTGAACTAGGGAATGAAGCTGCACCTTATCGTGGCCGTGCCGAATTTAAATAGTCGGACAACAATCAAACAATTTATTAAGCATGTTTAGTACTGTGCTTAGTACAATGTTTAGCGCACAGGGGTCGATACTTGTATCGACCCCTGTTGTTTATCAGTTGCTTATCAACCAAGTATCGACACTTTAGAGAACATAAACTAACGCGATTCGTAAATACATGTTAATGAGCCTGCAAATCAACATGTATTAGTTTGGCGTCTCAGTCTATACTGCTGCTATGAAAGCCTTGGTCTTCCTTCTAACACTTGTTTTTCTCTCATTGCAATATCGCCTATGGATTGGTGATGGCAGCATTGCGAATGTTGTATCTTTACATGGCAAAATGAAAAAACAACAAGAAGAAAACGGCCGCTTGAAAACACGTAATCGATTTTTAGCTGCCGAGGTAGATGCGCTCAAGCATGGTCTTGACGGTATTGAAGCCCGTGCTCGAACTCAGATGGGCATGATTAAAAACGGCGAAACTTTCTACATGATTGTAGAAGATTAAAAACGCCAGACCACTTACCGTTGCCAGCTGCCAGCACCACCATGTCCATATCACACTTCGCTCCTTCTTCTATAGATATATCCACCCTTGCAGATATTTGGGCAATTGTTCCTGCGTCCGGTATCGGCTCACGCATGCAGTCCGAGCAACCCAAGCAGTACTTACCATTACAAAATAAGCGCCTAATTGACATCACTCTTGGTAAGTTACTCGCACTCAAGTATGTGAAAGGCGTGGTTCTAGCACTGGCAAAAGAAGATAACTATTGGAAACAAGGTGAGCTTTACCAGCATCCGCGCATACATATTGTTGATGGCGGCAAAGAGCGCAGTGACTCCGTATTCAATGCATTACACTATACTAAGACACACTTAGTCTGCGATACACCAGTATGGGCGCTTGTTCATGATGCCGCACGACCCTGCGTAAGCGAGGATCGAATTCATGCACTTGTTAGCCATTGCTTAGATTCACAACATGGCGGCATTCTCGCAGTACCCGCTTCTGATACCATAAAACGCGTCAGTAACAAGGTTAAAATTCAACACACCGAAGACCGTAATACCCTTTGGCTAGCGCATACACCACAATTATTCCCGCTTGATGCACTGTATCAGGCTTTACATTACTGCGAGCAAAACAACATACCGGTAACAGATGAAGCTTCTGCACTGGAACACGTAGGTGAAACCGTTAGCGTTATTACGGATCGCCCCGACAACATCAAAGTAACCGTGCCTGAACATTTAGCTTGGGCCGAGTTTATTTTAAGCACACAAAAGAAGTCATAAAACTATGCGCATTGGACACGGTGTTGATATTCATAAATTCGGCAATGGCGACAAAATCGTAATTGGCGGTGTCGCCATTTCACACCCTCGCGGCCTAGTGGCGCATTCAGACGGCGACGTATTGCTACACGCACTTTGTGATGCTCTACTCGGCGCCGCAGCACTTGGGGATATAGGCAAACACTTTCCCGATACTGACCCACAGTACCGCAATGCCGACAGCCGTACTTTGCTGCGCATGGTTTATGCCAAAGTCAGGCAGCGTGGTCACCTCATCGTAAATGCCGATTTAACCATTTTGGCTCAAGCACCAAAAATGGCGCCCTATATTCTCGATATGCGCGCAAACATTGCCGCCGACCTCAAAACCGATGTCGACAATGTTAACGTCAAAGCCACCACCACCGAACAACTGGGCTACGTTGGCCGCGAAGAGGGCATTTGCGCTCACGCCGTCGTACTATTAAGCCCCAAAGACAGCCTGTAACACCGGTCAAACACTCGCCTACCAATTATTCAATACATTATTAGCGGACAACAAACCAATTGATCACTAACGACGCAGCACCTAAAGAAGAAACGCCAAAAGACGCGCAAGCTAGCGAGCCGGAAACAAACGAACAAGCACCTAACACTCCGGAATCTAGTGCTCCAGAATCAGACACGACAGAATCTAACAGCACAAAATCTAACGCCCCTGCCGCCAAAGCCGACGAGCAAGCAAGCAGTCCAGCCGTCGACACAGCGCTCGACTTGAACTACACCTACGCCACTGCAAAACCAAAAATCATTGCCGATTTTCGCACCGAGGTAAAAGACTTCTTAGTCGATGAAAAGCTTGGTTTCACCCCTTCAGGCGAGGGCGAGCACCTTTATGTACACATAAAAAAATGCGGTGAAAATACTACGTGGATTGCCGAAAAACTTGCCAAATATTTTAGAATCAAACCAAATGATGTTAGCTACAGCGGTAAAAAAGACCGTCACGCCGAGACCTTCCAATGGTTTAGCATTTACCTGCCCAAACCAAGATTTACCGAAAATTGGGACGACTTTATCAAACAGTCTGAAGCCAATATAGAGATACTAGAATCCACTCGTCACCACCAAAAATTACGCCGAGGCACACACGAAAGTAACTATTTTGAAATCACACTACGCAACCTACGTAGCGACAATGCCGAGCCAGAGCATACAGCCCCCCTAGACAGCACCCTAAAAGAATTACTAGAACAACGATTAACACAGATCACTGAACAAGGCGTGCCAAACTATTTTGGCGAACAACGTTTTGGGCGTGGAGGCTCCAACTTAAGCTTGGCCGAGCAATGGATACTAGATAAAGTCACCATTCGCAACCGCAACAAACGCAGCCTCGCAATGTCCGCTGGACGCTCACATTTATTTAACCTGGTATTATCTGAACGTGTGAGCCAATCGAATTGGTCTGACTGCCTTGAAGGCGATGTGAACGAAATCTTCACAGCGGATGAAAGCGAAATCAAAAATCGCCCAAATGGTGTGAACTCGGCAACCGCCCCACTTTGGGGACGCGGACGCAACGCCAGCCAACATGCCTCAGCAGAAATCGATAAAGCCGTACTTGCCCCCTACCAACAGTGGTTAGAAAAACTAGAGCACTGCGGCTTAAATCAAGAGCGCCGTCGCCTAGTATTATGGCCACAAGGACTACGCTGGGAATTTACCGACAACAACCTTGTTTTAAAATTTAGCTTAGCTAGCGGCGAGTTCGCCACATCAGTACTGCGTGAAATATGTTTACTGCACAACGCAGTAATGCACAATAGCGACTAATGCGACAAACAACACCGTAGTAAGCTGTGCCAGTATAACTGCACCACTATAATAGTAACAAATCAGGGGGGAGCATGGATCCATCAAAGTTTGAAGGCATAGGCATGACATCTAAGCGCACACGCGACCGTCTCGTCGGTCGCTTGATCGAGCAAGGTGTTAGCGATCAACGCGTATTAGATGTTATGGGAAACACTCCCCGCCATCTATTTCTTGATGAAGCGCTTGCCCACCGCGCATACGAAGACACCGCACTACCCATCGGTCACGGCCAAACGCTCTCCCAACCCTATATCGTCGCCCGAATGACCGAAATATTACTAGGTGCTAGCGGCCCACTACAACGCGTACTTGAAGTCGGTACCGGCTCAGGTTATCAAACTTGCGTACTCGCACAACTAGTCGACCAAGTCCTAAGCGTTGAGCGTATTCGCCCCCTGCAAGAAAAAGCCCGCAAACGCTTTCGCTTATTGGGCTTACATAACATCCGCTTAAAACATGCCGACGGCGGCTTTGGCTGGCCCGATGCTGGCGAGTTTGACGCAATATTATCAACAGCTGCCCCGCGTGAGGTACCCCAAGGCTTACTAGATCAGCTCGCTCCTAACGGCGTATTGGTCATACCCGTCGGTGCTGAACAGCAAGACCTTACACTAGTGATCCGCGAGGGAGACTCCAGCAAGTTTCGCACCCAAAAATTAGAACCGGTTAAGTTCGTACCACTTCTTTCCGGGGTTACCCGCTAGGTGGTATTTACTGAACAGCATTTACTAAACAGTACTGCGCCAAACCAATTACGCTAAACTAATTACGCAAAAAAAGCCAAGGCCAAAACATGACTGAGCGCTCGTTTAAAGACTACATTATCATCCTCATCAAAGGTTTAGCCATGGGGGCGGCAGATGTAGTTCCCGGCGTATCAGGCGGAACGATTGCGTTTATTACCGGCATCTATGATGAAATGCTCGACTCGCTCAAACGCTGCAACCCAAGCGCACTCATAGTATTGTTCAAAGAAGGGCCAGTTAAGTTCTGGCACCATATTAACGGTAACTTCTTACTCGCCTTATTTGGCGGCATATTACTGAGCATTAAAACCTTTGCATCCGTCATCAGTTACCAGCTACAACATTCGCCACTGCTAGTTTGGAGCTTCTTCGCTGGCCTAATTTGTGCTTCAGTGCTGTTACTATATCGTCAGCAGCCCGCGTGGCGCCTACTTGACTGGCTGTATTGCGCATTAGGTGCATCATTTGTCATTCTTATCTCCCTCTCGAAATCCACCCAACTTCCTGGCGATTGGTGGGTGCTGTTCTTCGGTGGGTTTATTGCTATATGTGCCATGATCTTACCGGGCATATCCGGTAGCTTTATCCTCTTACTGCTTGGCCTATACCCGGCTTTTCTTAACGCTATCAAAGATGTTGATCTACTCGCACTGGCAAGCTTTGGGGCAGGCTGTATTGCTGGTCTACTCGTGTTTTCGCGCTTTGTATCATGGTTGCTCAGTCGTTACCACCAGAAAACATTGGCCGTGCTGATTGGTTTTTTAATCGGCTCACTCAATGTTGTTTGGCCATGGAAAATTGTCCTGGAAGCCATTACCGATCGCCACGGTGAGCTAATTCCTTTAGTGCAACGCAACGTTTCACCCTGGAGCTACAGCACCAACAATGGTGAACACAATCAACTATTGTTCGTTATCATCGCCTTTTTCGGGGGCATTGGTATCGTCTGGATCACCGAATACAGCGCACACTGGCTTAAATCACGAACCTAAAGCTCAAGCCTAAACAAGTTGATAAAAATCAACAAAGTTCGGATTTCCGTGAAATACGCATTAACTTAGAGCAAGACAAATAGACCTATTTATAATATATCGCAACTGGTAAGCGCCATAAGTTCTAACCCATCAAGGCCAAGCCTAAGCGTAAAAGTTTCTAAACGGTGTAAACGCACGTGTTTAAATTGAACCAAACACTAAAAGCGATCAATATATTGATCACCCTAATAGGTCTCGCTTCGTGCGCGTCACCGCACAAATCCGTCGCTGTTACAGACACAAAACAGCCCCCATCAAAGAGTAGAAGTTTTCATATCGTATCCAAGGGGGAAACACTCTACTCAATCGCTTGGCGATACAATATCGATATAGGCACAATAGCCCTCAACAACGGTATCACTTCAAAATATACGATCTACCCGGGGCAAAAACTGAACCTAAAAAAGACTCTCAAGACAAAGAAAACAGCCCCACGAATCAAGAAAGTCTCAAAAGTTGCGGATTCAAACGCCAAAATAAAACACCCCGCGCCAGCCCGCGCCCCTCGAACCAAACCCAATACGCGTTCGATAAATAAAACGAAGGGGCTTACAAAAAAAACACCCCCAGTTCCCACACAAAACCCCAAGCACTGGGTTTGGCCCGCTAAGGGTAAAGTCGTGGGCAAATTCCGCCCTAATGCAAGTTTTAACAAAGGGATTGATATTCAAGGGCAAATGGGGGAGTCTGTTAAAGCTGCCTCTGCCGGAACAGTTGTTTATTCCGGCGAAGGGTTGCGAGGATATGGCAGATTAGTCATCATCAAACACAGTGATCGCTACCTTAGTGCCTACGCCCACAATAGTCGGCTACTGGTGAAAGAAGGCGCAAGCGTTAAGATGGGACAAGCTATCGCCAGAATGGGGTCAAGCGGTACCGACAGTGTCAAACTTCACTTTGAAATCCGTAATGACGGTAAACCTGTTGACCCTTTGAAATTTTTACCTAAACGTTAAATACTAACGATAAAATTAACGGCTCTAGTCGCTTATCTTTAACTAAAAAATTGCAAGACTCGCTCAACTTGAGCGACTTTCTGCCGATATGATTAAATAGACTCCGGAATTAGTACTAGACTACATAAACCCGTTATAACGGAGCCAACTACGACCGTGTTTATTAGGCCTCCGTAAGGCGTGATTATGATCAAGTTATCAGTTTATTTTGCGCTCCATTGTTAAGTATTATCAGATGATTCAAAACAGAAAATTTTGTAACAAACTCTATATCCGCTTTTAAAGTAGTTGTATCTTTAAGTCAGCCAACATCGCGTTGTAGATATACAAATTCCGTTAAAACAGAGCAAGACCGCAGGGGATAAAATAATGTCAATTCAAGAATTCGAAACTGTGTCAACAACCGGCACCAGCGCTGAGGCGTCAATACTTTCTAGTGGACTTAGTTTTGAGAATAATGAAAGCGTTATTAATGAACCGAGCGGTGAAACTCTGGAGCAAGAACAAAAAGCACCGTTAAAAGCCAAGGCTAAAACTAAGCCAAAGGCTAAAGCCAAACCAAAGGCTAAAACGAAAGCCAAGCCAAGAGCTGGCTCTAAAGACGATGGCGATACCGAAGAGGGCTACCAGAAGCACCTAGACGCCACCCAGCTTTACCTAAACGAAATCGGCTTCTCGCCACTATTAAGTGCTGAAGAAGAAGTCTATTACGCACGCAAGGCTTTGAAGGGCGAAGAAGCCGCACGCAAGCGCATGATCGAAAGCAACTTGCGTTTAGTCGTCAAAATATCCCGCCGTTACGTCAATCGCGGCCTAGCACTACTCGACCTAATTGAGGAAGGTAACCTCGGCCTTATCCGAGCAGTAGAAAAATTTGACCCAGAGCGCGGCTTCCGCTTCTCAACTTACGCCACGTGGTGGATTCGTCAAACCATCGAACGCGCAATCATGAATCAAACCCGAACCATTCGCTTACCGATTCATGTTGTTAAAGAGTTAAATGTTTACCTACGAGCTGCTCGCGAGTTATCTCAAAAACTTGATCACGAACCTTCCCCTGAAGAAATCGCCACCTTACTTGATAAGCCCGTAGCTGATGTTGAGAAGATGCTAGCCCTTAATGAGCGCGTCACCTCAATGGACGTCGCCGTTGGCCCATCATCCGATAAGACTGTTGTTGATACCGTACCTGACCAACAAGTGAGTGACCCTGTTGAGCTTTTACAAGACAGTGATCTAAGCGCAAGTCTTAACGATTGGCTAGACGAGTTATGCGAAAAGCAACGCGAAGTTGTTGCCCGCCGCTTTGGCTTAAGGGGTCACGAGACAAGCACGCTAGAAGAGGTTGGTCGTGAAATTGGTCTAACACGTGAACGTGTCCGTCAAATCCAAGTAGAGGCTCTACGCCGACTAAGAGACATCCTTGAAAAGCAGGGTCTTGATGCAACCGCCCTATTTGGTGAAGCGTAACCGCTTAAAGTTAAGCTACATACATAAAAAAGCCGCATCTGATGCGGCTTTTTTGGCAATAAACACTCTCAGATCGCTTAACGCTCCAATAAGTGCTTCTTCTCTTTAACCGTTTCCCACTCTACTGCATCCGCAGGGGAGTCTTTCATCTCGGTGATGTTTGGCCACGTTTCCGCAAGCTCCGTGTTAATCTCTAAGAACTCGGCTTGGTCATCAGGCAGTTCATCTTCCGCAAAGATAGCATCTACTGGGCACTCAGGCTCACACAGCGCACAATCAATGCATTCGTCTGGGTGAATAACTAAAAAGTTGGGGCCTTCATAAAAGCAGTCTACCGGGCACACTTCGACACAGTCGGTGTGTTTGCATTTGATACAGGCTTCTCCCACTACGAACGTCATTTGCTAATCTCCTATAATTTGAATGCGACATTTTAGCAGCTTGTTCATACGATAAAAAGCCATTGCAGGGCTAAATATGCGCAAGTTCATTCGCCACATTTTAAGCCGTATCGGCTCATCGCTTAATTTTGCTGCAAAAATATCACTATTTTCGTTAATTCACTACAAGATATAAACAATTAGTTTAAATCTTGCTAGCTATTCTGGAGTGCTTTTAACTTATACAACTCATCCATTGCCTGCCGAGGGCTCAAACTATCCGGGTCCAGTGCTTCAAGATACGCGTCTGCGGCACTCGGCTCACCCGAGCCAAACAAATCGCCCTGCATAATGGTCTTTGATACAGGCTCTTTAACAACATTCTGAATAGGGGTATTGACATTATCAGGGTTAATCGTCACCGACTGATGCTGTGTTTCAAGAAAGTGTAATTGCTCCCGTGCGCTCACCAACACATCTGCTGGAATACCCGCTAGCTTCGCCACCTGCAAACCATAACTTTTACTCGCGGGGCCGGCTTGAATATTATGTAGGAACACAATGTCGTCATTATGCTCTGTAGCATCCAAATGAATATTCCTGACATTATCAAGAATGTCAGGAAGTTCTGTTATCTCAAAATAGTGCGTCGCAAATAAGGTAAAGGCCTTAATTTTTTTAGCTAAATGCGTAGCACTTGCCCACGCTAAAGACAAACCGTCGTAGGTACTCGTGCCTCGCCCAATTTCATCCATCAATACCAAGCTTTTATGAGTCGCGTTATTTAATATGTTCGCAGTCTCGGTCATCTCAACCATAAAGGTCGAGCGGCCTCCGGCCAAATCATCCGAGGAGCCGATGCGGGTAAATATGCGATCCACCAAACCTAAACGACAAGCACCCGCCGGAACATAACTCCCCACTTGCGCCAACAATACAATCAAAGCCGCTTGACGCATGTAAGTCGATTTACCGCCCATGTTAGGGCCGGTAATAATTAACATGCGCTGGGATTGATCGAACCTTAAGTCATTCGCCACAAAAGGCGACTCTAATACGCTTTCCACCACCGGGTGGCGACCTTGCTCAATATGAATACCTTCGGATTCATTTAATTCCGGTCGAACAAAACTACACTGCTCAGCACGCTCAGTTAATGAGGCCAAAACATCTAGCTCAGAAATCGCCGCTGCTGATATCTGCAAGGGATTTAACTGCGTATTCAGCTCGTCGATTAAGGACTCATAAATATGCTTTTCACGTGTTAAGGCTCGGCTTTTAGCGGACAGAGCCTTATCTTCGAATTCTTTTAATTCCGGTGTAATAAAGCGCTCAGCATTTTTAAGCGTCTGCCGACGAATATATTCTACTGGTGCATTTACAGATTGCGCTTTACTGATTTCGATAAAGTAGCCGTGCACTCGGTTGTAACCCACTTTTAGGGTCGAGATACCGGTTTTTTCCCTCTCTTGCGTTTCCAGCCTGACCAAATAATCACCGGCGTTAGTGCTGATCGAGCGCAACTCATCCAGCTCACTGTCGTAGCCCTCGGCAATAACACCACCATCACGAATCACAACGGGTGGAGTTTCCACTAAGGCGCGCTGTAAAGTATCCACCAACTCGGGGAATTCTTGCATTCGCTTGGCAAGTTTTTGCAGGGGTGACTCTGATACTTGGCTTTGTTCACTAGCTTCATCGCTAGCGGATTCATCCTGACGTAAATACTGCTGCAAGGTCGGTAACTGGGCAAGCGAGCTACACAAGCGCGACAAATCGCGTGGTCGTGCCGAACGTAAGGCAATGCGCCCCAAAATACGCTCCAAATCACCCACATGTCTCAATGGTTGCCGTACTTGCTCAAACAAATAATTACGCAATAAACGACTGATCGCTTCTTGCCGCGCATTCAATACATGGATATCACGCAGCGGCGTATTCAACCAACGGCGCAATAAACGTCCGCCCATCGCCGTAACGCTGGTATTAAGCACACTGTAGAGCGTATTCTCTTCCCCGCCCATCAGGTTAAAATCAATTTCCAAATTCTTTCGCGTTGAGACATCAAGCGTGACCGTGGTATCCGGGTTCTCGACCGACAAAGAGGAGATATGGGTAAGATCAGTACGCTGAGTTTCTTTGGCGTAAGCAAGCAAACACCCCGCCGCGCATAATGCCTGCAAATCATCCGGGCAACCGAAGCCGGCAAGGTCATGCGTATTAAAGTGCTCAGTCAGCAAACGCTTGGCCGTATCAAGCTCAAACTCCCAGTGAGGGCGAGCGCGAAATCCTGGGCGATTAACCACATGCGCAGGCAACTCTTGCGCCTCATTGGCCAATAATTCTGCAGGTTTTAAACGCTCTAACTCATTTGCTAACAGCTCTTCATCGGCCACATCAAAGACCACAAACCGCCCGCTGCCCATATCTAGGGTGGCAATACCATAGCCTTGTTGCCCCTGATAAACCGCCGCCAACAACGTATCGCGATGCGCGTCCATCAAAGCTTCATCACTGACCGTTCCCGGCGTTATGACCCTCACGACCTTCCGTTCGACCGGCCCTTTACTGGTCGCGGGGTCACCTATTTGCTCACATACCGCCACCGAAATACCTTGCTTAACTAATTTAGCAAAGTAATTATCCACCGCATGATAAGGCAAGCCACACATGGGGATTGGGTTGCCCCCAGCCTTGCCTCTCGCCGTTAAGGTAAGGTCAAGTATCTTGGAGGCCTTCTTAGCGTCATCAAAGAATAACTCGTAGAAATCCCCCATACGGTAAAAGACTAATTCGTTGGGGTGTTCAGCTTTGATGCGTAAGTATTGCTGCATCATCGGGGTATGCGTTTCAGGTGCCATATGAGAACTGTATTTTGATTCAATTGCCAAAAAAAGATGTCAGTGCATTGCTTATTTACGCAGCCATTTAAGACTTCGCAACCCAGCAGTATCAACCCCAAGAGGCTGATAGCCACATAGCTATATATAAGGAACGCACAAAGAGCCGGAAGGTTAGCCGATTCATCGCCGAATGGCTACGGAAAACAGTTCAAATACGAGGGTTCTGTAGGGCTAAGCGCACTTCCAAGCGCAGCTTAGGGAAAAGCCACCTTCGCAAGCCCCCCTCAGGCATGAGCACCAATCAATTG
>NVXL01000021.1 GCA_002746115.1 Alteromonadaceae bacterium
ACTGCAACGCCTACCGCTGTACCAACTGCAACTCCAACAGCTGTACCGACTGCAACGCCTACCGCTGTACCAACTGCAACACCTACAGCCGTACCAACTGCAACTCCGGATCCTGGGCAATGTACTCAGATGTGTCAGTGGTACAGCGAAGCTCCTCGCCCAGTATGTAAAAACCAAACATCCGGCTGGGGCTGGGAAGACAACACAAGCTGTATCGGCGCAAGCACTTGTAACGATCCAAACAACACCGGTGGTGGCGTATTTGAAGATTGCGGTGGTCAAACAACTCCGACACCAACCGCAACACCTCAACCGACTGCAACGCCAGTACCTACAGCAACCCCTCAACCAACAGCCACACCAGAACCTACACCAGTACCAACGACCCCACCCGGCGGCGGCGTTGGCGCACCAGGTAGCTGTGACGGTTATGCCACACGCTTCTGGGATTGCTGTAAGCCTCACTGTGGCTGGAGCGGTAACGTCCCATCAGCTATGGATGCCATGGAAAGCTGTTCATCAAACAACATCCCTCTCCCCAGCCGAGACGTTGGTAGTAGCTGTGACAACGGCGGCGATGCACACACATGTTTCGATCTAGCCCCATTCGCCGTAAGTGACACACTTTCTTATGGTTATGCGGCTACCTCTAACGGTGACGTATGTGGTCGTTGTTTCCAAATTGACTTTACTGGTAGCTCTCACAACTCTCCAGGCGACCCGGGTTCTGCTGCACTTCTAGGCAAAACCATGATCGTACAAGCTATCAACATTGGCTTTGATGTTGGCGGCGGCCAGTTCGACATCATGGTTCCTGGCGGCGGTGTCGGCGCGTTCAACGCATGTTCGGATCAATGGAATGTCTCTGATTCTGAGCTTGGCGCTCAATTCGGTGGCTTCCTAGCCGCTTGTAAGCAAGATCTTGGCTTCAATGCTAGCCATACGGCTTATAAATCATGCGTTACTCAACGTTGTGACAACGTCTTCGGCTCACGCGGTTTAACAGAGCTATATGAGGGTTGCTTGTGGTTTGCTGATTGGTTTGAATCAGCGGATAACCCAGCACTTAAATACAAAGAAGTGGCATGCCCTATTGAGCTAAACTCAGGCACAGGCATGAACCGTAGTGTATTGAACGATATCAGCGCTTCTTGTAACTAAGTTGAACCATGGACTTTAAGCTGTAAGTTTGACTAGCCCCGCATCGCCATGATGCGGGGCTCTCCCCGCCCCACTCTTCCCATTTGATCATTCAACAGCGCTGGTAATCCTTGCGATATCGCGCATACTTATGACATGGTGTCAGTAATGTGCTGCCATAAGGTATTTTACTTACCAAGTTAGCCCAAAATCATTAGCTGTCGCCCAAACCCATGCCTATTGATATTCCCGCCAATTCGTCGCACGAGCATCGGCTTAAGCAAGAGCCGACGAACAGAGCGGCAGGCTCGACGCCAGTAAAGCCCCTGCCAGCCAGTGATACACCTAAAGATGCGCCGCTCAGAAGTGAATCACTAAAAACCACCCCGACCCAGAACAAATCAGCTAGCAATATAAGCTCACAAGATGCTTCCGCGACAAAGGCACCGACAAGCGACGGCAGCCCAGCACAAGCCAATCGAGCACCTCAAAGCAATACGGCACAGCCCTCCGCCCCCACGAATCAAAAGGCAATAGAAAACGACGACCTAGTAGGCGCCCAAAAGAACAGTACAGCGGCCAATACCAAGAATAAAAACGAAAGCAAGCAAGCGGCTCAAGCACGTAGCACCGAAACTCCGAGTAAAACCGGCGCTACTGAACCCGAGCAAAAAAACCAGAAAGCATCACCGCCACCACCGGCGGATAAACTTCGCCAACCTGTCAGCGCCATATTAAAAACACTTGGTCAAGACGAGTCGATCCCCAAAGCCACCAAGTCAAGTATCCAAAAAAGCCTTCAGGCTTTTATAAAACAAACATTTAGCCTAGAAGCAGCAAACAGCACTAAACCTAGCGGCAATCAACCTGGCAGTGCCTCCCCCCCTTTAAGCAATCAAAGCAATCCGGCGAACAGCACCGGCACACCGGCAAGACCAAGCCCTAGTAAAATTATTTCACCCGACTTACAAAACCTCGTCAAAGCCGCCATTAATACCTCGGGGGTATTAGACACAGAACAAGCTGGCAATCAAAAAGCCACACAATGGCAAGGGCTGGAAAAAAAACTCGCGCAACTAGCAAAACAAATTGCCAACGATATTTACACCAAACCTGAGCTTACAACACAGAAACAAAAAAACGCCGCTCCCCCAGAACCAACACCTGCGTCTCGCCCTGAACAATCGCAGGTAAAAACACCTAAACAGACACCAACGGCAGAGACGGCAACAACTCAAAAAGCCAGTCAACCGGCACCAAGCACTAGTACACCAAAGCCCGAATCCGCCCTCCTTAATACGAATACGGCTTCCAAAGTTCAAAATACTACCAGCAGCCGAGAGCCGTTAATAGAAGGCAAAACCTCAAGCGAAAAAACAACGAATAGTGAACAAATACAGCCCAAGCGTACCGAGCACGAGCAGACTCACAACCCTATTCGAGCAGTATTACAAAACTTACGCCATGAGCAAGCGGTAAGCCCTGCAACCAAAAGCAATATTGAACATAGCTTACAAGCTTTGGTGAAACAAATTTTTGCGCCGCGCAATAACACCAATACCAGCAACAACACCAAGAGCGAAAAAACCAGTAAAAACTCAACAACACAAGAGCAAAGCCCATCCGTCGGTGCTCAAGCCTTAAAAAGTAACAGGGTTATTTCGAACAACTTACAAACCCTCGTTAAAACGGCTATTGAGAACTCCGGTGTATTTGATACCCAAGCGCGCTCAGACTCACAAAAAAACAATCAATGGCAAGGCCTAGATCGCAAGCTTTCACAATTAGCCAAACAACTTGCCGTTGAGGTTTACAGTAAACCCAGCAAGCAAATCAATGCCCGAGCGCCACAAACAAAAAGTGCCATTATTCGACCTGAAAGTAAAGCCCCAACACTTGCTAAACTCGCGGTCAGTGAACCCTCAAGCCAAGTAAATAAACGCTCTAAATCTTCGTCGTCCCCGGTTAGCGAGAAAACATCGTCTCCGCTAAACGAAACAAGTGACACTATCAAACACCGCCTTGCAAATATTAAAGCGGCATTTAAGCAACCTGGCGCCAAAGAGGACATACTTAAGAGCGTTGGTTTTGATGGCAGTACCAACAAACAAAAAGCGTTTAAAAATATACTCCAAAATACACAAACGTCGCCCCCAAAAGCCCCAAATACTCAGGCGCCAGTATTAAATCAAAACCAAACAAAAAGTCCTGCCCAGCTCCAAAATATAGCGACTCGCCAAACCGCAATACGTCCTGAAAACCCGGCCGCCCTTACACCTCAGCCAGCTCAAGACACAAACACAACGTCAAAATCGTCGCCTCAACCAGCACCACACACACCTCAGCCCACACAGCAAACACCAACCACAGCAACCAACCCAAGCGCTAAGCAGCTATTCCAAAATTTGGATATATCCAAATTCTTTTTATTGGCAGGTTCTGGCAAATTACTCGATGATGATTTTTTACATAAACCTCTAGGCACAACAAGCAATGCCGAAAAATCAACGGCAGGACCAAATAAAGCTCCAGAGGCGGCTAAAAGCTTTCGCGCAGGTATCTATCAACAAATTGCTCATAGCGTTTCACAAGAGGCACGCCGAACAAGCAAAGCCCAACAGGCTGAACCGCAAAAAAATCATCGTGACACCACCGATGTTGCAACAAACAAGCCCACAATCACCAAACAAAACATTAGCGACGCCAAACTCATCCGAGATGAAGTCTATCAAGCAAAAGTCATCCAAGTCAGCCCGCCTCGACCGGCACCGTCAGAGCAAAGAAATAGCAATGCGCCAGACATTAAGCACCCGCAAAACGACGATCCGTTATACCGCTCTATGCTTAAAATAGCGGGCAGGTCTGTCGTGGTAGCCACTGCATTTCCGCTTGAGGTCGGCACCCATATTCCCGTTAAAATTGACGCTCAACAACAGTTATTTATTCCTCAAAACCCAACACCGGTGGTAAAAACTTTATTGAACGCACTCAATTCGGTTATGCCTTACCAGCAAAATTTAGCCCCCGCATTAGAAATGCTAAATCAACCACGCGCACAGCAACAGCTGCTATCAGACAAGACGCAAGCATTAGCCAACCAGTTAATTAACTCGCTGTCAAAATCGAGTCAATTTTCTGGATCTTACAATCAGCCATTAGGCTCTGATAGCCCAACATCGAATAATACCGCGCCAGAAAAACAAGCCCAGGCACTTAGCACGACAATTAAACGGGCGATTCAACAATCAGGTGTTTTTGCGGAAAAAGGACAACGAGATTTAATTCAAGGCGACCAATCTGGCGCCCTAAAAAACATTCTACAATCCGGCGTAGGTGACAGCGAGAACAAGCGCTCTAAAAATACCAACTTAGCTGCCGCGCACTTGAACACTCACCAAGAAATGAAAGGCAAAACGCCGTCAAGCAGTGTAAACACCGGCAACACAAGTAGCACCGCAGACAAAAGCCAAAATGCAGGGGCTAATTCAAGTGCCAACTCAAGCACTAGTACGGGCACAAGTACTCAAACTAACGCTAACAACACTATATCGTCCGCGTTTCAAGCCAGCCCATCAGCATTAAATAAAAACAACAGTTCGATCTCCGCAAAAGCACAATCACAGTTATCAACACCACTAGACGCTCAAAAAGGCAATTCAAACACAGCGAGCTCAAACGCAGCCTCTTCTAGCGCTTCTCGAAGCCAGTATTTAAGCCCGCAACAAATACTCGCAGGCTTGCAAAATAATGGTGTGCTACCGAATAACACCTCAGCATCAGCAAGAACTGAAAGCGAGGAACTACTGAGCAGTGATTTAAAAATACAAATTAGTAAACTTATTGCCGCCCTAAAACAGGAGCAGAAAAGCGACGGCCAAGATAAATTACTCGCGGGAATTCAAGCCGCTCAAAACTCAAGCGTGGCCGCTAATCCGTTTAGCTTTCCGCAATTGAGTGCCGGGCAAGCCGCACGACGAGACAGCACTTATGAAGAGGCGGGCGTCGGTTTACTACTAAGAATGCTAGCCTCCGCGCTCAACCGCATCCAATTCCATCAGCTGAGCAGCTTGCAGCGCAGCACTGCGAATGAGTCCTCAGAGACCTCTCAAAGCAAAAGCCTGCAAATGGAAATCCCCATTCTGGGGCCACACCACAATATCGATCTATTTCAGCTACGTATTGAAGAAAAGGCCTATGAACATRCTGATAACAGCAACGAAGACACACTTGAAAAACAATGGGTGATCAATCTCGCTTTTGACATCGCGCCACTGGGACAAATGTATGTACAAGCTAAACTAGTAAAACACACACTATCCACACATATTTGGGCCGACAACAGTGAGGCACTTCAGATGATACAGCGCGAGGGGCACACCCTTCGTGAGCGCTTACAAGAACAAGGTTTAGAGATTCGTGAAATGACATATCAGCAAGGCAAACCCCAAGGTAAAGAGACCCGAATAGAACAACACTTGGTGAATACAAATGCTTGATGATTTATTTTCCGTAGAAGCGATCGCATTAAAGTACGAAGGTGGTAAAGCTCCCACAATCACCGCCACGGGGGAAGGTGCAATTGCGAGTGAGATTATTCGCATTGCTCAAGAGGCCAATGTTCCCCTATATGAAAACCCAGAACTGGTGGCACTGCTGGGTACATTAGAGCTGGGAGATGAGATACCAGCCGCCCTATATCATGTTGTCGCAGAAATAATTGCTTTTGCGTATCACCTACAAGGAAAAACCCCGCAAGGATTTACGCCTCCCAGCGAAGGCTCGTGTACGAATGACAATATATAATCCAAATTTTCATTACACTCTTGAGCGCTTACTTAAGGTAAAACCACCTGAGCCCCCATCGGATTTTGCCAATTTTTGGCAACGTCGTTATCAGCATGCGCTAAAAATCACCCCAAACGCACAATTAAGCTCCGTTAGACGTGAAAATACGCATTTCAATGTTCACGATCTGCAATACACCACAAGCGATAAAATCACGATTCACGGTTGGGCAATGGTGCCCAAGCACGGCAAAGTCGAGCGCGTCATTATCGTTGGTCACGGATATGGTGGCGGCTATGAGCCCGAGCACGAGCTACCACTGAACGACGTCGCTTACCTATTCCCATGCAGCCGAGGCTTGTCAAAAAGCCAACTGCCCGGCGTACCCAACGAGCCCTACTTCCATGTGCTCTACCACATTAACGACCGTGAGCAATATATTTTAGGCGGCTGCGTCGAAGATATTTGGTTAGCCGTATCTGCCGCCTTAGAGCTGTTCCCAAATACTCGTGGGCGCATTGGCCTAATGGGGATTAGCTTTACCGGTGGCTTGGGCTGCCTTGCCCTCCCTTGGGACTTGCGAATAAAACGAGCCCATTTTCAGGTACCGAGCTTTGGTCACCAAATGCTGCGCTTAAAACTCCCAACCCACGGAAGCGCGCACTCAGTACAGGACTTTTGCAAACAACACCCTAAAACCAAAGAAGTTCTGCGTTATTTTGATGCCGCAACCGCAGCACAGTTTATCCGGGTGCCAACACATATTGCCGCGGCCTTATCTGACCCCGTGGTTACGCCCCCCGGTCAGTTTTGTATTTATAACGCACTACCTATTAAGCGCAATCCGTTTGAGCTCTTTGTCTTAAGCCAAGGTCACGCGGACTACCCGGACGCCGCCAAAGAACAAACGCAGTTATTAGACAACTTACGTGTCTTTTTTGCTGACCTGTGAATACTAATGCTAGTACTAATGCTAATACTAATGCTATGAACAGAAAATACTACCAATGGCACAGCCCAAACCTGCAACGCGATATGGAGCTATTAGTCTTTGGCCATGCTGGCGCCAAGGTACTGGTATTCCCAACGCGGGATGGGCACTTTTATGAATATGAAGACCTTGGCTTGGTTAGTGTGTTACAAACTAGGCTTGACGCGGGTCAATTGCAGCTCTTTTGCGTCGATAGCGTCGACCACGAGTCGCTCTATTGCTTTTGGCGCCACCCTGCCGACCGTATTCAACGTCATATTCAATTTGAAGAATATCTACTGAATGAAGTAATGCCCTTAATGAATTCGTTAAACACTGACCCTTGCACCATCGCCCACGGCTGCAGTCTTGGCGCGTTTCATGCCACCAACATTGCTTTTCGTCACCCCCATCTATTTAAGAAATTAGTGGCGTTTTCTGGGCGTTACGACCTCACCTTTGCCATCGAAGCTTTTAACGATTTATTTGATGGATATTACGACGAAAATATTTATTTTAACTCGCCTTCGCATTTCATTGACGGTTTGACCTGTGAGAAAAAACTACAAGCACTACGCGAAATGGATATTGTCATGACGGTTGGTCGAGAGGATCCGTTTTTAGACAACAACTTGAGTTTCTCTCACCAACTTATCGAAAAAGATATCTCCCATGAAATGCACTTATGGGATGGCCGAGCACACCGAGCACAGTATTGGCGAAAGATGACAACACTTTATATATAGTCAGAAACCGTTTATATTTAGCGGCTGCCAGAAGCAGCAACAGATTAGGTTTGAAAAGAGAATTTTATGGGTTTTTTTGTATTGGGGGTATTCGTTCTTTGTGCGATATATGTTCAAAATCGCGGTAAGGTTCAACATGACAAGTTAGCTCGAAAGCTAAATGATCATTCCAACTTCCTTGCCCCAATCAACTGCCTTTTCTATGCATTTTCAGCCATAGAGAAAAAACCCTATATTGACGTCAATACATTCCCTGAATTAAAAGTACTGCAAGACAACTGGAAGACGATTCGTGACGAAGCCAAAAACCTTCACAAAGACAGCCATATCAAAGCCTCCGATGAGCGCGACGACCTCGCCTTTAACTCATTTTTTCGTACCGGCTGGAAGCGTTTTTACTTAAGCTGGTATGGCGCAGACCTAAAATCAGCAAAACAACTTTGCCCTCAAACCTTGGCCTTACTTAAGGGCATTCCAAACATCAAAGCCGCGATGTTTGCCATGCTCCCGCCTGGAGCACGACTAGTCAAACACCGCGACCCTTTCGCAGGCTCTCTGCGTTACCACCTCGGCCTAATCACACCCAATTCAAATGACTGTTACATCAATGTCGATGGCGAGAAATACGCTTGGCGTGATGGCGAGCCCGTTATGTTTGACGAGACTTACATTCACTACGCTGAAAATAAAAGCGATCAAAATCGTATTGTATTATTTTTAGACGTAAAACGTCCGGTCAAACTATTTATTATCGACTGGGTCAACAGCTTAGTCAGCAGAGTGCTGATGTCTGCAACCGCAAGTAAAAATGCTAGCGGTGACAAAGTAGGCTTTCTTAATCGGGTATTTCCGCAACTATACAAAATCCGTCTCGTCGGGAAGAAAATTAAATCGTTTAATCGTCCCCTCTATTACCTCATACAATACAGCCTTTATGGTTTACTTATATATTGGCTGTTCTTTTAGCATGACTAACAATTAGACCAACTACAGTCCGCTCAACGAGATCACATTACCCGTTATTTTGTGACAACTTCGTCTAGCTCCTAAGGAGTATATTTGGCGATGTACCGCTCCAACAAACGGTACATCGACGCCGTCCCCCTCCACGGTAGATGCTTAATATGTTATTCTTTCGCCCAGATTATCAAACGCAATCCCGAGGTTGCCCTCCTAACCCAATTTTAATACAGGATCTGTTTATGAAAAAGATACCCACGTCCCTCGTCTTTACAGCTGCCATTACAGCCGGCATGCTCGTAGGTTGTAGTGAAGCGCCTAGCGAAGACATGGAAAAATGCTATGGCGTAGCCAAAGCGGGACAAAACGACTGTGCCGCAGGCTCAGGCACAAGCTGCGCGGGTACTAGTACAACAGACCGACAAGGCGATGCTTGGATGTATGCCGCTAAAGGCACATGCGAAAAAATCGTCGGTGGCAGCCTAACGGAAAAACAAGGCTAAGCCAGTTAATAGCGCTTGCGCTAACTGTAAACCAAAATACTTGTGCATATCTCGTCAGTGCAAACTGAAGGATGTGCACGACCTCCCAACTATTTATCTCAGCCGATTACTCCCTCCCTAAACCCTCTACCCCCACCGCGCTTAGATATCACCTAGATACATGGCCTTTTAACACAACTTCTAACATTAGCCCCTGAAACTAGTCGTTCCGCTTAAGCGCGCCGCATTACTTACGCTGCCATGTTGTGCTGTGCTGTGCCCGTATTTTACGACTAAACTAAAATTAGGATCAGATCAGATATCTTAGTTCAACAGTTATAACCCACGCACCGACAACCCTAGGTGACAATAGCCATGCTCTATGACACGATCACCATTTTAATCGCCGAAGATAATGTAGTCGATCGCACCATTTTGACAGAACTGGTGCGCGGATTTGGCTATAACGTCATCACAGCACATAACGGCCGGGAAGCTGTCGATATTTACGAAAAAGAACGTCCACAAATCATACTGTTAGACGTTCTTATGCCGGTCATGGACGGTTTTGAAGCGGCGCTTAAGATTAAAACACTCGCCTGTAATACCCTCGTCCCGATCATATATATCACATCGCTCAGCGATTCTGAAAGCATCGTTAAAGGCCTTGAAGCGGGGGGGGATGACTTCTTATCCAAACCCTATAATCCGACCATAATCAAAGCAAAGATTGAAGCGTTTAATCGGGTAAGGTTAAATCACGCACTACTTCAAGTCACCCTTGAAAACCTTGAAGCGTCTCAACAATGGACTATCGAGCGTGAAAAAATGGCTTCCCTTGGCGAGCTTGTCGCGGGTATATCTCATGAAATCAACACACCTGTCGGGGTCGCTGTCACGGCGATCAGCCATTTAGAGTCCACGGTTAAACAGCTCGAATCTCAATACGCTAATGGTACCTTGGGGCCTAACGAACTCGATGAGTTCCTAGCGGAAACCAAAGAGGGGCTCGGCATTACCCGCGTCAATGTCGAGCGCGCAGCTCAATTAGTCAAAAGTTTCAAGCAGGTCGCCGTAGATCAATCTTGCGAAAGCATTCGCGACATCGATATTAAACAACACTTAGACGACATCATCGCATCGTTAAAACCACGCTTTAAGAATACAGGTTGCCGTATTTTAGTAGACTGCCAAGAAGGGAATACCTGCACCTGCAACCCTGGTGCATTAACACACATATTAACCAACCTAATCGTAAATAGCTTGGTACACGGTCTTGCGAACCAAGACGAGGGGCTTATTAGTATCAGTGCCTCGGTGAAAGGGAACGAAGTTAGCATGTGCTATGAAGATGATGGTATCGGCATGCCACAAGCACAACTGGATAAACTGTTTACTCCCTTTTTCACCACTAAACGGGGTCAAGATGGAAGCGGCTTAGGGGCTCACATTATTTACAATCAAGTCTGCCAGGCCTTGCACGGCAATATCACCGCGACCAGCGAGCCCGGAAAAGGCCTACACTTTGATATCACCTTCCCAAAGATGGCTCCTACGACACTTGAGATGCTTTAAGCTCAAAAGCGACTGAAACAAGCGGCTAGGAACCGAGTCTGAATATATATGACAATTACGACTGAGATTGCACTTGCCGGCGCCATGATTATATTAGCTGTGATTCCAGGTCCTGGAGCATTTATTGTCACTGCCAAATCTATGGCACATAGGCTTTCGGCGCGGCATGACTACTGCCCTAGGCATTATTAGCGGGGATTATCTATTTATAATACTGTCAATCATCAGTGTATCGACAATATCTAACTTTCTAGGCGAATTGTTTTTCATTATTAAGTACTCGTGATTTTAATCATCACAACAATCAAAAAAAGCAACGACCGTTAAGTATAGTCGCAGGCCTAATGATTATTACTAGCTGCGTAATATTGTTTTTAAATGCCTAAGACTAAATTTAATGTTAAAACACGGCGTGTAAAATCAACTACGCACGACGTACCTGGTCTTGGAAGAGAAAAAGAAAGCGTGTACTTATGAGATAGCGCGGAGGCTTATTTGTTTATTAACTGCTTAAGCTTGGCTTTAAACTGATACTTCCTGAACCCGACCAACACAAGCAAACCAGAAACAAACAAGACAGCACTCGCAGGTACCGGTACAGGAGCGACTTGCGGGCCGCGTCGACGTATGAAACTATCAACACCTCTGCGATGTTCACCACGATTGATAACAACCCGATCACGGCCACGTTGCTGCCCATTATGAGCGCTGTTGCGGCTGTTATTATGATTGCTACGGCCATTCAAATAGGAATCTCTACCGCTACCGTAAGATGACTTGGAGCGCTCAATATTCGCGATCTGCCATCGGCGATCAGTCAGTAAATTAGCAACTGAGTATCGCTCCACAGGCAAGAGAATTGCATCATCAGCGCTGGATGACACAGAGCATAATCGTGACTGACAATGCTCGTAAGCTTTTGTATTTCGTCGTGAAGTGTTATTACCAAATCGAAATACTTGATCTAGCGAATCACCAAGGATACTTTCACCTTGCGGATTGCCGTAACCGCGATTAGTCTGTGCACCAAAGCGATCAGAGCCATCTGACATATAAGCACTAACGACGTCATGCCCCTCATCAAATGACGAATAGCTATGCTGATAGGTGCCATCGATTCGCATACTAAAAGTTGGYTTAGCACAAACCAGAAGTATCACGATAATAAAGCCCCGCAACAACCCGTCAGTCATAATATTTTACTCCTTTAATTCCAATTTATAGAACTTATCTGCAAGGAATTGAAACTCGATAAAACTTATTGCTATAAAGCATGTACCATGCTAATACACGACAAGTCGTCCGTCTACATTTATCGCCGAATTCATAACACAGAAAGTATAGCAGCGGTCTCAGCGAGATGGAAGATTCAAAGATATATACACGATGAACGGTATAGTAAAGGGGGGCAGGGCAAAGAAACGGACAACTTAAGCCCCGCCGGTTACTTATTAAAAGATATCGATATCGCCCGGCTTAATTTTTAGTGAAATCTCACCATCCCTGACCAATTGATTATAAAAATAGCAGCAATTGCGGCCATTATTTTTGGCGTAGTACATCGCCTTGTCAGCCTGCTCAACAATCGTCCGCGGAAATACATCCGGATTCATCCGCGCACAGCCAATGCTGACAGTAACACAGCCGATTTGCGGAAAGAGCTCTTGCGCAACGAACTCCCTAAAGGAGTCCACGACTTTATACGCCTCAACTTCGCTGATAGAGCTAAGTAGCACAATAAACTCGTCACCGCCGTAGCGAAATAACAAATCATTCCGCCTAAAGCGCCTGCATATAAGTTGCGATACCCTTAGTATCACCTCATCACCATAAATATGCCCCATGGTATCGTTTATATTTTTAAATCGATCAATATCAAACATAACTAACCATGGAGAGTCCTCTAGATCATCTGGCGAATGCCGCCTATCTGTATCTGCTGGCTGCACTCCAATCTGTGACGCACACTTACGCTGCCTAACTTGCAGCTCAAGCAGTTCCTCGATCCTTTTATCAAAGGTTTTTCGATTAAGCAAGCCCGTCAACGTGTCCCGCTCACTGTCGTCAATTAGCATAATATAGTTAGTATAAATTTTACAAAAACCGTGAATAAGTATCTGCGTCGCCGATTTTAGCTCTCGAGCCAAAACACTCACCACACCTACCCCACCCCTGCTACCCACTAGCGGCGTCAAGATTCGGGTTCCACGGCTATCAGAACTATCCACTATTGGCGTCAGCGTGCTAAAACAGTCGTCAATTAAACTCACATCCTCAGGTAAGCCGCAGGCATATACCCAATTAAAACGATCTTCCCCGTCTAAGTCATGATTAACATCAAGGTGAAGCTGCTCAATTAGGGCAGAGGCATCAGCTCCTAACTCTGGTTTAAACAGAATCACCTCCAATACATCCAGCTCTTCAGCAATTGTAGACATCAGAATAGATTCAAGAAACGAGGCATCACGCTGCTGTGTTAATCGGACAACCGAGTTAAGCAATGTATTTTCTTTCATATGGTTTCTTTCATATGGTTTCTTTCATATGGGTTATTTTATATGGGTTCTGTCGTATCACTTCTTTTGTATAGATCCATTCGTATAGATTCCACCACACAGTTTCATCATGAAGCCTTAGTTTCAACGGTTAAAAAATAAAACCTAATAGCACAACGACTTTACTGTCGCCCTACAAAATATATTAAGTCCTAGATTCCAGTTTAGCAAAGTTTATTCGCATAAGAAGTCCACTTTATCCATACGACATATAAGGCTAAATTAATGCCCATAGCCGAAAAAACTAACAAATACAGCCATGACTGCACCTGCATCAAAAACCTCTCAAACAGCTTAGGGGCAAGGGACTTAAAATACTCCGAACTCCAGCAAGGCTTGCCTTGTCTCTCAACATTGGCCGGGCACCCTCACCCGATCCTCAATTAAACCAGGCTAGACCGATTGGCAATAAGCATATTTTGAAAATAATTAACACCGAACACTTGAGAATCTTAAAAAGATTTCAATATTTTACGTGATATCTTTTCCGGATAAGCTTTAATAGTCAATATATATCGATAGACGACATAAGTTCCATACTTTGCCAAAGGTAACCTGGAGACACAGCGCAGTAAAATATCAACCCTGTAGCGCGACAAGCTGCTTGTCAATTTATTTTCTATCATTCCCATAAACATGTATTTGAAATCACTCAAAATATGTACTACTTTGAGGCTGGATTAAACCTGTATCCACTGTTACTTTTTACAGTTTTGGCGCATAATCCCTTCAAATTACCGCTTAATAGAGAAAGGTTCAAACAGCCAAATGACCGATGACAAAAAAGACTCTTGGGACATCATGCAGCGCTTTACCTCCAAAAATTACGAACTTATTGAAAAAATAGGTCAAGGCGGCTTCGGGCAAATCTATAAAGCAAAGCAACTAGTCACGGGGCAAACTGTTGCCATCAAGTTTCTAACCTTAAGCGCAGAATTTGACGACGATAAAAAGAAACGCTATATAGCTCGCTTTGAACGCGAAGCCATACTCGGGAGCCGCTTACAGCACCCCAATATAGTACGCTTGTTAGATAAAGGCTTATGCGATGAAGACCTACTATATGCCGTATTTGAATATGTTGACGGCGAGTCACTAAAAGAGCGACTAAGCCGGCACGGTCCGCTACTACCGGCAGAGACCGCACAGATCATGGCACAGGTGCTCGATGCTCTCGCCCACGCGCACGAACAAGGCGTCATCCATCGAGATATAAAACCCGCCAATATCATGCTGCTTCACACTGGCACCAAAATGCACGCCAAGGTATTAGATTTTGGCATTGGCACCTTAGTGCATGAAGCACGCCACCAGGACTATCAAAGTATCACCTTAACCCAAGAAACGCTCGGCACCCCATCCTATAGTGCACCGGAGCAGCTACGCGGCGAACCCCCAACCCCAAAAACAGATATATACGTATGGGGATTAGTTTTTATTGAATGCTTAACAGGGCAACCAGCAATTTCCGGTGCCAGCCTCGCATCAGTCTTTCATAAACAACTCAGCCAAACCAACGTGCCGCTCCCATCTGCCGTTGCTGGGCACCCTGTAGCCGCACTGCTTAGACGCGTACTCAACAAAAAGGCCACCGAGCGAGCCAACAGTGCTGCCAGTGTTTATAAAGAGCTCGGACAACTTAATTTATCCACTTTAGTGGGCGACGTACGCGAGGCAGGTCAGAGCTACGGCGCAGGCCACACCACCGCACTTACCGAAATACTCGACAACGATACCTTGGTTACTGATAGCCAGATTTATCACTCAAATATAAGCGAGCGAAAGCAGATCACGGTTCTGTGCCTATCCTTGCAAACAAATAACATGCAAGAACAGGTCTTCGACCATGAAATCATTGATACATTAAACCGTGATCAAAAAGCACAATGCATTGATATCGCTATCCGCTTTGGCGCCTTCCATGTCGGTACTCTTGCTGACACTTTAATGTTTTATTTCGGCTACCCCCTTGCAAGTGACAACGATAGTCGCCTCGCTGCACGTACAGCACTGGAAATAAGTAGCAGTTTAAATAAACGTAACGCCTTATTAAAACAAACTCAGCAAATTGAAATTCACCCTCTCATGGGTATGCACACCGGAATTGTCACGATTTATTCCGACACTGTTCCCGAAGGGGAAACCGCCAATATTGCTATGGAGCTGGCAAGACGAGCACAGGCAACCCAGATTTTATGCTCCCAGAGTTGCCGTGACAGCCTTGAAAGCTATATAGCATTCGAGCCGCATGCCGATAAGCTAGACACCCTAGACGTCAAACAGTTGCGCCTGTTCCTGCTTACAGGCGAGCGCCAAGTAGAAGCCTTTGGATTTTTACGTGCCGCCCGCCAGAGGCACGACTTTATTGGCAGAGAAGATGAACTTAACGAATTAACAGCATTACTCAAAACTGAAAAAGCTACTGAGGAGAGCACAAACGGAGAAGCTACAAGTGCAAAATTGGCTCATGTGCATGGTGAGGCAGGGATTGGCAAGTCTCGCTTAATATTCGAATTACGCAACAGCGCCACAGACTTCAACCACTACGTTGCTCAATGCCTACCGGAATATAAAAACAACGCGCTTTACCCCGTTTTATCTCTGATAAAACGAAAGTACTCTTTAGACTCAATGCCTCCCGCATCGGCTGCCGCTAAACTACGCGAACAGCTAGCACAACACGCGGAGCTCAATGATACCAAAATTATGCCGGTGCTGTGCTCATGGCTAGCCTTACCACTTCCTGAGGACATTCCACAAACGGCTGATATGCCCGATGCCCAGAAGTTATTATTATTTCAGGCGTTGATTAGCCTACTTACACATGTAGACCCAAGTGAACAGACAAAACCCAACTTGATCCTATTTGAAGACATGCATTGGGCCGATCCGACTAGCGTCGAATTCATTGGAGAATTAAGCGGCAGCAAAGCTTTTTGCGAATCGCCTCATGTTTTTATCAGCACCTCACGACAGGTATTGCCAAACTCGCTCAAAGCATCCGGCTTTAATGTCATTCAAGTCACTAAGCTAAACCAGGAAAAAACCGGGCTATTTATATGTAGCATGTTTGAAAACAGACAGGTCTCGGATCACTTGCGCGACATTGTCGCATCGCGCACCGACGGTATCCCACTGTTTATTGAAGAACTGGTCGGCATGCTCAAACAAAAAAAATTAGTCCAGCACACCAATGGCATCACTGACTTTATTAGCGCTGACAAACTTGATGAAGTACCCGCAAGCTTACGAGACTCCTTACAGCAAAAACTCGACGCTCTTGTATACGCTAAAGAAACAGCACAGCTCGCCGCGACCATTGGGCGTGAATTTGACTACGACCTGCTATTAGCGGCAACCAATCACAGTGAAGTGCAATTGCAAATTGATCTAAACGAATTGGCCGAGACGGAGCTGGTATTTTTACAACGCCGAGTCGGCTGCGACAGCTATATATTTAAACATGCCCTAGTACGTGATGCGACTTATGACTCAATGGTAAAACAAACTCGAATCCATAACCATAGCTTAGTTGCCGAGGCATTAAAAAACGACTTCCCTAAATCCGTTATTGATAACCCCTCAGGTATAGCAAACCATTATGCCGGTGCCGCTCAATACGAAACAGCCGTCGAGTACGGCATTAAAAACATTGACCAACAAGTTAAAAGCTCTACCAACGACGAGGCCGTCTCCTCGGGAAAACTAGTATTACAATGGGTTAAAGAAATTGAGCACCCGTCAACCAAATCTTTATTCGAACTAAAAATTCACGACGTTATGCTCCCTGCCGTAATGACCTTATACGGATACGGTGCAGAAGAAGTTTCCCGCTGGGGAAATCGCGTTAAAGAAATCGCCAATCAATTTACTAAGTACGCACCAAATAATGAAGATAAGTCTTATGCCGAAGCGCTAATTGAAAAAAGCGAATGGACTTTGTTTCTTGCCGCACATTATTGTTCTCACCGCGCCGATGCTCGCGCCCTAGGAGAACAAATTATTCAAAGCGCTAAAAGCAAAGGTAACAGACAGCGTGAAATGGTTGGCATGGTACATTTAGCGCAAGCTTATTATGTCGATGGCGATTTAGAGCTATCAGCTAGATCTTATGAAGATGCATTGGCAATGTATGATGAAAAATTGGACTATCACTTGGCCTTAGAATATGGCACCGATGCAAAAGCTCAAAACTTATCCTTATCTGCAGAAACTTATTTAAATCTTGGCCGCATTGATACCGCCTATAAAAACCTTTATGACTCCTTAGAGCATGCCGAAGAAATTGATCATCAAGGCTCAATTCTTTTTGCTCATATTATTATTGCACAAGTAGCCGCGTTTTTAAAAGATCACGACAAGGTCATTGAGATCACAAAACGCTACGAATTAAAACATGGCAATAAAGGTATGTTTTGGCACCTCCATTATTTATATATGTACTACTATTGTACTATTGGTAAAAATGATTTAGCGAAACATGCGCTCGACCAGCAATTTGATTCCGGCCAAATATTTGCAACCGGCTGGTATGTTACTCAACTTGCTCAAGCCTACCTAAAAGCAGGCGAGGTTGATCGCGCGGCAAAATTAATGGAAGAGTCATTGGATAAAAGTTTAAAATACCAGGAAAAAGCCTCCTACCCTTTTATTAAAAGAACCTTGGCAGAGTGTTATCACGCCATAGATGGAAGCCTTACCCGCCGTATTGAAAATCTTTTGGCTTCGGCAATTAGTGATGCAGTCGAACAGAAAGCTCGATATTTTGAGCTGGAAAGTCGTGTGTATTATTATACATTAATGGATCAAGACTCTGAAAAGGGCAAAAAAAATAAAGTTGAAATTTTGCAATTGCTAACCTCATTGACTGAAATTCGGTCGACACCATTATTCCGAACGGCTAAGAAATTAGTCGGGTTTAACCCAATCCCCTAGTCAAATTAGACATTGAGGTATTTTGAATATGACAGACGAAAATTTCGACGATGACAGCTCATCCGTATCATCAGTGGTGATGCCCGGTACAGGACAAGTAGGCGACGCATCTCCAGTAGAGCGGGAAGTCGCTATTAATGCATGGCACGCTGCGCTAGCACGAACCATCGCCTACGCCTGGGAAAACTGGGACGACGATAACGAGATTGATAATATTGTTTTATATCCGGATTATTATTTAAAACAATTTGGTTTTGAAAGTCAGATTCCAGCCTACAAAACTAAAGTCAAATTTGTTATTAAAAAAGACGACAGAGTTAAATTTAAGCATGGCAATTGTAAGTCAGGCGGCTCCCTCGTCGTCGAAACTGGTTCGGGAAAGAAAGTTAGCAAAGATTTAAAACCCGTCCCAAATTACGAATCCAGAGATAACAGCACGGTAACGATTAAGTCAATTAAAAACATTCGAAAAGAATACGAAAAAATCTATAAAAACAAATATCACGACTTTGACGAATACTTTACCGACAAATACATGAGTTACAAAAATGGCAGCTTAACTAACGGCTGGCACTATGAAGATCTAAGTGATTTGACCGGTTGCTTTATCGTTGCTATTCCAGCTAAGCCTAAGAACCCTGAGAACGAAATGCAGGCTCTGAACGACTTTATGGAGCTCTGCACTAACCAACCGTTTACCTGCGCTTAAAATTACACGTTAGTCTACATTTATTTCGTAATTAACAGCTATTTCGTAATTAACAACATTAACGACATTAATTAAAGGTGGTATTACGATGACATTTCTTATTCACGACTCCGACAGACATGTCATCGAACCACTGGCCATGTGGCAAGACTATGTCGACAAAGCGATTATGGAGCGTGTCCAGCTCGAATTAGTTGCGCTGGACAGCCCTGGCATCAAGCTCTCCCCAGAATTAAGAATAAAAGGCAAACCAGTTCTTAAGAACTGGACCATGCCAATGAAAGTGGCGGCCGCACACAAAAAGCTCAACTCTGTGCCACAAATGCATCTTGGTACTCGCCCTGAGTTTCAAACCGTTGCAATGGATGAAGAGCAAATTGCTAGCGCCAATATGTTTCCCACTTTTGCCGCGTTTATTGTCAACAACGAGAATCTTAGTGCGGAGGAATCACTCGCCTTTGCTCAAGCCTACAACCGCTGGCTAAGTGACTACTGTGCAGAAGACCCAAGCCGCTTGCACGGCGTTGGCCTTGTCAGTCGGCACGACCCCAGTAACTTATTAGAACAGCTTGAAGCTATCTATGAGCTTGGCTTTCGCACCATCACTATGCGCGCAGAAATAATTCTCGGGCGCACCCTAGGTGACCCGGCTTACGACGAGTTTTGGCAACAGTGCGAACAACGCTCGATTGGCATTGCCTTTCATGGCGGCACGCATTTGCAGGCCGAGACTGTCGGGCATGACCGTTTTAACACGCACTTTGGCCTACATGCTTGCGCTCACTCTATGGAGCTGCAAATGGCCTTTGTATCGTTATTGGAAGCCGGCGTTCTTGAACGCCACCCGAGCTTAAAATTCGCTTTTCTTGAAGGCGGTGCATCTTGGGTACCTCACTGGTTGTGGCGACTAGACGAGATTTGCTACACAGATTTACCGAAAGAAATCGAAAGTAATATCCGCATGAAACCTTCAGAGTATTTTAAACGTCAATGTTGGGTCGCCCTTGAAATTGGCGAGCCGTGTTTACGTGAAGTGGTAAACAGCATCGGTATCAAGCGAATTATTTACGGCACAGATTTCCCGCACCCGGATCACGTACAATTTGATATCAAAGATATCTCTGAGGCCTGTGGCGAATTAGACGATGACGAATTGCAGAAGATTCTTGCCGATAATGCCTTTGAATTTTTCGGGCATAAACCACCTGAACACAGCACACAACACTAGCGCTCAACACTTGCCTTCAACACCAGCACTCAAAAACTAATAGTCGGCGGTTTACTTGTGACTAATTTCGTAAATAACGCGCAGCAAAATTATGCGCGCGACGGTTTTGCCATAACACCAGCACCACTACTGAATATTGATTTGCTACGGCGTGCGCAAGCGCGCATTCCGAGTATTTATCAAGGCGATTACAACACCGGCATCGCGCCSTGGAGCCGTGTCAATCTCGACCGTTCGGATTGCTTACAGCGCATATCACAAATACATCTTTGCGATAAAGCCATTCATGAACTCGCCACGTCGCCAGAGATAGGCGCTTGGATAGCTAAGCACACCGGTGCACAAACCGTAAAAATATGGGGCACTCAGCTTTATAGCAAGCCCCCATGCGACACTAGCGGYGCCAACGTTGGCTGGCATCGAGATAGTCAGCATATTACCTTTTACGACGGCGGCGTAGTAACGGTATGGATCCCCTTTGGCGGCAGCAAGGCCGAGAACGGGCCATTAAAGTATGTAACAGGCTCCCATCAAAAAAACACCGTCGAGCAGCCACRCGGCGCGATGGAATTAGATATCGACGCGGAAAGAATACGACTCAAACAAGAAAGCAGTTGGAAAGAGGTCGATGTGATCACCCCCGAGGGCGGATTCAGCCTACATCACTGGGATCTTATCCACGGAAGTGCCGATAATCACTCCCCGAATACCCGCCATGCATTATCGATCGGCTTTGCCACCGATACCTTAGAAATTATGGAAGACGAAATGAACTTCGGCTTCCCCGCCTTGTTAAAAGACAAATTTTACTGCCCTACCGTATATGGATAGAGTACTTAACTGGCACCCGCGATTTATTCACCACTGTCACAGTCAACAAGGGGGCGTATTTTTACTCAGCGAACACGAAGCCTTGTGGTTATCTGAAGCGAATTACCCAGGCATTAATTTTGTTGATGGCAAGAAAAGCGAAAATGACATTATTGCGGCCATTGATAATTTTGCACGTGCAGCAATGGTTATTTATCAGTTTGGCAAATTGGTGCAAGAGGGCATACTCGTCGATCAAGAGCGGTCTATAACTTTTGATCATTACTGCACCCCAAGCCCGCGCACTCAAAGCAATACTGCATACCCGCCCCAGAATCAGCCGACCAATAATCATTCGATTTTGAATCTATCCCAAATAAATGAAGATCAAAAACGTATTTGGGAAAAATTAATTAGTTCTCTTATTCTTACCCCGAATACAAGCTACGCAAATACAAAAAAAGTTTCGCGCGATTTAAGTGGAGAAATTATTTTTGTTTTGATCGATGATTTTATCGATCAACAAATTATTAGTAAGCTACCCAAAGAAAAACCCTATATTCTGTTAAAAATATCTGGCTATATCATTTGGCTAAGCCCAGTAATCCGACACGACGCTGGATTTCAGTTGGCCGATTTGCAAGCTCGCCTAA
Source organism: Alteromonadaceae bacterium (assembly GCA_002746115.1). Taxonomy (GTDB): domain Bacteria; phylum Pseudomonadota; class Gammaproteobacteria; order Pseudomonadales; family Cellvibrionaceae. The sequence continues at coordinate 21,549 of NVXL01000021.1, forward strand.
TTAACAATCAGCCGGTACGAAAGTTTATCCAGCAGCATAGCGATTACGCAATCAATACCTTACCTTTTTCTCACGACACTAACTTGCGTGATGATCAAATTTCAACAATATCAAGCTTGATCTCTCAACAAATTGGTACAGAAGAGAATCACGAATCAGAAGAGCGAGTAATTATTCAATTCAACACCTACCAAGATGAAGCAAGCCAACATAATATTGAAGCGTTTTTTTCGCCGCAAGGCAAACAAGATCCCCGCATTACAGAAGAGTTAAAAACATCAACACCTGAGATTCAACTCAAATCCTGCCCCAGCCACTTCGATATTGATGGCGGCTCACGTAGCGTAGCACCGGAAGAAACACTAAAAAACTTACAAGCATTGATTAGCCCTATCACCGGCATCATTAGTAAATTAGACGCACTCGACGACATGGAAGATCAGAAAATAAAGATTTATCAGTCAGCGTTTTGTAAAACACTAAACTTTCACAGCCACAGCAATATTGATCAAAACGACTTTATTCAAGCATGTTTAGGTAAAGGCGTATCACCAGTACAATCGCAGGTCAGCGCCTTATGCGAGGCAGTTGAGCGCCATAGCGCCCAATACCAAGGTGACGAGCCGGCGATCCATGCAAAACAATCCGAATTAACTCAGCCCAGTATTTCACACCAGCAACTGACGCCTTATAGCACGGGCCAATACCAATCCTTCCAAGCCTTCCAAAAAAGCCAAACTCTCCAAAAAAACAAAGAAAGCCAAACCACCCGGACACACCTAAAACGGACGGCAATAAACTATAACGACGAAGCTATTCACTGGTATAAAGCATGGTCTCTTAGCACGAAAGCAGCCGTATACCTGCCGCTCACGTGCTGCTTTGCCAATACACCTTTAGAGGAAGAAAAGTTTGGTCGTTGGCACTCGAACGGCGCCGCTGCAGGTAACACTCTGGAAGAGGCTATATTACAAGCTTTGTTCGAGCTAATAGAACGAGATGCCATTGCGATATGGTGGTACAACCAAGTTGAGCGACCTGAATTCTCGAGAGAATTAATCGACCAACAACGATTGAAGCTTATCACCCACGACTTAGATCAGCAGCACGATTACTGGCTGCTCGATATCACCAATGATATTGGTATTCCGGTAATTGCAGCGATTGCTCGCCATCGGCAGAACCACGGCTACTCCATGGGATTTGGCTGTCATTTACACGCTGAACTAGCGGCGCAACGAGCGCTCACAGAGTTATGCCAGCTAATCCCGATTCGGGATCAAAAAGGCGTCGACTTTGACTTTGATGCCATCATTGATGCGCCGTATTTACATCCGCAATCAAACTTGGATCAATCGTCAAATCCACCAGCGACTCAACATCACCTAAAATCAAGCGGTGACATTAAAGACGATATTATCAATATTATCGAGCAATTATCCGGCTTGGGGTTTGAAACAATCGCCTTTGATTATAGCCGCCCCCGGGTTCCTATTCGCACCGCGAAAGTGTTTGTGCCCGGGCTTTGCCATATGTGGCCGCAACTGGCCAACGAGCGTTTATATACAACGCCCGTCTGTTTAAATTGGCTTAGTGCACCAAATACAGAAAGCTCAATAAACCCTCAGGCGCTTTATATCTAAGTCTTCTTCTCTTTCAGCACAATAGACGCGCGTGCCTTCACAAGGTAACGCTTGCCGTCCACCACTGGTGCCTCATCAAAATCAATAAAATCATTGGGTGAATCGAGTGAGGTATCAATAATACGACACCATTGCCCATTCTTCGACACTGGCGGCAACTCAAACGTTAAAGACTCCCAATAAGAGTTTAATACCACGTAAATACGCTCGTCTGATTTTGGATAAGACAGGCAAAACGCCAAACTCCGAGAATCCTCCCCCCAATCCGGGTCGTCTAAGTTTACGCCATGCCAATGAATGTGCGGGTCAGTGCTGTAAGTGGCAACGCCAACGTGCTCTTCATGATTAAATATCGGCGAGTCTTTCGTGAAATGGGTAATCTTCTGCACAAAGCGCAACAGGCCTTTATGCGTTTCTAAGCGATCCCAATCAAACCAACTTAATTCGTTATCTTGGCAGTAAGTATTATTGTTGCCGCCTTGGGTGTGACGAATCTCATCGCCCATCAACAGCATGGGAGTGCCCTGCGACAGGAATAACACGGTCATAAAATTCTTAATTTGCTGTAGCCGTATTTGCTCAACAACAGGGTCTTTCGTTTCCCCTTCGACGCCACAATTCCAACTACAATTATCATTGGAACCGTCGCGGTTATCCTCGCCATTAGCAAGGTTGTTTTTACCGTTGTACGAGACCACATCATTCAGCGTAAAACCATCATGACAGGTGACAAAGTTAACACAGCGGTTTTTATCCGCATCACTTCGTCGGTATATATCAGGGCTACCTAACAGACGTGCGGCAACGGTATTAACCGAGCCCTTGTCGCCTTTCAAAAACTGCCTAACATCATCACGAAAAGGCCCATTCCATTCACCAAACCAATGCGCCAACTCAAAGAATTTGCCGACAGAATACAAACCTGCCGCATCCCAAGCCTCAGCAATCAACTTGGTTCCGGCTAACACCGGGTCGGCTTCAATTAGAGACAGAACAGTAATCGCCCCGTGACCTTCCGCCAACGGTTCTCCGGTCGTGGTACGCGCTAAAATAGTCGCCAAGTCAAAACGAAAACCATCCACGTGCATTTCTGAGACCCAATACTTAAGCGAGTCAATAATCATCTGGGCGACGATAGGGTGATTGGCTTTAATCGTGTTACCGCAACCGGCGTAGTTCTTGTAAAGCCCTGGCTCTTCGTCTTCCAAGATATAATACACTTGGTTATCTAGGCCTTTAAAAGACAGGGTCGGACCGTCATGACTGCCCTCTGAGGTGTGATTAAAAACCACATCTAACACCACTTCGATATTAACTTTGTGCAAAGCTTTAACCAGGTCGCGAAATTCATCCACGGGTCCCATAGCGTCTTTGCGTGAGCTATAAGCACTGTGCGGGGCAAAAAATCCTGTAGTACTGTAGCCCCAGTAATTGGTCAGCCCGGACTGCACATCTTGTTGCTCAAAATAGTGCACTGGCAGTAATTCCACCGTGGTGATACCAAGCTCTACAAGATAGGGGATTTTCTCGATCATGCCAGCATAAGTGCCGCGCAGTGATTCAGACAAACCAGAACTAGGATGCTTGGTGAAGCCACCCACGTGCATCTCATAAATAACCGTTTCTGCGTAGGATACACGAGGATGAACATCGCCCTCCCAATCATAAGAGTCGTTATCTACAACGACACAGCGCAAAGCATTGGCGCAGTTATCACCTGGGTGCTTGGCTTTCTCACGATCATAGTTTTTCTCGCCAACAATGGCTCTCGCATAGGGGTCGAGTAATACTTTGTCACCATCATAGCGACTGCCTGTTTCAAGCGAGAAATCGCCGTAGGCACGATAGGCGTATACCTGCCCTGCTTTGAGTCCTTCAATAAAAATGTGCCAATAATGGTAGGTCCGGTTTACTTGGGGGTCGAGCTTAATTGTATGCGAGGGCTTGGGGGCTTGGTCATCATCAAAAAGGAGTAACTCAATACCTTGAGCATGTTGCGAGAAGATGCAAAAATTCACGCCTTGCTCACGACTAGTATTAACAATCTTGGCGCCAAGGGGAAAGCTTTCTCCGGCATCTATACGCATACTTTTTACTCTTTTTCGTGTCACTTCGATAACAGGCACTATTGCCGTTACCTATAGTTAATAAGCTATGGTGAATATGTTACAACTAATGGCCAAGAGACCTGCTGATCCAATAAGTGTAATGCAAAATATTAAAGACGGTGGAAACAAGCGCAGAAGCACAAATAGAAGCAAGAATTAAATGAGGATTAAGGCGCCAAATGTAAAAATACGCCCGGGAAACAAAAAAGCAGCAATCGAAATCGACCACTGCTTAGTATTACGAACTTAAAAACACAGTTCTTTTTTCAAGATCAGGTGTTATTACTCCTCTACGATACTCACAATGAACAACAAATCACCTGCTGAGACTTGTTGACCACTGGAGTTGATCACACGCTCAATACGGTATTTCTTCGCAGAGGGGTAAAGCTCTACCGCACTCTGATTAAAGTCATTTAGGGTGACTTGGCGGAACATTTTCATCGCTTCCATCAGCCCCAAAGTTTGATCGGCAGAGACAACATCACCCGGCTTCACAAAGTCAGGCTCACTTGGCGAGGCCGCCAAATAGAAAATACCCGAGCTGTTCGCAATCACTTTCAACTCATTACTGTCTTGCACACGAATCGTATCGGTATTAATCGCATTGCCCGCATTCGCGTTAGCGGCAGCATTGGTCTCTGCGATCACCGCGTTCGCATCGAGCGACGCCATAAAGCCAGGTAAGTAATTAGTATCGTAAGTGCCACCTTGGAAGGTATCGTCTTTTAGGATGTACTTAAGCAAGGTAATGTTTGTCGCAATACCTTCGATAACGCAACTATCTAAATATTGATACAGCTTTTCAATCACGTCTTCACGGCTGTCGCCACGACAAATAATCTGAGCGATTAGGCTGTCATAAAACGGCGACACTTCCATACCGGTGCCAGCAATTGAGATCACCTCAACGTCGTCACGTACCGGCATAACACAATTGACAATGTTGCCAGGGTTTGGCGATAACTGCATGACGCCGTCGGAATCAAGGATGATTTTCTCAGCGGTCACACGCACTTCAATCGCATAACCTTCGTCTTTAACCTCCAGCTTCTCAATGCTGTCGCCTGAAGCAATATCAAACTGAGTCCGAACAATGTCGATACCTGAGGTAGCTTCCGTAACGGGGTGCTCAACCTGAAGACGCGTATTCATCTCCATGAAGTAAATCGCATTAGATGCTAAGTCATAAATAAACTCAACAGTACCGGCACCAAAGTAATCAACTTTATTGGCGATCGCTTCAGCGTAGGCATAGGCCTTGTCTTTCAGCTCTTGAGGCAGCATTGTGGAGCTAGACTCTTCCACCATTTTTTGGTTATTACGCTGTACCGAACAATCACGCAAACCGATCACGCGGCTATTGCCAAAACGGTCACGCAGCAACTGTAATTCAATGTGACGCATGGAGGTCACGAATTTTTCTAGGTACAAATCACCGTTGCCAAAAGCGGCGCGCGCTTCAGCACTGACTTGACTGTAAAAATCGAACATTTCCTCGCGTTTATGAACGACTTTAATGCCCTTGCCGCCACCACCGTGTACCGCTTTAAGCAATACTGGGTAGCTAATCTCTTCGGCAATATTCGCCGCCTGCTCCGCACTTGCAAGAATACCGTGACTACCAGGTACGACCGGTACATTACAAGCCTGTACAGTCTGAATCGCGTTGGACTTGTTACCCATGGTGGTCATGCTCGCGGCACTAGGGCCTACGAAGTTCACACCATTGTTAACGCACAAAGACGCGAACTGAGGTGTTTCTGATAAAAAACCAATACCTGGGTGCAGGGCATCAACGTTTTCATACTCAGCCACTTTCAAAACAGAATGCGCATTCAAGTAGCTCTCGTCAGATGAGTTACCGCCCAAACACACCAACTTGTCATCTGCTTTAAGCATTAAAGCAGGAATCGAATTCATATCCGGGTCAGAGGCTGTCAACACGACATTGATTTTGCTTTCATGCGCTTTGCGAATCAACTTCACAGCGGTACAACCACGCGCATGAATCAGCACTTTATCAATCGGCTTCATCAAGGCTTTCGGGTCTGCACTTAAGGCATCTTCAGCATTTTGAAGTTTGGTGACAGGCACCAATGCAGAGAAGGCTTTGGTGATAATCTCTTGAGCCGTCACTGTCGGTACTGGGATTTTAGAATCAATTTCAGTAAGTTTGGCGTCCAAGTCAGCCGAGAACGGATGCTTAACTAAACTAGTCATTGCGCCAGGCACATTCGACAAATAGTTAGATAAAGTCGCTGTAGACGGCAAGTAAGACGGTACAACCATCTGCCCAGCAAAGGGCATATTAGTGCCTGAGAAGTAATAGGTTTGCGCCATCGGGTGAGTGACAAAGCTCGCTTGTGCACCACCAGTACAGTCCCCAAAACCAAACATAATGACAGGCAATTCAGTGCCACGAATAAAGCGCGTGATGCGGTCATTCACAACGGCCATTGAAAAAAGTGCTGCTGCACCCTCTTTCGTTTGCATACCACCGGAGCTGATAAAACACACCACAGGCATTTGCTGCTTAGCGGCTTCAACAAGCAATGAGCAGAATTTCTCAGCGCTGGCCATATCAAAAGCACCCGCCTGAAAGCTAACATTAGAAACAGCCACAGCCACATCGCGAACGCCAACATCACCGAGATCCACCTTGGCGGTACCGGTCACAAGACCACAAGCACGAACATTATTATCTAACGCTTGCTCGATAGATCTACGGAAACCAGGAAAGTCGACAGGGTTAGGGCTGGTTCTATCATGACCTAACTCAACAAAGTCACTGAAGAAGTGGGCAATCAAGTCATCAGGAGTGATCCTGTTGGTGGTTTTTTCGCTGCGTAACAGGCGCTGAATCAGCAAGTCACGATAGCCCATGGTTAGCCGGTTCCAAAAGTCTTTACGACGACCAATGCGCGCAGGATTAATTGAGCCTTTAAAGCCACCACTGTTTTCACTCTCGTAGTATTCCGGTAACAAGCGCTCGAAATAGTAGGTCAAAATCACGAACAAGCTGTCGTTCATTTGTGGAAAACCGATGCTCTTCCACTCTTCGACTTTGACCAACAGTTCGCCACGATGACCTTGCGAAGCAAAATAGCGTAACCAGTTTTCGAAACTGCTACGTGTCTGAGTCGCATCTGCCGAAGCATCATCACCAAGCGTTTTCATTACGGTCGACAGTGAGCTATCCAGCAATTCTGTTACGGCATTACGTGATAAGCGCTTGTACTCCATTGCTTCTTTGGCAATAGAATGCAGGTTAGATACGACGTTGTCGTACATGGCATTAAACAATAATACGTTTTGACACTGGACTAAAAAGAGCGAACGTAGCTCTTCGTGCAAGACGACATCCATGACGTTTAACTGGCTTAACGCAGGCCAGCTGTCTTTAGATGGGCAAGCTTCTTCGTCACGCAACAGCGCAATCAAACTTCCAAAATTACTGGCTGCGCCGTTTTTCCAGCGATTGTATAAAGTGAAGCTCAATTCAAACAATAAAGTTTGGACGGCTTTGTCGTAGTTATCTTGAGGCTTACCTAAAATTAAGCGGGTTAAGGTATTACGCTCATGGCCACGCGCATCGCGCTTCGCCAGGAAATTTTTCCAGTTTTTGGCCAACAAATCATCATAAACCAACTTGTCTGGGTTTGTGAGCCACTCTTGGAAGACTTTCTCTTGCTCCAAACTCAAACGCTCACTCAAGTCACCTTTAGGTAAGGTCATTTTGGAGAGACGCCCATATTCATCGTTAGTAATTGAGTGAATACGACTGCGCAATGTCAGGTAGCGCATATAGCGATAACACAGACCAAAAACATTCGGCAGCATGGTCGGGTTAGTCGCCATGCTCATGACGGTATTACTCTCCATGGCACGCTGATATTCACTGGGCTTCACAAAGCGGTTAATGGTGTACTGGTAGTGATCCATTAACTCAGGGGTTTGCGCAACGTAGTCAATAGACGCCGTCTCAATAGCTTCGATACCGGAAATCAAAGCTTTTTGCAGGTTATGTTGACGCTCGTCTTTATCCATCGGTGAATAATCGATGATGCCATCGAGACAGCCCGAGTTACATAACTCTTCAGGCGATACGCCAACTTCTTTTGCACACTCCTGCCAGGACAGGTTGAATTTACGTGCAATGCTTTGTAAGCCGCGGGGTTGGATCGTATTGAAAATACCATCACGTACAGAAAGTAGAATATTGGCTGCCGCTAAAGGAATGGCACCGCCGGAATAACCAACACCGATAACAATACCTAAAGTAGGCACATCAACATTGGTACTCTCGGCAATCATCTGGGAGATGCTATGTGCTTGGTTCTGCGCATTGGCAGCCTCGCTAGCCTCAGCTCCTGGGGTATCGATAAAAAATACAATCGGTAACGAAAGCTCAGCAAAGCGGCGAATAGCTTCACAGGCTTGCTTGTGGTGCTCAGGCATCCACGCACCATTTGATGAGCTACGCTCTTGCGCGATGATACCAATTCGACGCATACCAATGGTAAACGGCAGCTCGATTTCAACACAGTAAAACGGACCGTTCTCAATGGTATGGATGATACGCCCATTGAGTTGCGAGATGATCTCTTTAGCGCCAGGGCGCTTAGTGTGCTGCGCAGGCAAAACCGTCTGATCAATATAAGCATCAACATCGAGCTGTTTGATGGTGCTTAAGCGAGCTTCAATACGCGCATTATCCACCAAACCTTTGAGGTGCTCAGCCAAAGACATTGGATTTTGATTCGGGAACAAAGAAAAATTAGTCGCTTTGTGCTCGGCCTGAAGAAATAATTTGTCGATTGTGTGCGTCGTTTCCAACTTTGAGTTACCTGACATTGAGTGCCGTCCATCTAGCAAAATGATTGTATTTTTGTTTAGGGCACCGATTATCCCGAAAATCAGCAAACATGCTACTATGATGAAGCTGAACAGATCGTTCTAGATATGGGACAATACTCGAACACCCGTGATTACCGGGCTTTGACAGCAAATTTCGGCGTTTACTGCATCCCTAGCCCTTAAGGATGTTAAGCATTAAAAGCGCTAGATTTTAAGCGCCAAACCCCTTAAAACCTCAAACGGTAAAAACACAAGCGACTCTAATCGCAGAGCCTATGCTCTTAAATCTGTACCTTATTAGCCAAAACCTAAGATCACAGAACCCCTGATCGCAAAACAATAGACGGATAAATACAGTGCTAGACGTTAACGCCATGATTCTTTTTGCCAAAGTGGTCGATGCCCGAAGCTATTCGGAAGCCTCTAGAACTTTAGGCATCCCCAAATCCACACTGAGCCGTAAAATTTCTCAGATGGAAGAGCATCTTGGTGTTCGTCTGCTCCAGCGCAATACCCGTAACCTCTGCCCAACAGAGCTAGGTAACGAGGTCTACAAAAATAGCCTCAATATATTAAGAGAAATGGAGCAAGTACAGGCGACGGTGGAAAACAGCCATCAAGATGTCTCAGGTGCCTTACGTGTCAATATTTCTATCTCCCTTAGTCAACAAATCATTGCCTCGTTATGCGCAGGCTTTATGAAGCAGTACCCCAAGGTCGAGCTGGAACTTTACTTTAGCGAGAGCTGCATTGACCTTATTGGCTCACGCTACGACGTCGCCGTCCTCTTTGGACCTTTAGCTGACTCCGAGTTCGTCGCCCGCCCCTTATTCGAACGCGACATGATACTGGTCGCAAGCCCACAGTATTTACGACTGCATGGCAGCCCGGATACACCCACTTCCCTGTCAAAGCATCAAGGTATTTTACTCGGGCAACATAAATCGCTGCCTATCTGGCCGCTTGGCCTTGGCAAGACAAAAGAGCTCGTCAGTTTTAAATCCAAAGTCTCCACCAACAGTGCCACCATGGTGCTGGAAATGGCAAAAAATAGCCACGGAATCGCGATGGTAACCAAAGTTCAATGCCAGCGAGAGCTAAACAACGGCGAGTTGTCGCAAATTATGGCGGATACCCCCCTAGAGCCGCTTCAAGTCTATGGTGTATACTGCAGCCGCCATCAATTAGCGCGCAAAATATCGGTATTTATTGATTATTTTGTTAAACATTTCGACAGTCACGAAAGCGAACATCTCGGGCTTTCAAATGTGCGAGCAATCAAACCCAGCTTTTAAGCTTCGTGCACGGTTATTCGTTAGGGTAAATCCCCAGTATTTGTCGCGCGCGCTCAAAAAGTCGCTATGCTTTTCTATGACTTTAATGGCCTTTACCCCTATTGTGTCGCTCCTCATAAAGAGCCTCGTTTAAACGCTCCACAAACCTAATTCGGTAAATGAAATTTATGGATAAGCAAACTGCGAATGCCAGCGACCTTGGCTTTGTTGTTATTGGACGCAACGAGGGTGATCGACTCAAAGCCGGCTTGCGGGCAATCCAAACTTTATGCCCAGACTCCCCAGTTGTCTATGTTGATTCTGGCTCAACCGATGACAGTGTTGCCTTTGCCACATCGCTCGATATGGCGGTAGTAGAGCTTGATCTAAGCATCCCCTTTACTGCGGCTCGTGCACGCAACGCCGGTTTTGACGCTCTTATCGCCAAGACACCGGGGCTTGCCTATGTGCAGTTTATGGATGGTGATTGTGAGGTTCAACCCGGCTGGATTGAAGCGGCTCTCGACACGCTAGCGACTCACCATGATATTGGTATTGTGAGTGGCCGACGCGTTGAAAAATTCCCCGAAGCCTCTACCTTTAATACCTTAATTGATATTGAATGGGATACGCCAATTGGCGAGCGCTTAGCCGTACTTGGCGATATGTGCGTCAAAGTCGCAGCCGTTGAAGCCATTGAGGGGTTTTCCGAGCAGATCATCGCCGCTGAAGATGACGATTTTTGCCTACGCGCACGTCGCGCGGGCTATAAGACTTACCGTATCGACGCCACCATGAGTTACCACGATGCCAATATTATGCATCTCTCACAATGGTACCGCCGCGCTAAACGTGCAGGCCATGGCTATGCCAATATCAACCGTATTCACGGCAATGGCCCTGAGAAATATTTTCGCAGAGAACTCATTAGCGTTACGGCATGGGGCGGCTGCGTGCCAATAGCCTTTTTAGCTGGCCTCGTAATTCAGCCCTGGTTATCCGTTTTTATTTTAGCCCTATATGCCTTTTCCATCATCCGATCGACACGACGACGACTAGGCGACGGCGACTCATTCAAAATTGCCGCGACTTATAGCGTGCTTATTTTTACCGGCAAAATTGCGGAATTCCTTGGAGTGATCCAATATTGGAAAAACCATTTATTGTCTCGCAAGCACCAGCTTATCGAATATAAATAACCGGCTATAAACATTAACAGCTAGCCCGTTAAACTAAGTATTGCAATCATTAAACGACCCGAGTAGACACTTTGCTATGACAAATTCAATCCTAAGAGCTGGTATTTTAGGCGCAGGCTTTATCTCCGAATACCATGTGGACGCCATCGCCAAACAAAGCAACGTCGAGCTAGTCGCTATTTGCGACATGAATGAGCCTGCCGCTAAGAAATTGGCCGCTGACTCGGAAAGCATTCTCGTTTATACCGACCTTAAACTAATGCTCGAACAAGCCAACCTCGACGTTGTGCATGTACTTACTCAGCCGGACAGTCACTTTCCGCTGGCTAAAATGATTATCGAAGCGGGCTGTCACGCCATCATCGAAAAGCCCGTTACCGTCGACTCAAAACAAGCCGAAGCCCTAGCCGAGCTTGCCAAAAGCAAAGGCGTATCGATTGCGATCAATCATAACTTTGTATTTTCACGCCCCTTTAACCAGCTAAAAGAAGTCATCGAAAGCGGTGAGCTTGGCCCGATAAAATCCGTACGCGTTGTGTGGAAAAAAGGCCTCGCGCAAATGAATTTCGGCCCGTGGAATTTATGGATGCTGCGAGAGCCCGGTAATATCTTATTTGAAACCGGCTCGCACTCTTTGTCTGAGCTGCTCGCAGTCGTCAACAAGGTTGAAATACAATCCGTCGCGGCACGCTTACCTAAAGTGTTGCCCTCGGGCTCTGTGTTTTATCGTCGTTGGAACATTACGGCTGTAGCCGGTAATACCGCGATTCAAATTGATACCGCTTTTGACCAAGGTTACGAGCAGCACTTCATTGAAGTAGAGGGCATGTTTGGCGTTGCTCGTGCGGATATGGAAAACGACGTATTTTATACCGATCAACCGACGGGTCGCGCATACGATATGGAACGCTTGCATGTCAATTTACGCGCAGGTCTAAGCCGAGCTAAACAAGCCGCTGCGACTTACTATAGCTATGCCGCATCAAAGCTTAGCAAGTCCGCCACCGGTAACCCCTACGAAACCAGTATGCTCAACGGYATTGCCAACTGTTATMARCAAATYCTAAACCGAGCTGATCGTCGTGAATCAAGCATTGAATACGCTATCGAGGTCGCTAAAACCGCTGAAGCAATTCAAGCACAAATGCCAGAATTAGAAGCCGTCGCAGCAGAAGATTTACCCACTATTCCGACAACAGTAAARGAACCTACCATCGACGCYAAAGTTCTGATYGTTGGCGCCTCTGGGTTTATCGGTAAGCGTCTGCTCATTGCCTTGCAAGATAGCAARCATAGCGTGCGCGCACTGGTACGTAACGCATCATCTTTGGTGGGCGTTAAATTAGGCGAGAACTGCGAAGTGATGGTTGGCGACTACCGCACAGAGAGCGTCATTGAGAAAGCGCTTGAAGGCATAGACGTGGTATTCCACCTCGCCGTATCACACGGCAACAGCCTTGATGCTTACCTCAAAGGCGACTCAGATCCGACCATGGTATTTGCCAAACAATGCCAAGCGCGTAACATCAAACGCTTTATCTACACCGGTACAATCGACTCGCTCAAACTATCTGAGGCACACGCCATTAAAGAAATCGACGGCGTCGATAGCCCGATTGAACGTCGTAATAACTATGCTCACAGTAAAGCCATTACGGAAAGTAAATTAAACGCCTTACATAAAGAAGAGCAATTTCCACTCGTTATCGTACGCCCTGCCATCGTGCTTGGCGCGGGCGGCCCCGTGAACCACGTTGGTGTTGCCAACTGGTTTGGCCTTGGCCGCTGCGCTTATTGGGGCGACGGTAAAAACTTAATCCCTGTCGTATTAGTCGATGACGTTGTGACCGCCTTAATCAGCGTAATTGATACCCCCGACATTGAAGGCAAGACGTATAATCTCTCCTCGCCTTCGTGCATTAGCGCGCGGGATTACGTGCAAGAAGTCGAGCAAGTATTAGGCAGTAAAATCGTTGCTCATACATCAACCGCTGCCAGCCATTATCGAGGCGATATGCTGAAGTGGCTGATAAAAATCATCGCTCGCCACCCAGACCGTCATCGTCGCCCTTCTGTTCGCGATTGGCGCTGTCGTGAACAACACGCGAGTTTTGATACCACGCGTGCGCAACAAGATCTAAATTGGCAACCTTGTACCGATCGTGAAACGATCATTGACAAAGGCGTGCGCGAACCGACGCGCTTGTTCTTGGAAGGTTAAGAACTTGATAGACGGTATTAGCTGGACACCAGGAATCGGCGATCCCACGTTTATGGGCTGGCTGACCGTCATCGCCTACTTTCTTTGCAGCTTCTATAGCTTTAAGGTAGTGAAATACAGCCGGCAGATGTTTGAGCTAGAGCACTTAAGGCAAAAGTACTTCTGGCTAGGCTGCGCTTGGTTGATGGTATTGCTCGGTTTTAATAAGCAACTCGACCTGCAAACACTGTTTACCGACATAGGCCGTTATATGTCGGTAAAGCAGGGCTGGCACGGGCAGCGCCACACCTTTCAAAAGCTGTTTATTTACCTGATGTTAAGCACGGGCTGCATTTGCATGATGGCAATGATTTATTATTACGCTCGTGTTTTACGCGCACATGCGCTGGCTATTGTTGGCATCTGTTGCTTGAGCGTATTTGTATTAATTCGCGCCTCCTCATTTCACCATATGGATCAACTTATACGTACCGATCTGATGGGAGTAAAAATGAATTGGATTTTGGAGTTGTCAGGCATTGCGCTAGTGCTATTTAATGCGCGCCAGCTGATCCGAAAGGGACATCAAAAAGTTATGCAAAGCCCACAAGGCTTCGCCAAACAAAGCTAGCTAGCTTCTACTCCCTAGCCAATTACTTAACCGAGGTTTCTATGTTTGATGCGCTACTGATGCTGCTCTTAGCCCTACTGGGCATCCCGGTGTATATGTTCGCACTTGAATGCTTACTTGGCTTGCTGCCGTCCAAAAGCAAAGCCACACCAAACATTTCCACATCAAACAGTGCCGACTCACTGACAACGGCCTATATCGTACCCGCTCATAATGAAGAGCTGGTAATTGCAGACACTTTGCGTGCGCTAAGCGAACAGATGAGCCCTCAGGATCAAGTATTTGTCGTCGCCGATAATTGCACCGATAGTACCGCAAGCATCGTACGCGAACACGGCCATACCGCACTGGAACGCAGCAACGACATTGAGCGCGGCAAAGGCTATGCCTTAGAACACGGCATGCAACATCTTAAAACACAAGATAAGCAGCCCGATATTGTCATCATCATCGACGCTGATTGCCTGCTCGCCCCTGATGCTCTAGCGCATCTAAAACAGCAAGTACAAGACACAGGTCACCCCGCACAAGCCTGCTATTTAATGAAAAGTGGTGATGTTGATCGCATCGCGGTGAAGGTATCTGAGTTTGCGTTTATGGTTAAAAACCAAGTCCGCTTGCAGGGCGCTTCCCGTATGCACATGCCAGTGCCCTTAACCGGTACCGGTATGGCCTTTCCTTGGCAGGCGATTGCGGATGCCCACTTAGCCACTGGCGACATTGTGGAAGATATGCGTCTAGGCGTCGAGTTAGCCGAGCAAGGCCTCGGCGCAAAATACTGCCCAGATGCCTTAGTTTATAGTTACTTCCCTCAGAGCGAAGAGGCCGAGCGCACCCAACGTGAGCGCTGGGAGCATGGTCATTTAAGTACACTAAAAAGCTTTATACCGCGCCTGCTAAAACGCACGGTAAAAGGCCCAAGTTTAAGCGCTCTAGGCATGGCGCTAGATTTATTTATTCCGCCACTATCGCTACTTGTCATGATCATTGGCGCCGTATTCGCAGGCACAATAGCTTTAGGTCTCGTGTTCTCGCTTTGGCATTACGCCAGTATCGCCGGTGGTTATTTAGCTTTGTTAGGCATTGTTATTACTCTGGTTTGGTTACGCCACGGCACACATATTCTGACGCTTAAGCAACTGCTGCACATCCCGGTTTACATGGTTTCTAAGATTGCCATTTACATTGGCTACATCGTGCGTAAGCAAACCAAGTGGATTCGCACCGACAGAAACTAAATTATTGAGCAAATTTTATTGGAGATTGCTGTGAAACTCGCTGTTTCAATTTTAAATTACCGTACCCCAGAGCTCACGCTTAAGGCCATTCAGTCCACCCTCGATGCCCTAGCGGATATGCAGTCTCCTTGGACTGTCATCGTTGTCGACAACGATTCACAAGACGGTAGTGATGAAAAAATAAAGACCGCAACCTCTGAGAAACAACAGGAAAACGCGCCCTTATGGGACCACGTAGAAGTATTTCAATCCGGTCGCAATGGTGGCTTTGGCGCAGGTAATAACTTTGCGATTAAATACGCACGCGAGCAATATAAAGACCTTGAGTACGTGTACATTCTCAACTCCGACGCCTTCCCTGACAAAGACGCTATCCGCCTGTTAGTCGAGTTCCTCGACGACAACCCAAAATACGGTTTTGCGGGCAGTTATATTTACGGCACCGATGGTACACCTCACAGTACAGCGTTTCGCTTTCCAAGTATTCTTGGCGAGTTCGAAGGCGCCATGCGTTTTGGTCCGGTTAGCAAGTTACTCGATAAGTACAAAATTCCCCTCGGCATCCCTGAAACCAGCTGCGATGTTGATTGGTTAGCGGGCGCCAGTATGTTGATGCGCATTAAAACGCTAGAAGACATCGGCGTATTTGATGAGACCTTCTTCCTCTATTTTGAAGAGACCGACTTAAGCCTACGCTCCGCACGCAGCGGCTGGCCAACGCGTTACATTTTGGAAAGCAAAGTCGCCCATGTCGGCTCAGCATCTACGGGGATGAAACAGTGGGATCGCATGCCCGGTTATTGGTTAGATTCACGTCGCCACTACTTTAAGAAAAACCATGGCACACTCTACTTTTTAACAGCAACACTTTTGCGCTTAAGCGGCTGTGCGTTTTGCGCCTTACGAAGCTGGGTTGAGCGCAAGCCTAACCCCGACCCCAAAAGGTTGATTCGTGACATGCTAAGTCACATGTTTAAGTAGTTCAAAAGTAAGTAGCTCAAACAACACAGTTATAAATCAAAACTACGCAGGCATTCATCAAGATTACGTATAATGCCTGCTATTCCGCCCCCACCCTAGGTAACTGAAGTGAATTATCGAGCTGATATTGATGGCCTAAGAGCCATCGCTGTAATTATCGTTATCATGTTTCATTATGGCCTTGGTAGCTTTAGCGGCGGTTTTATCGGCGTTGATGTTTTCTTTGTCTTGTCTGGCTATCTGATTGGCTCGATCATATTCTCGCAACTGCAAAAAGGGCGCTTTGACTTCAGCACCTTTTATTTTCGCCGTATCCGTCGCCTCTTCCCGGTATATTTAGTCGTCATGGTCAGCACATTTTTGCTGGCTTATATGCTGATGCTACCCCAGGATTTTAAAAAGTTTGGCCAAAGCTTATTCGCTTCGACGGTGTATATTTCAAATATTTTGTTTTATCTAAAAGCCGGATATTTTGACTCGGCATCCCACCTGAAGCCCCTGTTACACACTTGGTCCTTATCGGTAGAAGAGCAGTTTTATATGGTCTTCCCCTTGGTTGCTTGGATTTTTTCTCGCTTCAGCCCTCGAAACCTGTTTGCCTTGTTTGGGGTTTTAACTCTGGTCTCTTTTGGTGCCGCCGCACTTTATATCGAGAAAGACGCAAGTGCCGTTTTTTACCTCTACCCTTTCCGCGCATGGGAGATGTTCTTCGGCACCTTATTAGCGATTAATTTCGTGCCGCCGCTGCGCAATCAGCTATTGAATAATATCACTGCCGCAGCAGGCATCTTATTGATACTCGTGCCTAATTTTTTATACGACGCAAGCACTAGCTTCCCAGGCATCAACGCTTTAGCGCCCTGCTTTGGCACGGTGTTAATCATTTATTCTGGGACGCATTCACAAGGCTGGGTTCACCAGCTATTAGCGACCAAGGTACCGGTATTTATCGGTAACATCTCTTACTCGCTTTATCTTTGGCATTGGCCGATATACGTTTTATATACCTACATTTTGCCAAACGAAGCTGAGGCCAGCGACATATGGATAATGGCAGCGGCGACTTTTATCTTGTCAGTATTGTCTTGGCGCTTTGTTGAGACGCCATTTCGTCTAGGCAAGATCAAATATACCGATCGTCATAGTGTGATCTTTGCATCAACAGCGGTGCTGTCCCTCGTGTTTATGGCTGGTGGTTATTACATTTACAAATCCGATGGTATACCGCAGCGCTTAGAAGGTAAAACGGCCGCGTTTGCACACGCCTCGGGCGACCTGTTTGGTGACTTTACCTATTGCAAAGAAGAAGACAACACGATATTTCCCGACGTTGCATTTTGTTCATTAGGCCAACAGCCACTTAATGGCGGCAACTTCTTTGACGGTGAAAATTACACGCTTATTTGGGGCGACTCCCACGGCGGAGCCTACAAACGTGGCTACGCATACGCCCTTGAAAAATTCAACAATCAACTGCACGATCCAGCTAGGAATGTCAGTACGAATACACTCATTGTGTGGACCGGTGGCTGCCCACCGGTTTTTGATATCGCCAAAGACGAAAACACTTCATCCAAAGTGATTGATGATCGCTGCCCCGTACGCAACCAAGCCATCGCCGATTTACTACAGCGCGACAAGCACCGTATTAACGCTGTCGCTTTAGTCGGGCGCTGGTCCTATTATATGAACGGTGGCGGCGTTGGCGTCGATGCACACAACCAAATCCGCATCTGGCGCCACAGCGCTCCCGAGACAGAAATAAATAATCAGGGTGAGTTCTTTATCGACATGTTTAGCGCAACCGTAAAACAGCTTAAAGAAGATAATTTCAAAGTCTTCGCCATCGAACAACCACCGGAGTTTGAATTTTACAAAGCCCGTAAACTCGCGCTTGCATTAATACGTGAAGGTGAAGGGTTTACCGAGAACCTCGAACAGTTTTCCACCCAAGATTACGCGTCAATTAATGCGCGCCAGCAAACAATGCGCCAAGCATTTAATACACTTGAAGACCAGCGATTACTGGAACCTTTATATACGCATCAGTATTTCTGCTCGCAATCACAGTGCTCACTCATGCTTGACGATATGCCCGCTTATTACGATAACAATCATGTCTCATCCACCGGTGCCACACGTATAAGTGATATGTTTTTACCGATGCTAGATTATTTATCAGCAAACAAAGTACCTACAAGCAACGTACCTCCAAACAAAGTCCCGACACACTAACGCCCTTAAGATCATCACAGGTTAAGATTTATGATTCGACACGTTGAAGCGAGCCAAGCCGTTAACTTATCGCAAGCGAGCGAGCAACAATGGGATGTGATTATCATCGGCAGTGGTATGGGGGGCGCATGCGCCGCTGGCGCTTTAGCGTGTAAAGGTCGAAAAGTCCTACTCGTCGAAAAAGGTCGTGGGGATTTTTCTAATACCCGCGCACAAGGCATAGAAGTCGAAGACCCTAACCCTCAAAGTCGCCTAGACAGCGCGATATGGCCGACCAAATTACACGCCAAAATCGACAATAAGTCCATTGATATTTGGCCACCGCTCGGCTGTGGTTTAGGCGGCTCCACCTTGCTTTACGCCAGCGCATTACAGCGCCTGCGCTCGGCTGACTTGGAAGACCAAATCAGCCCGAGCGGTCAAAAAATGCACTGGCCATTTAGCTATAGTGACTTAATCCCTTACTATGAGAAAGCGGAGAAGATGTTCAGTGTTCGTGGCACCAACGACCCCCTCGACCACTCCCTAGATGCCGACCTCGACCCACCACCCGCCATGTGTGAGCGTGATCGTCACTTCTTTCAAGCCTTTCAGCAAGCGGGCTTACACCCTTATCGCCTGCACGTCGGTATTCGCTATTCAAAACCTGATTGTGGTGAATGCGGCGGAAATATCTGCGTCACCAACTGTAAGCGCGACGCTTTTAACAGCGCCATTGCACAAGGGCTCGATAGCGGTAACTTATTTGTCTTAGATAATACCGAAGTACTGTCACTCGATGCCGATAGCAAGCGTGTCAATCACATCCTTGTTAAGCGCGAAGCGCAAGAAGCCAAGCTCAGCGCGACCATTGTGACGCTCTCGGCAGGCTCCTTTTTCAGCCCAATACTATTACTGCGCTCAAAAAACAGTCACTGGCCACAAGGGCTCGCCAACAGTTCAGGGCTCGTCGGTAAAAACCTAATGTTTCACGCGGGTAATTTTATCGCGTTCTGGCCAAACGGAAAATTCTCCAAAGCGGGTCCCAACAAAACCATCGCCGTGCGAGATTTTCACCGTGTTGACGGCATGCGATTGGGAGAACTACAGTCAACGGGCTTATCCGCAGGTTACGGGATTGTGCGCTTTGCGATCGGGCAGTTATTCGATCATAGCCCCTTACGAAAGCTCACACCGCTGCGTCAGCTGATCCGTATCCCTGCCTATATTGCCTCCAAAATTTACGGCGAAGCCAGCGTTTTCACCACCATCGTTGAAGACTACCCTTATGAGGATAATTGTGTCGTCATAGACGACGATAAACCCTCCGGCATGCGCTTTGAGTACCACGTACGCAAAGAGCTCAAAGAGCGCGTCGTCAGTATGCGTAAGCTCGTACGAAAGCGATTAAAATCGTTGCGCTCCATCTCTATGAGCCCAGGCGTATCGCTCAACTATGGCCACCCCTGCGGCACCTGCAAAGCCGGTGATGACCCTAAAACCAGCGTATTAGATAAAAACTGCAAAGCCCACGACCTAAATAATCTCTACGTGGTCGATGGCTCATTTATGCCCTCTAGCGGCTGCTCAAACCCAAGCCTAACCATCGCCGCCAATGCCCTTCGTGTTGCCGACGCGATTGATAATGAGCTTAATTCGTCACATTAACTCTTAACATCAAAATACGGGCTTTGCCATCGCAACAAGGGCTTGCGAGCAAGGCTCTAGCTAAAACGGCTACAATCAGCGCAGCAATCTAACCGCGGTAAGCACCACTGCAATCAAGCAAAAGTATTTAACCCAAAGCACTTAATCAAAAAACATAACCAAAAACATTTAACCCCGCAACCTTTCAATTAAGGATTGTTTAGTGAGCAATTTTATTAAACCCAACCCTCCTCTACTCGTTAAGCTCTTAATCCTTAAATTTATATTAATATCAACGGCTGCGGTCATTCTCTTTATCGCTCATCGCTACTTCAAGATAGACCTACCTTACCAACAGCTCAGCACCTACATCGTCCTTGCCTACATTGTGCTCGGCTTATGGCTTGCTCGCTTACGCAGTACCTTTCCAATTTCTGAGCAAGAGATTTTTACCTTACTCGTTATCGATGTTTTATTTATTTACCTATTAATTAAATCCAGCGGCGGCGGTTCCAACCCCTTTACCTCCTCCCTGCTTATCCCAATCGCGCTAGGTGCAGCGTTAATACGTAAATGGTTTAGTATTCCTATCGTGGCACTGTCAATGGCCGTTTACGCCTTGTGGTTTTTTGGTGGCGACGAGAACGCACACGCCCACCATACCGCCGCGCAGTCGTCATTTAATTTACACATTTACGGTATGTGGATTAACTTTATTATCAGCGCCATTGCCCTGTTTGTTTTTATTACCTATGCCACCGACAGTGTGCGCGCAAGCGATGCCCAACTACGTAGCGCCAGAGAGAAAATTCTCAAAGACGAGCAAATGGTCGCGGTAGCTACGATTACCACAAGTACCGCACACGCCTTAGGCACACCACTATCTACCATGGCCATACTGATGGAGCAAGCCGAAAACGATGGTGAACTCGACCCTGAGTCTATTTACATTGCTAATCAACAAATACAAATATGCAAAAAACACCTCGCCAATATCGTCCGCTCTGCAAAATCGGTAAAATCGCCCGATTTAGTCGCACTAAAAATCGGTATATTGTTCAATGAGCTCAATGAGCACGTGCAGCTTTCTCACCCAGATAAAGACGTTATATTTAATTGTGACCCTGCAGTACAAGATGCCTCTATCCTCAAGAATCAGCTATTAGATATGGCGATGATTAACTTAATTGAAAATGCTTTAGATTCTGCCGCGAGTACCGTTAACATAAGTGCAAAAGCGAGTGAGGAATCTGCAAGCTGTTTAAATATCGCCATACTCGATGACGGACCGGGGGTAAGCGAGGAAGTACGTGCAAACTTAGGCACGCCCTTTATTTCGTCAAAGCCCGAAGGCTGGGGGCTTGGCGTTTACCTCTCGCACTCAACAGTAGAGCAATTTGGCGGCAAAATTTCAATGCGAGTTAACGCAACAGGCGGCACACTGACAGAGATAACACTGCCTCTCACACAGGACGGACAAAGCTCATGAGCGAAGGCAGTATGGACAGCACAGACAAGACTGACAATACCGCGACCAATTTTTTAATTGTCGAGGATGATAGTACCCTCGGCAGCGTCACAAGCAAAGCGCTTAGCCGCAGAGGTTACGATGTTTCTTGGGTAAGTACTCTGGATGAGGCAAAAGCGATTATCGCCACCAAGCAATTTGACCTCGCCTTGCTCGATTTAAAACTCGCCAAAGAAACCACAATGTCACTAATCCCAATACTTCGCGATCACAATGCTGAGATGAAAATATTGGTGCTCACCGGTTACGCCAGTATTGCCACAGCCGTCGAAGCCGTGAAACGGGGAGCAAACAATTACCTGCCTAAACCGGCAACCATTAAAGACATTCTTAACGCGTTGGAACAAACAGAGCTGGAGGGCGTAAATACTGAAGAGGAGTTTAGCGCGAAGGTTATGTCGACAAAGCGCTTAGAATGGGAACATATACAACGCGTCCTTAATGAGAACGACGGCAACGTATCCGCCACCGCACGGGAGCTGAATATGCACCGGCGGACGCTCCAGCGCAAGCTGCAAAAATTCCCTACAAAAGACCCAAAGATCTGATAACTGTCTAGTTAAACCTTTCTTTCTGTAAATTAAGCGTGGGGTCAATGCTACCGAGTGCGTTTTCGATAATTTCTAAATAACCTTGCTCACGACTGCCCTCGTGCACCCCCTCTAGAACTGAACGCAACTTATTCGGACGCTCTTTCAAGTGCTTGATAATCAGATGCTTACAGATATCCTTAACTGCGGCCAAATCATTTTTAGCCATAGTGATTTGCGTCATAGCTAAACTATCGGACTCGCTGGTGACCACAATGTGGAACACAACACCAAGCCAGGCAAGCTCTGCCTCTACAATATCAATATGCTGACGCTCAACCTTGCCGCAAGTACCAAAACCAAAGCGAACATCGTCATCCTCGTCATAACGACTAACGGTATATGACAAATCATCCCGAGGAAGAATATCAATACGTCGAGGTCTCATGTGGTGGTATGGATGTATCTTTTTCATACAATATTACCGAACTCTTATTATCAATCCGCACAACTTAACATTTACAACTGCGACTCAGTTGGTCACAGCACCTAATTACTTGCCGCTCACTTGTAGATAAATACATCAAATCGTCCGCGAAAAGTCGACTTGATCGATTTAAACCTTGCGCAGCCTCACTGCAGAGTAACATATTCGCTATTGAAACCATTTTTTTATAACTTTTCAACACGAATTTGCATACAAGCGCGGATAAATCACCCCTAGCCACCAAACATCTCCTAAAACATTGCGAATGTACCAACTAAGATAGCCTATAGATACATTAATGTCAGAAGCTTAAACGATTAACTTCAGCATAAAAATATCCCTCTTTGGGGTGGCGTTAAAATCATCCCTCCCCTATTGCGCAGATAGCAAAAATTCCCTATGATATTGATTAAATATTGGGCGAAACGTTAATCGCCCCCATTAAGAATTAATATTAAAATTTTAAATAACTAGACCTAAAAAACAATACTTATGAATAAATTTGCCGCACTTAATTTACTTTATGGCCTCACAGCTTATTTTTTTATGGGACTTGAGGGCGCGATTTGGTTCGCCTTATTTATATTTTGCGAGAGTTTGATTATATTCGGTTTGAATTTCAAAACACTTTCAACCATCCGTTCCGATATAGGCCATAATCCTCACTGGTTTATTCTGGCAATAATCTTTGCCATTATGTTCCCCGCACTCGCGGTAATTGAAACCAGCCGGTATACCGCTCTCGCCCAACTATTAGTGCTATTACCACCGTGTTTTTTATGCTCATATCTGACTATCCGCCTATGCAGTACAATTAAGCGCCGAGTGATTAAGAATATTAAAACAATCGACGCTGGCGATACGATGTTTACCTCAGGCTTACCTGAAAATAATTTTATGGATTAAATCGGCTCACTGCAAGCTACTAAGATCCGCATCTTCATCTTCCCCCCCTCGGATACCATCAGCTCCGAGGGTATAAATCTCATAAGGCTGCCCATCATCCCCGGGGCTTAGATATAAGTATTCATTATCCCAAGGGTCCTGCGGCAGCTTTGGCACATATCCGTCACCTCGCCAATGTTTCGGCTGTGGATCAATATCCGTTTTCTCAACCAATGCCAGCAAGCCTTGCTCTGTACGGGGGTAGGTATAGTTATCTAGCTTATACATCTTCAGTGCGGTCTCAAGATTTTTAATGTCGGACACCACTTTACTGCCTTTACTTTTTACTAATGCACCCATAACATTTGGCGCAACGATGCCTGCAAGCAGCCCCATAATAACCAGCACTACCATAATTTCAATAAGACTGAATCCTTTCTGATGAGATAAAACGTTCATACACTAACTCCTAAATTTAGGGGCTTAAAGCGCCCCAGGACAAATCTGAGTCAACATACTAGCGTCTAAAAGCGCAAATAATTCGCAAGAAATGTGAGGAAAACATGAATTAAATGCGAACGAAAATCGCAAATAATATGTATGAAAAAAGAGAGAAATAAGATTGAAATATGCACGCCGTCAAAGTGACGGATTGCATATTTATTTGAATAGGCTGATTAAAACAAAAAGACCCGAGCGGGGAACTGAGTAATAGTTAAAGCGACCATAAACTAAAACCACTCTAAGTTTAAACCGCTATGAATTAAAACCAATAGTGCTTTTGCTTACCGTTTTCGTCATTTTTAAACCGCTTGTATTCCCATTGATACTGCTCGGGGCAATGAGCAATGCATTCTTCAACAGCCTTGTTGAGAGCGGTGACACTAGTGAGCACATCTTCGCTGTAAATTGCCTCTGGCGGCTCCAGAAAATAAACCTCATAGCCACCAGGAACACGCTTTGCAAAAGCCGTGACCAGCGGGCACTGCACTCGCCGAACAAAGCCATGTACCAGCGTCATAGTATAAGCAGACTCCCCAAAGAACGGGGCAAACTCACCAGAGCCGTCAGCAGGGATTTGATCCGGCAATACGGCGGTAATGCCACCTTTACGAAGTGAGGCCAACAATTGGCTCAAACCACGACGATTCGTCGGCACCAAAGTCGCGCCCGTTTTTTCACGCGAGGACTTAACAAGGGATTCAAGGTAAGCTTGTTTGGGCGGCTGATACAAGGCCGTGAGTGGCGCATATGTGGGTAAACATTGGCTGAGAACCTCCCAGTTACCAAGATGGGGAGCTAGTAAAATAACGCCCTTGCCTCGCGCTATTTTCTCCCGAAACATCGTCTCACCATGCACCTTTAGAATCCGTTCCTGTAACCAAGGGAAAGGCCGATTGTGCAAAATGCAGATTTCAGTGGCTAGCTTGCCCGTCTCTTTCAGGCTTTGTTTCGCCAGCGCGATAATTTCAGGCTCACTCAAATCGGGGTAACAAATACGTAAATTAGCCATCGTGACTTTGGGCCCGCGACTATTCGACCACCAGACCAAACGCCCAATACCGCTGCCAGCAGCACGCGCCCAAGTTAAGGGGAGCAAGCCTACCAAGTGAATAAAACTCAGAATGATACGCCCTTGCCAGCCTAAACCGGTTTTACCTGCACTTTTTTTAGCCGCGCTATCTTTAACAGTACTATTTTTAACAGCACCGTCTTTTGTCGGAGCAGATTTCTCATTTTTAGACATGCGTCAAATGGGCCTTGGGTTGGTTGATTTAGTGCTCGTTGTTGGTGCCGTTGTTTAACGGTATGGTTTAACCGACGGATCACACTATGGGCTAGTCGCGGCAATTCTGCCAAATAAGATCACAAATCTAAACCTTTTATGCCCCCAACGGGGACTTTCAAGGCGATAAGCGTTAAAAACCTCGGAGATAAGCCGCAGTCGCGATATAACCTATGCCCCGACCTTTGGTATAATCCCTTAATTTTCTCAAATTTGATAATGAGTATAGATACTGTGGCTAATCCAGATGCTTCAACCTTTCAGGGTTTAATCCTTGCCCTGCAACAATACTGGGCCGACCAAGGTTGCGTCATTTTGCAGCCCTTGGATATGGAGGTTGGTGCTGGCACCTTCCACCCAGCAACATTCCTACGCGCAATCGGTCCAGAAACTTGGAACAGCGCCTATGTACAGTCTTGCCGCCGCCCTACTGATGGCCGCTACGGTGAAAACCCCAACCGCTTACAACATTATTATCAATTTCAGGTAGTACTTAAGCCATCACCGGATAACATTCAAGAACTCTACCTCGGCTCTTTAAAGCACTTAGGTATTGATACTGAAGTGCACGATATCCGCTTTGTTGAAGATAACTGGGAAAGCCCCACCCTTGGTGCTTGGGGTCTTGGTTGGGAGGTTTGGTTAAACGGCATGGAGGTGACCCAGTTTACCTACTTCCAGCAAATCGGTGGGATCGAATGCTACCCAGTGACAGGCGAGATTACCTACGGCCTTGAACGTATCGCCATGTATTTACAGAACAAAAACTCGATTTATGACCTTGTTTGGACAATAGACCCACAAGGCAAGCCAGTCACTTACGGCGATGTATTCCATCAAAACGAAGTCGAAATGTCCGACTACAATTTCAACCACGCCAATATCGACTTTTTGTTCAGCACCTTTGATACTTGTGAAAGTGAAGCCAATAAGCTGATCGAAGCAGGCTTGCCTTTACCCGCTTACGAAATGGTCATGAAAGCCTCTCACGCCTTTAACCTACTAGATGCCCGTCAAGCCATCTCAGTAACTGAACGCCAGCGCTTTATTTTGCGCGTACGGACTTTGTCACGGAAGGTTGCACAAAGCTATTTTGATGCCCGTTTACGACTCGGCTTCCCGCTCGCACCTGCGGCTCTAAGAGAAGAAGTTATCACCAAAGCAAAAGCGCTGGAGGAAAAATCATGAGCCAGGATACCCATCACTTTTTAGTCGAGATTGGCACCGAAGAACTGCCACCCACCTCTCTGAAAGCACTCTCTAAGGCTTTTACTGACGGCATCAAAAAAGGCCTCGCACAGCGCAAACTGCAATTTAGCCGCTGTGACGCGTTTGCGACACCACGTAGATTAGCCGTACAAATTGCAGGCTTAGATGCTTACACCCCGACGGAGTCACTTAAAGTCTGGGGGCCACCCGCAAAAGTCGCCTTTGATAAAGACGGCCAACCGGGCAAAGCCGCGATTGCTTTTGCAAAGAAAAATGGCATCAGCGTAGAACAGTTGAACACCGCCAATGACGGCAAACAGGACAAGCTCCTTCACGAGCGCAGTACCGGTGGCGAAGCTAGCCGTGAATTATTAGGCGATATCGTGCGCACCTCACTCGCGGAGCTGCCAATCAAAAAGCGCATGCGCTGGGGCAGTAAACGCGACGAGTTTGTACGCCCGGTGCACTGGCTCGTTATGCTACTGGACGACCAAATCATCGATGAGCAAGTCTTTGGCATCAAGGCCGGTAACCTGAGCCGTGGTCACCGATTCCACAGCAACCAGAACATTACTATTCCGAATGCACAAAGCTATGCCGAGCTACTACAAAGCGAAGGCCATGTTATGGTCAGTCGAGAAGCACGAGAAGCCGCGATTAAAGAGCAAGTCACCCAAGCTGCCGAGAAACTTGGCGGCCAAGCCGTTATCGATCAAAGCCTGCTTGAAGAAGTTACCGCCTTGGTAGAGTGGCCAGTCGCGCTCGCGGGTAAATTTGACGAAGATTTTTTGTCCGTCCCCACGGAAGCTTTGATCTCCTCAATGAAAGAGCATCAAAAGTACTTTCACGTGGTCGACAGTGACGGCAAGCTTCTCCCTTGTTTTATCACCGTCTCGAATATTATTAGTAAAGACCCACAGCAAGTCATCGAAGGTAATGAACGTGTTATTCGCCCTCGCTTGGCCGACGCTGCATTCTTTTTTAAGACAGACAAAAGTACCAGCTTAGAAGCGCGCCGAGAGAAACTTAAGACCGTTGTATTCCAAGCTAAATTAGGCAGTGTTTTTGATAAAACCGAACGCATCAAGTTACTCGCTGGCGGTATTGCCAGCAAATTAAATACCGACGTGAGTAGCGTTGAACGTGCCGCGATGCTATGCAAGTCCGACTTAGTCAGCGCTATGGTCAATGAATTTTCCGATATGCAAGGCATCGCCGGTTTCCACTACGCATTAAACGACGGCGAAACAGAAGCCGTTGCACTTGCAATAAAAGAGCAATACTTGCCTAAGTTCTCGGGTGATCAACTCCCAAGCAGTGACAGCGGCGCCATCATCGCCCTTGCTGACCGCCTCGATACTATTACCGGTATTTTTGGCATAGGACAAAAACCCACCGGCTCAAAAGATCCCTTCGGGCTACGCCGTGCATCGCTTGGCGCCTTGCGCATATTAGTGGAAAAGCAATACGACTTAGATTTACGTGAGTTAATCGAGCTAGCCGCATCGACCTACAAAGACCTACCAAAAGCCGATAGTGTTTGCGATGACGTACTCTCCTACATGCTAGATCGCTTTAAAGCTTGGTATGAAGAAGAGAATATCGCGGCCGAGATATTCCAAGCCGTAAATGCCAAGCAACTCTCCTGCCCACTCGATATTAATCAGCGCGTCCATGCCGTGCAGGCATTCAGCCAACTGCCAGAAGCACAAGCGCTGGCCGCGGCGAACAAACGCGTCTCTAATATCTTGGCCAAGCAAGAGAGCAAACCAGGCTTTGATGTTAATGAAAAATTACTGACCGAGCCTCAGGAGCAAGCGCTCTCACAGCAACTTCAGCAATTTACCGCAAAGGTCGGACCACTGATGGCGCAGCGCGAATACACCCAAGCACTTTGCCAATTAGCCGACTTACGAGAAACCATCGACAACTTCTTTGATAAGGTTATGGTAATGGCGGAAGATCCAGCGCTTCGCAACAATCGCCTTGCCCTGCTTAACCAGTTAAGAGCCTTGTTTTTGGAAGTCGCCGACATCTCTTGCCTTGCGGTAAAAGCTTAATGAAGCGATGGCTAGTCCTCGACCGCGACGGTGTGATCAACCACGACTCGGATGATTACATCAAAAACGCGGACGAATGGCTGGCCATTCCGGGCAGCTTGGAGGCTATCGCCCGTCTGAATCAGGCTGGGTATCACGTTCTTGTTGCAAGTAACCAAGCCGGAATCGGCAGAGGTTTATTCCAACAACAAGACCTTGAAGCGATGCACCAGAAAATGCATCGCCTACTCGCCACTGCTGGCGGTCGTATTCGCGGAGTGTATTACTGCTCTCATCATCCCGACGAATCCTGCCAATGTCGTAAGCCTAAGACAGGCATGCTTGATTCTATGGAACGAGATCACAAGATATCGCTTAAGGGCTGTTCCTTTGTCGGAGACTCCGAGAAAGATTTACAAGCCGCGATAACAAAAGGCTGCACCCCAATATTAGTGCGTACCGGCAAAGGTGAACGCACGCTCCAACGCATCGCAGGGAAAACACAATACCGTAACCTTGCCATATTTGATAACCTCAGCGACTTCGCTGACTTTTTGCTAAAAGAGACCTCGTGTTAGTCATTAGATCCTTAATATTTTTTATCGGTTACGCCACCTTAACCATACTTTACGGCTCCTCGACGCTTTTGATATGGGCACTTCCAAAAACGACTCGACACAAGTTCATTACGTCTTGGACCCGGGTTATCATCGCGTGGTTACGTATCGTCTGTAACATCCAATACCAAGTGGTCGGCCGTGAATACTTAGACCCCAGCACGCCCATGGTGGTGCTATCTAAACACCAAAGTGCTTGGGAGACCATTCTTTTACAAGGCCTATACTGGCCTGCCACCACCGTACTCAAAAAGGAGTTGCTCCGTATCCCCTTTTTTGGCTGGGGCATCAGCGCGATCAGGCCAATCGCAATTGACCGCTCAAACCCACGAGCCGCACTCAAACAAGTCAAACTCCAGGGTACTGAACGTCTTAACGACGGTTTAAACATTATAATATTCCCTGAAGGCACCCGAGTAGCTTCTGGGGAATCCAGTACATATGCCCGCAGCGGCGCCGATATCGCAGTGAGCGCCGGAGTGAATATACAAGCCGTCGCCATCAACGCCGGTGAATGCTGGCCGAGGGGCTTTCTCAAATACCCAGGTACTATTACGGTCAAAATCAGCCCTCCCATTAGTTGTGAAGGCAGCTCCAGCAAAACCTTAACCCAGACCGCTAAAACCTGGATTGATGCAGAAATGACAAAAATGGGCTCCCCACTAAAGAAATAGTGTTGACCCGTTCTCGACTTTCACCTTTGGTGCTCAATTAGAGCGCCTAGCTTTTGTATACTGAACAAAGAGTAATAAAATTGTTTCCTTTATAACCAAAAACAAAAATTGCTACGAATAGGCTTCTAAAGATAAGCCCCCAATTCTCGACCTAACACGGTAATAAGCGCGCTAGCTATAGAATTGTAATTAGAACTAATGACATACCGATATCGCGGATACGAGACTCCACGTAAGCGAGCCCGGCAAAAAAAGAGCACTAAAAACATGTTGAATCAAGCTGCCGAAGAGCACAAAGCCGACGCCTTAGAAGACTCACCGCTGCAAGAAACAAATGACGACGACGGCGACGAAGCCAACCTAGTCGCCGCGCTGCTAGATGAGAATTGCTTTTACTTTATATTTGATCAACTCTTCGACCCCGACTTACCCCCAGCTCAAGAAGATCTACTGATCAAAAGTAACGGGCAAAGCTATAATATATTGGATAGCCAGTTATTATCCCCCATAAAAGAAGGCTCCTCCTGGTCAGCACTTGCAATCTTGGTAGACAAGGTTAGCCCGGGTCAAGTCGCTGTAAGCTTACGCTACAATCCAAGTCAGTGGTTTATTTGGTCACTCACCCACGCCGACTCCGTAGGCGCATTCAACATCAATACCCAGTTACTCAGTAACCAACCGCTCAAAGAAGAGCTCAGCTTTCTTAAAGCTGAATTTGACGCGGAGGCGCTTAATCAAGCACAAGCGTCCAGTAACACCGAAAAACACCAAGCTAAAGCCTTTATAAATCTTGCCGTTGGCCGCCATATACAAATTACCTTTGATGGCGAACTCGACATGGCTTGCCCGCCGAATATCAACGACTTTCGGGCGGAAAGCGACAATCACTGGCTCACCATCAATACCGTCAATCTCGTCAAACCTAATATTGGCTGGCCCGACTTACGTATCGAGCTTGCAGAAGAGTTACAAGAAGGCGACAAAATCAGCGTCGGTTATCGCTCACCGAACAGTAAACTGAAAACCGTTAATGGCAAGGCAGTGGAGAATTTCACTATTTCAGAAATCGCTTCTGCCCTCAGTGGTTCTGACTCTGGAATACCCGATCAAGCCCATGCCGCAAGTGAATCGCCACAGACGCGAATCAGTATTAGCAACGCACAGGATTTACCACAAGTCAGCACCTCTGAAGCTATTTCCGCTACCGATCAAGGTATTGCTGATATGCTCGGCCTGCGATTAGTTCAAACCGCAAAAGCACCCCCAAAAATCACTGAAGATGTTAAACCAGCTGTTGAAGCAGAATCGACAAGCACCAGCACAGACCACACAAGCAAGCAGGATCTTGAAATAAGCCTAGATGTAACATTTATTGAATCCGACGCTGAACCCAATATTAAATCCGAGCCCGAAAGCGACATTCAACAAGTACATGAAGAGCTAAGCGCCGCCGAACAAGTCAGTAATACCGACGCAGCTGAATTAGACTCATCTAATTCCTTTGCCGATATCGACGAACAACTATCAGAGCCGGAGACCACAACGCAGCAGGACGACAGCCCCACTACGGATCTTGAGCGAGATGCACTTGCAGACACAGCCCAACACCGGGCACTCAGTGAAGATGATATCCAACATCACCTAAGCCAAGACTCAGTAGATGCAAACGTAACGCCAGATACAAGGCTCGACGTTCAAACAGAAGAAACAGAAGATAAAACTGACCCTGCCGTAGACGAAACTGTAGCCGAGGCTATAGACAGCATAGAAACGGATAAACAATACAGCGGTGATATACAGGAACACACTGCCGCGACAAGTGAAATTTCGGAAGCCAATCAAAGCGAAAATTCGACCACGAGCATCACCACCAGTAAAGTATATAA
>NVXL01000173.1 GCA_002746115.1 Alteromonadaceae bacterium
AAGGCAGCAAGCATCTTAGTTTTATCAGTCATGCTATCGGGTTGCGCTACAACCGAAAGCACACTAAATCATGGCCTATTTCAGTACTCTAGAGGTTTAGCAAACGCTGCAATACCACTACTCACTGAATCAACCGCAGAGTTTGAGAAAAAACACCCCCATGACGACCGCACCTCAAAAGCATACTTAGCGCTGGGTTTAATGGCTAATGCAGACAACAACCCTACAAAAGCTGAACAACTCCTACTAAAAGCACTCAACTCAGCCAACAACACTTATTATAATAAACACCTTGTTTTACGGGATGCCAACAAAGCCTTAGGGGAGTTTTATCTATCTCAACACAGATATTCCGCAGCCTTGCCCCTATTACAAGCAACGCTAGATTCCAGCAACAACAAACGAGACCAGGCCATTCTGCAGCACGCCAATTCTGCCAACCAGGTTGCAACAGCTCTCGCCGGGGTAAACCAAAAAGAGGGCGCTATTGCGCACGCTGATTTGGCACTAAAAATCATTACTCAAGTGAAAGGCGACCTGCGTCACCTCAGCACAAAAGCCGACATACTGCTTAATCAAGCGAGCATTCACGCACAATTTGATGACTACCTGCAAGCAGATGCCTTCTACCAAAGAGCCATCAGCACGCTAAAAATCCAGGCTAAGAAGTACCCGTTCGATACGTGGAGAATAGAAATAGCCGAAAACGCATACCAGGAATTCAAACATCAACGAGACACCGCGAAATAACCCCCCGTAAAAGAGAAGTTACTGAGAATAAAGACAAGACACAGCCAAACTAATACATGGAGCGTAATATAATGATCTCGAAAGGAGTTAGAAAGACCCGCCAACGGCTTCGAGCGGCAGCCACAATGGCCACTCTTCTCACCGCCAGTGCCCTATCCCCTGCGATGGATATAAGCACCAATGAACTGGACTTCCTTGGCGTAGAACCCGGGACAAGCCAACAACGCATACCTTACTAGACCAGCCCTACTAAATTTGGCGCTTCCGTGATTGGAGGCGATGCAATTGCAAACAAATGGACCTGACTATCCCACGCAGCTTTGAGAGCGTGTCACAATAAGTAGGTTATTCCTCTGGTGTTTGCTCACTAACGGGTTGAATTTTTCCACCACGCTTCTTCCATTGCAGTCTATAGAGACCGAGAAACGGAAAACATAAAACGAATGCGGTGATAAGAGGACGCAACGGATCACCCTCGACAAATGATGCCCAATTAGGAAAGGGGGTCCAATTCGCTTGAAAACTGATGCCGCCGGGTATTAGCACAACAAAACAAATTATCGCCATCTTAACCAAGTGAAATTCTGCTTTCTTTGCACTCTTACGCACATAGAAAAACAGAAAACCCATAATCACAAATGCGGGGACAGACAAAATTAAACCAAAAATCTGCACCCCTTCATCGACGCCCTGGGCGAAACTAACGTTTGAACTTAGCAGTAAAATTATCGATGCCGCAATCTTATAGCTCATGGTACTTCCTTAGATTCACACCGGCGCTGAAATCAGCGGCGCTATGGATATTGTTAAAGTTTACGAATAACCCACAATAAGTGGCACGAACGCCACCAACAACAACGTAGTTCCCATTACCACTAGTGGCAACAGTATTTTCTCATGGCGATACCAGAATACCTCTCCAGCCGCTTCTGCGGTGGCTTTCGCGGCTTCCTCCTCCCCAACTACCTGGCGTGTCAATAAGTGGTTTAGTGCTACGGGCGGTGTCAGATAACCCAACTCAAAGGCCACCAGAGTCAGCATCCAAAAATGTACAGGATTGATACCATTCTTATACGCTACTTGGGCGACGGTTCCGGAAACCAGCAACACAGCGCCAAACGGATCCATTATCATTCCAATACCAACCAGTACCATTAATAGGAATCCTACTGCTAGCCAAACAGAGCCAAATGTCTCGGGTAAAATATCAAAGAAACCTGAACGCTCGATAACACCACCAATGGTAAAGCTCAATGCAATGACAAAGAGTAGGGCTCCAATATGCACGGTAGACTCCGTTGTAGCGGCCCGAACCGCACCGACAAAACTCAAAGGCTTGCTATCGGCTTTGTCTTCTTCCGTTTGTTTGCCGAATTTTTTCTCATAGGCCAAAAACGCCAATATAATAACCGGCAATATAACCGGTGCGGAGAACTCATCGAGATAAGCATCCAAAATCACCGCGTAAGCAACACAGATTCCGATAAGAATAAGTATATAAGGAATGAGCGGTTTAAACGCATCCAGATAAGGCCCAACCGCTTCTTTTGCTGGCCTTACGTCTAAATCTTCTTTTCTGGTGATAAAGGCAAATATAAAAAAGATCAATGTGGACAACATGAAGATCCATGAGCCCCACCCGTACAATTGGTCAGTAACCACCTCTTTATTCAATGCGGCTATCAACACGATTAACAAACAAGGGCGCAACACCACACCAGAACTACCACTCATTGCGGTTGCCGCTAATGCAAGCTGCCTTCTAGCTCCTACCCGACGCAATTCTTGATAAACGATGACCCCTACAGCTATGATGATGATGCCCGATGCGCCGGTATAGGCCGTAGGCACCGCCATCACAACGATGGCAACAAATGCCAAGATCTCAGGAGACAAGCGCCAGGGTTTAAACACATCAAACACTAACTTGCCGAGATTAGACTGTTTTAGCAGCATACCTATCCAGATAAACATTCCAACTTTAAGAAATATACCAGATTGCTCAAAAACCTGACTAAACCAAATGGCAACACCTGCTAAATGGCCTTCTGTGAAAATGAAATAATTTGCCGCCGAAAAGGTCAAATAAATATAGAGTGGCACCGTTAGCAATGCGTGCCCAATGCTGCCGCCTGACTTGATATCTGTTGGCGTTGAAAGCAGTTGATACAAATTAATACAAGTCAGCACAGCAAAACAAACAATCAGCAGTATATAAATTTCAGGATGACTGATGATAGTGCCTGATTCAAAGACACTGGTTTTATAGACCCAAGAGGAAACCGTTAACAGCCCATTACCAAACAGTTGAGCAAAACTTGCGACACGGTGATCCAATACGGTTTCGACGGGCCTAAACACAATATGATGGCGAGTTATTGTTGCGGTAAAGGCACAGATAARCAATATCAACAAYAATGTTAAACGTTTTGTTTCAATAGAGAACATCACWGTGCCCGCAACACTGGTTTCTATTGCCCGAAAGACTCTAACCGCTGTGGTTACACGGGTTTGGTTGTCGAGGGCGATGCGATGTTTTTCTACGCATAACGCTCTGGCCCCCTCTATCGATTTTCGAGTGGCATCCCGGTCAAACACCTCATCATCAAATAAACCGAGACCATCATTTTCTGCCTCAAACTCTAATTCTATACGACCGAGTTCTTTTTCAATATCTGGATTTTGATTACAGGTTGGTTGCGGCATATCGCCACGCAGGAGAAAATACTCGTCCCAAATTAATTCACCAGTATTTAGCAGCTGGGTGTGTACATTCTCACTGGTGCCAGCAACAACCACAAAAAGCAACAGCAACAACACAGGAAAAGTTGACAACCATTCTCGCCATTTATTCGGCGTATTTTCAGCAAATGCCATTATAAACTCACAACTATTATTTTTAAATTAACGCTTACCACAACCAAAAAGACCGCCCGTAGGCGGCCTCAAAATAGTTACTACTACTCTTTATCCGCCGCCGTACATTCAGCTTTAGATGGATCATCACGACAACGAATCTTTCTCAATATTGTTAACGTTTTAGGTTCGTAGAAACCTTGGTCTCGTAGGGCAATACGAGACTGTCTAAACATCTCGTCATAACCAATTTGATCGGCGGCAGGAATACTCACCCACCATTTTTCCGGTATCTTCTTTTCAGCATCCGTCAGTATGGTTACCGCGCGATTAAATTGAGACATCACATAGGTTCGAGACTGCTGAGCAAATTCCGCGGGAAAGTCGTCAGCTTTTATAATCATCTGCATGGTCAGTTGCAGGATGGGTGTCCTGATGATGCCGCCCGCAGGCTCCAACCCTTTATACAACTCCATCGCCTCATAAATAATCCCAGGCCCAAATACGATATCAACCGCGCCATTATTAAATTTACTGTACATCGTCGCGATAGAGGACGCGACAGGAGTAGCACCGAGATTCTTCACCATCTCCATGTTGGCCGGATCGCCTTCTGGCAACGCCACCTTTTTACCCGACATCTCGCCTACGGTATCAATAGTCCTATCATTGACAAACATATAAGCCGCCCCAATAGGCAAGATTCCGGCTATTTCATAGGGCCCAGAGCGCATAAACTTAGCGGCCTTCTTTGAACTCAAGGTTTTTAACGTGCTCTTTAAAATAGCGTAACTTGGCACCGCGCCAATGGCATCTATGGTGCCGGTAAAAGGCACAAACTGCCGGCTACGCATGCCGGTAACACTGATGGCATTACATAAACCGGATTTAAAATCTTCTGCGGCAATACGCTCATCGGTGTATGGCTTTAGCGTTAGATCGACACCCCAGCCAACCGATTCTGTTTGATAATCCTTCAACTGAGAAAAAATCGGTCCATTTGCACCCAGCGGATCAAATACACACATTATCTTAGGCGCCGCTATCGCGACACTGCTGGCAACCAACAACGCAGTCCCGGTGACCACTCCCGCTACAATCGACTTAATACCTTGAGTCTTTGATTTCAATTTAATTTTCTCCCGCGTTATATAAATCAACGTATAACCTGAACAACAGACTCAGATTACATTTGCACCTTCATTGTCTCTCTGGGATGCAAGATTAACCAGCTGCGCCCGAGCAATCAACTGGTCGAGCGCTTTTATTCAACTTATTTCGACTAGATTTCTTAGCTTATGTCACAGCAAGTCATCGATATCAATGGCCTCTTCTTCATCTTGGTCATCGTCCCAAAATGTTCCATAAGCACCGATGGGCGTTCTGGTACCCGTGGCTTCGGTCCATAACCTATCGGAGATTGCCAACAACATTACCCGAGCGGCGGTATCAAGCGCCAGCATAGTGGGCTCAGATGGCGTCTTAACCAGCGCTTTAGCGTGTTTACGAATCACCTCTTTCACTTGCTCGGTATCACCCTGACCAAGATAGACGATGGCTTCAAATATCAGTACCGTTCGCACGCCTTGCTTCAAGCCCATCTTAACGGATCGGTTGAGTACCCGTGCAATATTCGCCCCCTCGGGCTTGCTGCTGGGTAAAGTACTCCAAATAGCCGCTTGTAGCGCACCCGGTACACCCCACCATCTTTCATTATCAAGACAACCTGCAGCGCGGGAAATCTTGGCAGCGATATCTAACGGGACATTGGCAGTGGTTTCAGACGCCACGTCATTCAAGATAGCCAAGATGCCATCCAACAACCCGATTAAATAATAAATCTCGTCTTGGCTTTCATACTCAAACTTAAGGCACTCTCCGCCCGGATCACCAAATACCGACACCAGCTTTTGATAACCCGCCAGTTGACGCGTGGCAGCCTTTGCCAGGTGGCGTTTTTGTGCAATACGCGCATCTTTTGCTTCAAGTACATTCTTTGTCTTTAAGGCTCGCAAATAACGCAGCTCTTCTTCGGTCGCTTTTGCTTCCTCACAAGTACCCGCCAAATACGCCAGCATGATGCCTAATTTTTCTGGGTCCGCGGTGATTCGGCCAAATGAATATAGGAATGGAATAAAACCTTCTGACACCGCACATTGCATCTCGGCATCGTCGGTGGATAAAACATAAGGCACCGTTACATCTTCCACGGCAGCAAGAATAATATCACCGGTACCTTTGTAAATAGCGGTACAGCCACCGATGCTCAGCTGCATACTCACCAAAAAGGCCAACCCGCACATTTTTGGGTTAAAAAACTGTTTCAGATTAATCATCTGAATCCCTCACTCATTTATTGTATTTGTTAGATTTTATTACTGTTGTTATTGATTGCTATTGCGTAATAAAACTCATTTTCTGAGTCGGCTGCTTACACCAACCGTCTCGTTGTAGACAGAGCCCTGGTGCCCTGAATGGGCCACCAGGGCTTATCACACGAACTTATCAAGGTTTAATCGGCTCAGACGTCAGGCTGAGATTAACTCCTCCCGCTGGCACGGTTAAATACACGTGTTCGGTTTCGTATAACGTAACACCGGTAAAACCTATGACTTCCAGCAAAATATCAATATCTAAGGAAGTGGTACTGAGAAGCTCAACATTCAAACGACCATCGGGCAAAATATCTAGCTTGCCACTTAGATCCAAGCTTACTTGCCTGCTATATAGGTTATGGATAGTTTCCAGCTCAAATAATGAATTTTCATCTCCAAATAGTAATTGATTCACGATAGGATCAAGCGCTGGAGCATCAAGATATAGATTAAGGCTAGTTTTAAAAATAGAGGTACCAGTGTCCTTATCTTCTACAATCCAGCCTTTTACCCGACCATAATCTGGAGCACCACAATCATTCTCTCCGACATCACAGTCGTATCGAATACGCATCACCATCGGTCCAGTTTCGACGGGTGGTACCACATAACAGGTAGTGCCCCCACCTTGATCTGCGGGCTTACAGGCGGCCGTAAATGCAGGCTTCACAGTGACATACACCGAAGCACTTGATAAAATAAGTTGGCTGGGGTAAATGTAAGTTAGCACCGCCCCTTGTTCAGCTACATCACTTGGAATGCTGCTATCATCACCATATCGTTCTTCAATCTGAGCAGGAGAAAGGTAACCAATAATATCCGCGTTTAAGCTACTACTCATATGCAGATAAGTATCGTCTGGGCAATCTAACGGGGCATCATTTTCATCAAAGCCACAACCGACATTAGAGTCCCAAACCGCTCTACCAGATCCTGAGGTAACATCGACCACCGGAGAACCATCGGCAACCTCTGCGACAAGTCTATTGAGTACTTGCGAATCCGTTATTGTCACCGGAAAACCCTCTATTAAGTTGCCATTCACATCAAGTAAAAGATCACCTTGTATTACATCGCCATTACCGTCTTTTTTAAGCGTTCTTATTACATCGCCATTTTGATCTATGGGATTGCCATCACTATTTCTTCGCTTTGGAATACCATTTTTAGCTAATAGAGGAGTAACACCGTCTTCTTCGAATAAAGCATTGCCATCCTCGTCGAATAGCACCACATTTTCGGCATTTTCATCATGAAACAGATTGCCTTCTGGGTGGCGCGCCAGACGAGCACTATTCATTGCGGCTTGTGGGGTAGCAGACACTACCGCCTCACCACTATCCCGCTTAAAATTGGCATTCACATCGGCGGTGGGCAATGCACTCAAATATTGCATTACCCCAGTAGTAGCCGTATTAGAAACAACACCAATCACCGATGCAATAGCGTATGTCAATGCTGATAACAACTGTTTATGT
>NVXL01000174.1 GCA_002746115.1 Alteromonadaceae bacterium
TCATTAATATAGTTAAAATCATCGACCTCAAGACCTTCTAGATCACCGTAAGTAAAATCAGTACCCAAAAAGTAGTCGCCCCGGTTAGCGGTAGTAAGTCGAGTTACCTTCCCCAAATCTGGCAAATATAACCAAGATTCATTTTCTATTTCAGTATCATGCCAATCGTAAGAAAGGATACCCGTTCCTCTAAGGCGTACGGGGTCAAGGATATAGGTCAGAGTTTTTTCATCTTTTCCAAACATTTTTCCAACAATACGTAGTTTTCGTTTATTCTTTCGCTTGTTTTTGTCGATCAATAAAACATTCGAATCCATTATCCAATTTTCACCTCGATACCTATCATCTACTCTAGACATAACGTCTCGAGCATCCATCGAGTATGAATTTTGAGAGAAGGTTAAAACAATAATAAGGATGCATGCAGGGATTTTATCGAAAATATTGTTGGTCGCCATATTACTATTTAATTGCATTAACAATCCCCCCATTCTCTGAGGCATCACTGTTACCTTCCATCTCAGAAATCACATTACCACCATTATTTCGCCCCATAATAAACACATTCATCACCGCTGGAACCACTAAAATATCAAAGATCAATGCCGACAGTGTAGTTAACGATAGCAATAGACCAAAGCTACTAAGTGCCGACATGGCAGACGAAGAAAACATAAAGAAACCACCTGATAGCACCATTGAAGTAACCAATAACATTGGACCAATTTTTGTCACCGTATCATTGACAGCTCGCGAGAAATCAAACTGATTATTTTCTAAATTTTTTCGAATACCATTTACAATATGTACCGTGTCATCGACCGCAAGACCTAATGCAATTCCTCCTAGCAGTACGGTGATAATATTGATTGTCATATCAA
This sequence comes from Alteromonadaceae bacterium, assembly GCA_002746115.1. Lineage (GTDB taxonomy): Bacteria > Pseudomonadota > Gammaproteobacteria > Pseudomonadales > Cellvibrionaceae. Next base: position 882 of record NVXL01000174.1, read on the forward strand.
AATATCCCATTATGGCAACGCTCAAATAGATAACAACGAAGTTGGGAATCATTGCCAGAAACCCCAATGTGAGCGATCGCCATAGCACTATCAACATTAAACTTATGCTCAATCCAGCAAATAGATAACTTCCCACCATACTTTTAACAAGGTCAGTAGCCCCTGTTGCCACCAGATCTACAGTACCGGTTACCTTAACCGTGGCCACATCTGCAAAAAGTTCATTTGCTTTTTTTGCAACGATCTCTCGCAGCGGAACCATATCTATTCCGTCAGCCCACGCAAGCCGGATGGTAATTCGCGCTTTCGAATATGATCTATCCACAAGTCGAGCTATGTCTCTTGCACCTCCACTCTCATAAAGCAACATTTCTTGATGTATAAGATTCTCATTATCCGGCACGGCAGTGTCGACCCCGGCATCTTGAAACTGGCCTTGCAACTGGCTATGTATCCTCTCAATAACATCAACAATGGAACTAGCACGACCAATACTCACGATTTCTGTATCGATAGATTCGGCGTAATTCTGAAATTCTCTAAGCCTGTGAAGAAAATATGGGGTCAATATTCCATTTTTCCTTTTTGTGTCAACTACAATCTCTAGCGGCACCGTTGCTTTTATTTTTTTGTCAATAGCTAGGGTGTCAATCCGAATTTGTGTATCCTCTGGAAACCAACTGAGCACATCATATGAAAACCTATTTTTCATCACTCCGGGTAACGCTAAACCACAAACTAGTACAACAACCATTAGAACTTTATATGAATGATGCACCCCAACTCTCGATAGACTAACCATCAATCCCGTTAAAAAATTCAAGAAGGGAATCTCTACAGATTTCTCTTTGCTTTCGGGAGCCAAACGTATAAATGCGGGTAATAGCAACAGCGTATATATTAGAACGATCACAGTTCCCAAAGCTGACAACCATCCAAAATCAGCAATGGGTTTCATCCTAGCAACGGTAAATGCAAGAAAACCTGCCGCAGTGGTAAGGCTGGTAAACAACACGGCCATCCCACTGTAATCTACCGCATTTACTATTGCCTGGCGTCGATCAATTCCCTTACGTCGGTCTACATAGAATAATCCTAGAAGATGCACTGAATCCAATACACCCGCCATCAACAAAAGAGCTGGCAGCGCCTGACTTACTTGGGTTATAGGCACGTTTAACCAGCCCATTAGTCCTAATACACTTGCAAGTGCAAGCAAAATAACCAACGCCGGGAGAAAAACTGCTGTTTTTGTTCGGAATAGAAAAAATAGCGCCATAAGTATTATTAACAACGCTGCCAGTAAAAGCACAACTACATCATGATGCATGGATTCCTGATGTAGTTTATCTAATAGAGGGCCTCCCGCCAGACGTATATCCATTCCCTTTTGCCGGTGTTTCGCCGCTACTAGCTCGATAGTATTGGAAAATTCGCTAAGCTGCACACTGTCCAAGCCTTTCAATTGTTCCACAGGCAGTACATTCTTGTTTATACTGTTATCTACCGTGCTGTCTACTTCTTGTGCCAGGAAAAAATCAGTCTCACTGCTAGCTCTATCTTCTGCATGGTGTCGTTCAAACGCAAGCGCTCGAATCACAACTAACACCATCTCTCCGTCACTTGAAACCAGAGTATCTTTGTATAAGGAACTACTTGTTATATCACTCCAACTATCATCAGATAAATTTCCCTTATTTGGCCATTCGTCACCAAGTTTACCAACTTTTAGCCCGCCCCCTTCAGTTGATGCCATCCAGTCAACATTCACCAGGCTGGTTACATCATCTAACCAAGGAACATTATTCTCTAAGTCTGCGTGAAACCTACGCAAACYTTTCATAAATTCGCTACTAGAAACCTGACTTGAACTCAAAGCAGCGACAACGATATCATTGCGGCCGAATTGGCGTTGGAATTCGGTGTAGTTCTTTAAAATGGGGTCATCTTTCCTAAACAAACCCTCATTGCTTGAATCCATTTTCAGATTWATTAACCCAAGCGCTAAAAATCCGCTTAGCGACAACACAATAATTATACTACTCAACGCGTTGTCAAAAGACCATCCTGCTATGCGCGTCATCCATTCTTTTGCTTTCATCATTACCAATCTTTATATGCAGAGAAACTAGAAGAATTGTAACGATCAAGCGTAGTATTTTCTTGATGTTCAATGAACAAAACTTGTCATTTCACGCAAGACTAAAGGATTATTTTTTCTAAAAGACATTTCTTTTTGAAATGGAAATAGTGCTTTTGCATMCCATACAACTCTACGACAAAAATTGAAATGGCCCATATGAAGGTACATATGGGCCATTTTGTCCTGCTATGCTGTCTCAATCAATTCCACTACAAAGCGGACAATATATAGCATCCCGCCCCGGCAACAGCGACACCGACAACCGTTGACGCACGTTGTAAACTTTCTCGGTTAGAAAATAGAAACCCTATTAGTACACCGACAAGATGTATTAACGAGGTGCTTACAATAAACCCAAAAGCATAATAAACCGGACTAGCAGAATTTGGCATTTCCACACCATGAGCAAAACCGTGGAGTGAGCCGAATATCACAACAAATAGCATAGTTAGGGGAACAAGCCATGTGTAATATTTATCCTTGTGTGCGAAAGAGATTCCTATCCCTAGCACAACCACTGAGATAGCAATACCCAATTCAACATAAGGAATGCCAACGCCATTTGCGCCCAACAGCTCACCGATAACCATGAAGGTTACAAACATGACGGGGACCAACCATACAAACCTGCCGCCAAATTGAGCGCTAATAATACCAACACTCAACATCGCTAACAGATGATCCAACCCTAAAACGGGGTGTAACAATCCCGCCATAAACCCTGAACCGGAAGTATTTGAATGGGCCATAACATACGAGGGAAATACCGCTAGTATAGCGATAAGAACACATTTAATTGTTGATCTATTCATAGAAAACATCCTTTTTTTAGGTTTTATTGCAACGCGCCCAGAGAAAACTAACCCATACCATTGCTAGAATTACAATATGATGTACAAAGTCAAGTAAGTGATACCAACTCAATGGAATATTATCAACGAACAAGTGTGATAGTTGATGCACCAAAAAAAATAGAAAGAAAAATATAGTCAAGCCAAAATTAGCCCAACGTATATATACACTACCAAATCCCTTCAAAACCAAAGGTAATATCGCATATATTGCAAAAACAACAACCATGACATCAACACCAAGCATTCCAGGATCTTTTGCAAAACCAGAAAAATCGTTATCCACGCCTGCTATCAATATAGAGACAATAAACATTACAACAACAATTTGAAGCAGCTGTATCCAGCCAATTATCAATATATTTCTGTAAAAATCTTCTTTACTATTCATACCCCCCCCATCAGAGTTATTAAAAATCATGCGCGCAACCACTGCGTGCACACCACAATATTTTTACAATCAATCGTGTTCACATAGAAACTAAGTTTTATTATGTGTTTCTTCAGATTATATGAGGCGAATGGTCGCCCAGTTTTTCTACAAGCAATCGAATTAATTTTTTACGCTGCCAATAAGAAAACAGTGTCGCTAAGTGCTGTATACTGGATTGTATGCCCGGTTATATATAAATATGCCGAAACACAAACACTAGATAACACGTTAGTGAACTATTCCGTTTTAATCTCTCACAATCCGCGCGACAAAAAATCAACGAAATAATAGCGAGCATGCGAACAACGTTCTTGATATTCAATGCATTAAAATTGATAATTCACGAAAGTCTTAGCGATGACTCGCGAGAAATCGACAATCTAGGAATTAAACATGCAAAAAAGAGATATTTATTCGAAATCAACAATTCAATTGCTTGCAGAATTTCTATCATCACGTGACCTTGATGAAATTTCTCTTAGACATAAAGAATTATTGAAAGATGGCACCAGTTCTGGCGCGATACAACATGAAGTTTGTGAAATATGGCGAGCAGCCATTCAAAACTACCACGGTAAAAATCTAGGTCTGCTTGCGGGATCAAATATTAGCAAAAACTTAAATGGCAACATTCTTATTACCATAGCCGCCAACAGCGCCACTATTGGTGACGCGTTAACCAACGCATGTAAATATCACGAAATATATTCCGATGCACCACACCCTTGCTTAGAAAACAGTAAGACCAATGTATCCATTGGTCTTGCAGAGCTGCCGGAAGATATTAGCGCCGAAATCATTCGTCACATGTCAGAATGCATGTTTTCAACAATAATTGTGACATTAAGAACACTTAGCAAACAACATATTGTACCTCTTAGCGTACATTTTTCTTGGCCAGAACCTGAAGATACTCAAGATCATATCAATCTGTTTGGATCCAATATAACCTTCGCCTCCGATCGAAACGTACTCATCTTCAACAACGAGGTCATGGGGACCAGCATACCCTATGCAGACGGGCTTCTGCTTGATGCACTTAAAAATCATGCAACAAAGCAACTGAATGATATACACTCAATAAACCCTTGGTCACAGAAAGTAACCGGAAAAATTCAGCTCTTCGGTTCATATAAGGAATGTGACATTAAGACCATTTCTTCAAGCTTATGCATCGGCCCTCGCTCTCTACAGGAAAAACTTAAAAAAGAGGGTACCAGCTACCAAGATATCGTACGTGGCATAAAAATCGATATTGCCAAAGAATATTTACTCGACACTGAAATTTCGATCTCGCAAATAGCGTTACTGATGGGGTATTCTGAACAAAGTGCTTTCAATCATGCATTTAAGCGATGGACAGGGCATTCACCCAATCAATTTAGAAACACGCTTTCATCCTTACCTACTGAATGAGATCTGTCAAATAATTTGGACCCCGCATGTCGCTCTGATTTGCCCCAAAATACACCGTAATAACAATGATACTATTGCCTATTCGAACACTATGTTTTATCGCCACTAGAAGACACTAAGCTTTACCAACAACTTGCCGTTTTCTACTGTAACCGACTCTAACGCGGCCTTCGCCATTTTCTCTTTGGTATTACGGTCTTTAAACTGATATATCGGATATTTTAACATCGCCTTAGTCAGCGCACGCTGGGTGATTTTCTGTGCATTGAGAGAAAATTGCTTGGGCGCATTATCAATGGTTAAACCAACCACCTTGGGTTCATGCAGGTAGAATGCGCCTTGTGCCGCATCATAGCTCAATGTCCCCTGGATTTTCACACTGCCGCTTCCCTTAATGCCGCCAAGTACTATTATCGACACCTTGGCAAACACTCCTATTTCATTGCTTTGCTTGATCAAGTCTACTTTTGGATCTGATATTGTCACCGATGCAAACTGATTCTTTCTCTCCAGCGGCATCATCGCAGCCACCTTTTCCTGCAGCTCTTGTTCTGTGATTTCTAATGTATAGGAGAATGCCTGTGCATATTGGGATAGCGCTAATAACACTATGAAAACACTACTTCGTATCATGTGGATTCCTGAGGACCTGAAAGTATTTGTGCTGGACTGAATTAGACAACACGAATAAACAACGCTAATCATCTCAAAATAGCAATGTGTATCCTAGCATTAGTTGCAATACGATATGTGGATACGCAACCGTCGGTCTTAATGCCTGCTGACAATATTCAATGATCAACCCGGCATTCGTCGGGCGCTGCTGTAAATATAAACGATTAAATTGATACGCTTTACTCTCTATAGCAGTCTGTTTATGTTCGGCCGACAAGTACTCTTCTAGTTGCAACAACCGAGTATCGATGCGCGCCTGAAAGGTTTTCCAGATAGCGTCCTGTAACCATAACAGCAACAATAAGAGACCAACAAAAACACTCAAATTGTTGGCTAGGTACGCTGCAACCAATAAGCCGATACTCGTCAACTTGATCAACAATGAATATTTTTCGTAACTATCAAATTGATTCTGCAGTAGACACCACTCAGTGGCTAAATTAGATTGTTGCATATTCTCACCCACTTTCCCCATCAGTTACCGCCTTAACAGGCGGGAACTTCAAACTCACTCGTAAAGTTACGACTAATATCACCACACTGATGCATAACCAAATACTGCCCCAAAAAACGGTGGCACCGCCAAACTCTTCCGCTAGCATGAATGCGTCGGAGCGTAATGATGAGCGTTCGATCGTGTCACTATAGATATCGAGCGGAACATACAACATGCTAGTCATGCCAATCACCCGCAAAATAATATCATTAACCTGCACCGGTGCTTTCACCCCCATTACAATCATAGAGACACCAACGATGCCGCTAAAAACTAGGGCAAATAAATCTCTAACAAACATTACTGTAATGGCTAGAACCACCAGACCCAAACAGCACATGATGGCCTTGTCGTATTTGGTCCTAACTGCCAACAGGTAGATAACTACCCCCCACAGCAGTGATCCCAAATATCCCGCGGTTAACGTCAGAAACCGATTACCACCTATGGATAAGACATGACCACCTTGCATCACATTAACCACAAGCTCTATGACTTGTCCGCCGGTTGCAACTGCCATCAGCGCGTGGGAGGACTCGTGAAAAAATACGATGAG
>NVXL01000022.1 GCA_002746115.1 Alteromonadaceae bacterium
CGCCATTATTAATAATGCTGCTCAGGTCGATGTAGGTATTTTTTAGGTTTGTGGCATCGTTATTAGCGTCCACATAGACAACACGCCCGGCTTTTTCCAATATGTACCAACGTGAGTTATCACTTGAGGCCTGTAGCATGCCTACTGGTTGGGTAAAGCTAACATTCGGGTAAACGCGCTCTAACTGCACTGTTGGTAACGCTTGCTGGCCAAGACCACTACCGCCCGAGGAGCTAGTAGAGCTTGTGCTACTTGAAGACGAGCTACTTGATGAACTACTACTTGATGACGAACTGCTGGAGCTGGAGGAACTACTGGACGAGGTACCGCCCGGTACGACACAAACAGGGTTGCTTAAGTTATTCCCTTCGTTATGGGTGCCTTGGAAACCAAAGGTTGCCGTCTGGCCAGGGTTTAAAGTGCCTGTATTTTGATTTCCTTTCACCTCAACAACGGTGCCATTGACTGTTGTTGTTGAATTCCAGGCGTTTGTAATCTGGATTGGCTGACTGAAAACGAGATTGACCTGCCAATCATCGTTAACGGTATTCCCGGTATTTGTGACCACGACATTATTGGCCACAAAGCCGCCATTAAATTTATCAAAGTTGCCAATATTGCAGGTTAAGTTGACACCTCCGCCTGAAGAAGAGCTTGAGCTGTTTGATGAACTTGAACTGCTTGACGACGAGCTGGAACTAGAACTGCTCGAAGAACTTGAACTGCTTGATGACGAGCTTGAACTAGAACTACTCGAAGAGCTTGAACTGCTTGACGACGAGCTGGAACTGGCACTGCTGGAAGAGCTTGAACTGCTTGATGACGAACTGGAGCTAGAACTACTCGAAGAGCTTGAACTGCTTGACGACGAACTGGAGCTAGAACTGCTCGAAGAACTTGAACTGCTTGATGACGAACTGGAGCTAGAACTGCTGGAAGAGCTTGAACTGTTAGGGGTATCGCAAACTGTACCAGTAACTAGTGGTATCTGCGCTGGCGAATTCTGCACACCTTTATTCCCCTGGACACCAAACTCGACAAACTGCCCAGGATTAACATTCCCATTCCATGATAGGGGCGTGGCGGTGTATGGATTACTCCCCGCAACCTTAGCGTTCCAACCACCGGTGCGGGCAGAACCATCCGTATACCCCCAGCTCACCTGCCAGCCATCTATTGGGACAGTATCGGTATTTGTAATTCGAATCGCAGCAGTAAAGCCTGAATTCCACTCGTTGGAAACGATGTATTCACACTTTGCCGCATTAGCTAAAGGCGTGAGCGATGCTAAGGCCACCGACCCTACAGCCAGTATTATTTTTTTTATTCTCGGTTTCATATAACCACCTAGTTGATGCACTTCATTTGATGTCAGTAATAATTGGAGGGGCTGCCATCTACTTGTGTAAAAACTTAACGCAGTGATAGATGTACAACGGTCATTTATTCCGCGAACACAAATCGCGACCGAGTAAGCATAGTGCAACTGTTAACCAATAAACTAGCCCTAATAATAAAAACTAAGAAAACATCAAATAATTATTCTAATCCAATTCGATATAACAGAAATTTACCCAGATTTCATATCGAATACTAAGATTTTATCGAATATCTTTTTATTTAAAAATTGAATATATTTTGACGGAAGTTGATTCTTACAGGAGGAGAAAAGACCATTCAGCACATTTAAATTAATGATAATTAAATAATAAAACCACAATGGTTACGGTTAATTAAATACAAAGCGCATATTTATCATGATTTCTTATAATATTACTACTGGCGTTATTACCACCCAAAAACACAACCATTGAGGTTATCCTCGACTAGACCTTGTAGCGCTGTAGCTCCTTTATAATCCGAGCCGAAAGACCCGACAGCTGCTCACTCGAGGAGGCAATATGTACAGCGTTTTCTTTAGAGTGTTCCGACACATCGCGTATATTTAGCACGTTACGACTTATCTCATTGGAGGTGGTACTCTGCTGCTCAGCGGCACAGGCAATTTGTGTATTGACAGTATCAATGTTCTGAATCTGTTGGACAATGCTTTCAAACGCAGCTTTCAGTATCTCTGATTTATCAATACACACTTTGGTGGATTCGCGACTGCTTTCCATCCCGCTAAAAGCCTCTTGGGTACGGTGCTGTAAGCGCTCAATAATCTCTTTTATATTCTGGGTTGAACCCTGAGTTTTCTGAGCCAAACTGCGCACCTCGTCCGCCACCACCGCAAAGCCGCGACCTAACTCACCAGCACGCGCAGCCTCGATTGCGGCATTAAGCGCAAGTAAATTGGTTTGATCAGCGATACTCTCTATCACGGCCAACATTTGCCCAATTTCATTACTGTCATTTATCAGCGAATTAATGAGATCTGCAGTACTTTCTATATTCCCAGACAAGGTAGCAATCGCTACCCCACTTTCCTTCACAAGACGCTGGCCTTCAACCGAGGTATCGCTGGTTGCGCGCGCGGCTTGTGAGGCCTCTTGGGTATTCTTTGCCACTTCCTCAATAGTGGCCACCATCTCAGTTACCGCCGATGCAATTTGCTCCGTTTGATTGTGCTGCTCGTCCGTGGCACCCATAGCCTCACTCGAAACCCGCTGGAGATTGACAGCTGCGTTATCTAGGTCGCCACCGGCATTATTAAGCAAGACCACCATGGCGCGAACGTCTTCAGCGAAGGCATTAAAGTAACGTGCCAGGTCGCCCATTTCATCATGGCGTTGATCATCCAACCGTAGCGTGAGATCACCTTCACCCTCGGCGATATTACGCAAGGTATCCACGGTTAAATCAATAGGCCTGCCGATATGACGGGCAAACAGCAAGCCCAATAGCAAACCACTGACTATTGCCACAGCCACCATTATATACCCCAAATATAAGGTCGCTGTTTTTATTAGACCCACCGCTGCCAATGCTTCACTGCGATCGATTTCGCTAATAATCACCCAGTTAAGGCCGGAAATTTTCAGAGGTTTGTAAGCCGAAAATACCGACACTCCGCGGTAGTCCTTAATTAAGAGATTACCCGTTTCCCCGGCCAAGGCCTTGTCAACACTGGCCGTGTTCACGGGCTGAAAGCCGATACTCATTTTTTTTTGGCGTATATTAGCGATGAGTTCATCATCATTTAAGCTCTCTTGCAGTACTTCAAAGTACGCTTCGGGCTCCTCCAAGAGAAAGCGGCTATTACTGCGCATGAGCTTATCCGGCCCCACAAGATAAGTCTCACCGGACTCCCCCAAGCCCGACTCACGCCAGAGGCCGCCGTGCGTCATCACCTTATTGATTTTATCAATCGGCATCTGGAATATCAGTACACCTATTTTTTTATCGCCATTAAAAATAGGGGCAGCAATGAATGACGCTGGCGTTTCAAAAGAGGGCTTATAAGGCGCAAAGTCGACCAAGGCAAAATCCTCTTTGGTATTAATCGCCGCCGCCTGGCGAAAGGCCTCCGCAATTTTAGAGCCGGCATAGGAACCACCTTTTAAAGAGGTAGCAAAGTCCAACTCTTTAAACACTGAGTAGACGATATCACCAGTGGCAATGTCGACAAGGAAAATGTCGTAAAACCCAAAGTGCTGCAAAAACTCTCGAATCGGTGGATGGTAGCGGCTATGAAAAAGCGAATAATCGCTGCCGTCACTAACAGTGTTTAACTGATCTTTACTGCCAAGCTCGTGTGGGTTTTCGCTAACATATGCGTACTGAAGAGCAAGCGCCGAGTCACCGAGTCCATTCAACAACTGAGTGGGCTTGCTCGTCCGACCGCTATTTAATTTACGATAGCGTGCATCAAACTCGCCTTCATAATAGCCTGCGACAGAGCGCCTAATACCGGCGGGATCCGGCAGACTCTGCGCTTCATCACTATAATTTTTAAAGGAGACACTAAAAGCACCCACGGCATCAATGATCATGCGGTCATGCGCAAAGCTCAGCACTTGACCTTCGATTATATCAAAATAGCTTTTGATATGCGCTGCGGTCGTATCACGAGTGGATTCTAGGCTCGCCAGAGACATTTTCTCCACCTCTTTATTGGCGATGGAGAAGGTTTGCAGCGCAATCACTATGATCGCAACAACTAGGGGGACGGTAGTGAGTAATGCTCCACCTATAATTAGCTGCTTTTTAATCTTCATGCCCAGTAACRTCYCCTAATAATTATGTCCKCGCTAGTCAGTATAGACAGGSCGGTGGGGGAATGATGACAAAMCTTAAAGCTTAGAYAAGCACCCACGTTAATAAGCACAACGTAGAACCGTGCAGACAGGGCYGGRCACCTCGACTACAGATAAGCTTCGATTCAATCTATATGATCGAAATYATACYGAGACGTAGTTTTAATTTGAATTACGCCTTAAAATAAACTGTTACTCAACAACACATACAGTAAACATATCAACTACCTCGACATACCTACTGCATCGGYCTTACTTTATTATTGCTATTTACGCTATAAATACACCTTATTACTTGTTTTTTAACCGTGCCGTCACTTGAATTTCAACCTTCATTTCATCATCAAGTAAGCCTGCAACAAACATCGTCGCTGCGGGTTTTACATCCCCAAAATACTTATTAATAACAGACCAACACGGTTCAAAATCTTTTTTATCGGGGTAGATATAAGTCACACGAACAACCTCACTTAAATCACTACCGGCTTCCTGTAAAACYTTCKMWATATTCTTAAAACACTGCTCTGCTTGCTCAATCGGGTCATTTGATATAGACATGGTCTCGTAATTGTAGCCCGTAGTRCCTGACACAAAAACATAGTCTCCGTCAACCACTGCGCGTGAATACGATATTTTGGCTTCAAAYTCTGAGCCTGTAGTAATTAATTTTCTCACCATAAACATTTTCTCTCTGTCGACATTTAAGCCTTAACATTGGTACGAACGATGAAAGTTAAATAGTACTTTTGACTTAATCCCCACCTTAAATATTTAAAACAAATACCTCCGGTAATCAAATAGTAATTAACTGCCGGATTAATTTACAATTAAAAAACGGGTACTTTTTAGCCGCTATTGTTCCAGTAATACCCACATTGACACTCAAAAGTGGGGGTGAATATCGATTCAACTACACAGAGGACATTCTGCTTGACTTTTAAGTGCCTGGAGACAATATTTGTCACAGCTTGTCGTGATCTACTTGATTTCGATATATAAAGCACAGCACATATAACAATAACAATAATTGATGTGAAAACAGTTTCCACCCGTCACGGAGCCTGGCAAGCCCGTGAGGTATCAACGCCACTAATAATAAAATAAATAAACTAATAATAATTCAACTATAAAGGCTACACCACAGATGACGACATCTAAACGATCCTTGCGTGGCTCGATTGCGCTTGCCTGCCTTGGTCTTACCGGCACTTACGCCAGCACTGCCAATGCAGCAATCTGCGAACATATCATACAAGATTCATGGGGCTCAGGCTTCGTTGCCAACGTCCGCATTACTAACGATGGCACCGCCCCCATCAATGGCTGGGAAGTCAGCTGGGCTTATAATGGTGGCGCTATCGCCACTAATACTTGGGGCGCCGCCGTAGCCGGTAGCAACCCCTACACCGCTACGCCTCTTGCGTGGAACGGTACAATTAACCCTGGTCAATCTGTTGAGGTTGGCGTTCAAGGCAACGGCACCCCCTCATCAGCTGTAGCTGTGACTGGCGCCGTTTGTGGCGGTGTTAATCCAACACCAACTGCGACGCCTACTGCGACGCCTACCGCTACTCCAACAGCAACGCCAACTGCTACTCCAACAGCTACTCCAACAGCAACGCCAACAGCAACGCCAACAGCAACACCCACCGCTACTCCAAACCCAGGAACATTCACTCGTTTAGATAACCCATGGACTGTTGGCCAGTACTATGTTGACCCTAACTGGGCGGCAAAAGCTTCCGGCGAGCCCGGTGGTTCTGTTATCTCGACTTACAACACCGCAGTCTGGATGGACCGTATCGGCGCTATCGCTGAGCCTCTTGATGGCGACGGCATGGGTCTGCGCAGCCACCTTGACACTGCTGTAATGCAAGGTGCTGAGCTATTCATGGTTGTTGTTTATGACCTTCCAAACCGTGACTGTGCGGCATTAGCCTCTAGTGGTGAATTGCGCATTAGCGAAGACGGTTTCAATCGCTATAAAAATGAATACATTGCGCCTTATGTAGAAATCCTTTCTGATCCAGCATACGCAAGCTTGCACATCGTAACGATTATCGAAGTGGATTCACTGCCTAACCTGGTAACCAACCTAGACGTTGCTGACTGCATGGAAGCGAACGGCGTTGGTGTCTACAAAGACGGCATTGCGCACGCAATCACCGAGCTCTCTAAAATCCCTAACGTTTATAACTACATTGATATTGCGCATTCAGGCTGGTTAGGCTGGAGTTCAAACTTCGGTACTGCTGTTGAAATGATTGCTGACGTAGTTAAGGGCACACCTAAAGGCTGGGGCAGCATCAACGGTTTCGTATCTAACTCATCGAACTACACACCCGTAGAAGAGCCCTACCTTCCAGATACAGCTCTCGTTATTGGCGGCCAACCTATACGCTCTGCTTCGTTCTACGAGTTCAACCCTTACGCTGAAGAATTGAAATTCTCTCAAGATTGGCGTGAGGCTATGATCGCTCAAGGCGCTCCAGAAACTATTGGCAACCTGATCGACACTGGCCGTAATGGCTGGGGTGGCTCCGCTCGCCCAACGGGTGTTAGTACTGCAACAGATGTTGACGTTTACGTAAACGAGTCAAGAATTGACCGTCGTTCGCATCGCGGTAACTGGTGTAACGTCGCCGGTGGTGTCGGCTTCAAACCATACGCCAATCCATATCCCGGTATTGATGCTTTTGTTTGGGTGAAACCACAAGGTGAATCTGATGGTGTTAGCGATCCTAACTTCACGCCAGATCCTAACGATCCAGCTAAACGTCATGACCCAATGTGTGATCCGTTCGCTTTCAACACTAGCGACCCATCATTGCCGACTGACTCACTGGATAACGCACCTCACGCTGGTCGCTGGTTCCCAGAAGCATTTGCTGTTTTACTCGGCAACGCCTTCCCACCAGCCGCTGATCCTGCAGGCCCACCGCCACCACCACCGCCGCCACCAAGCGACTGCGCTGGCCTTGATCCACTGGCACCACTTGTTGTCGCAGCAGCTAACAGCAGTGTAGAAGTAGACTTACGTTGTGGCCCTATATATGTAAGCTTTGGCGCAACTACTCAAAACGTATTCCTGAACAACACAGGTGTTCCATTTGACGTAGACATTACCATTAATGGCACCGTGACTAACGCTACGGGTTACTTCACAGGCCTTTCAGTTGCAACTGATACTGCAATCATCACCCGTAACGGCGACGCACAATCTATACTAGTAGGCTTCTAACTCTGGACTACTAACATAAGCTTACCCGGCACTGAAAAGTGCTTGGGTAACATGCCGAAAACTGTAAAGGGCCAATTTAATTGGCCCTTTTTTATATCTTACGATTAAGCAAAAAATACCCTCACACTAAAGCACACACTAAAGCAGATGCATTTTTTTTCGTATGCTGTAATATGCGCGACCATCTTTTAGAAAATTTGTAAGGACTTTAAATGAATAGGGTCAGTATTACGATGCTTATTGCAATGGCATCATTTTCCGCTTGGGCTGAAGAGAGCAAAAAGGGCTTAAGTACCGATGCTGAGCTCGGCTTCTTATCAACCAGCGGCAACACCGAATCCACCTCCATAGTCGGTAAAATCAATGCTAAGCATGAACTCACAAAATGGCGAAATCAGTACATTTTGCGCACCCTCTATAAAAAAAATGAGGTGAGTAACGGTGATGACAATGTTAATGGTAAGGAGACCAATACAACAGCACACGAAAACTTTGCCTCTGTACAAGCTGATTACAAGATAAACGAAAAGCATCGCGGCATATTCGTCTATGGCTCGTACGAAGACGACCGCTTTAGCGGCTTCGAGTATCAAGGCACGCTCGCACTTGGTTACTCTGATCGTCTATTGACACACCTAAATCACACCTCGATTACAGTGTCGGCCCCGGTCTCTCGTTTGATAAAACTGAAGCCAGATATGATGGCATGGGTTTGATTTTAGACGCATCCGAAACCAATGAGGCTTTCGTTGTTCGTCTTGCCGGCACCTATTTATATCAGATCTCAGAAACAGCAAAATTTACGCAAACATTAAGTAGCGATATTGCTGTTAATCAAGATGACAATAGTAAAACTAACACCGAATCTGCGCTAACGGCAAAAATACTTAATAAGCTTGCCGTAAAAGCTAGTTACACTATCCAGTACAATTCAGTCATCGCTAATAACAGCGAGCATACCGACACCCAAACAACTATCACCTTGGTCTACAGCTTTTAATTTATTACAGCTTTAGTTTATTACAGAACGTCATAGCGATAATTTGGAGCCTTTGCCTTTACAGCGGGCTCCTTTTTTTACCTATATTTTATCTACACAATGTCTATTTAATAACATAAGCGAACTACCGCTTACTTTTAAGTATTGGGATATCCCGTTTAAGCGCAGTCAGGCTCCGCCACGCCCACTCAAAGGGACCGTATAGAAAAACCTTAAACCATAGAACCGCAAACAACACTTGCGCAGCCCAAAATACGCCACTTAACATTAGCGCGTTCACCTGCCCTATTGATTGATGCCAAGCCAAGCCGTAACCATAAAAAAGCGGCACACAAATAAAACTCTGCCCAAGATACAAGGTCAAGCTCATGCGCCCAGCCATGACATTCAAATTTAATAAGGGCGACAAACGAAGCACCCGATACAGAAAAATAAATAATAATACAATTAAGCCCGTACTCAGAACATTTTTGTAATTCCCAATCACCTCAACAAACAATCGTCGGGTAATTTCCGGGGCAGTCGATTCAAGCCAAGGCGCCACCATATAAAGCCCTGTTAATACCGCAATCACGACGGCCAACGCAATCCAACATTGTCGCTGATAGCTAGCTATTTTTTCAAAAAACTGTACTCGCCCAAGTAGGACGCCCCACAAAAATAAACCAATGACATTCCAGAGGCGGCCAGTTTCCAACCAAAACACCCATTTACCTTTCTGGCCAGACCATGAGTTGTAGTTTGTTAATTCCCAAAAACCTGCGTTTGCATACATTTTCAAGTTTTCCCCCATTGGCGCCCAAAATAATGGGTTACCAAGCGGTTCACCCAAGTTCGTAAAATATAAGGCTCTAATCAATGCGGGGAGCTGTAATAAAAATACGAGCGAGATAACAAATATCCAGCGGTTCGATAAGGGATAGGCAAGCACTAAGAGCAAACCACACAAAGACAGTACCTGCAGAATATCACCACCGTAAATCAAACTGTGTAGATACCCCAAAGCCAGTAACAAAACCAGGCGCCAGGCAAAACGACCACGAAAGTCCACTCCGCGTGCCGCTTGCCGCGACATCATGATATGAAAACTCAAGCCAAATAACAGTGCAAAGATTAGGTGTGCCTTACCGCCAAAAACCAAAAACACCACATCATGCACCCAACCAGGCTCGGTAGAAAACCAGTACAACTCAAAGTACTCGACCATATGAACAATAAACAAACCCATTAGGGCAAAGCCACGAAGCGCGTCCACCATTTCAAGGCGAGTGCGAGATGAAGACTCCGGCGCCTTCGAATTCGAGACTCCCGGTTCAGACAGATTATTATTATTAGATAACACTTTAATTCTCCAAAAAATTGTACTAAATACTAAATCCTAAATCCTAAATCCTAAATCCTAAATTCTAAATACAGTTTTAATTGTATTTACCTTGCCAGCGTTAACCATACATGGTTCAACAGGTTCATCGTTTAGCGTTGCTTCGGTAACATTGTTAACAAGTGTGTTGTCGCGTCTTTCACGAAATCCTCAAACTCACGCTCGACACGCTCTAATGTCTGCCTGTGAGTCGCTCTACTTTTTTTGTCTAAGGCCTTCCACTCCTCTAGAATAGGGACATGTGCAATCTGAGCGGCTACCTCATCAAAAACCTTCAACTCGCTTCGCTGAGTCTCATCGAGATCGAGGTAATCTAATAAGCGCTGAATACGTAGGCTAGCCTCAACCATTTCAACTTGTTTGGACAGGTACGAGCGCCCAATTATGTCGACACTTTGCACAGCTTTCTTCTTTTTTTCGACCAACGCCTCTGCTTGCTCTCGCTGACTCTGACGGGTCTTCTGGCGCTTTTGATAGAGCAACCAGTGCATATAAAAAGCAACCGCGGATAAAATAACAACAATGCTAACAGCAAGAATGACCAACCAGAAAGGCATAAATTTTGTACTCGTTTTTAACTTTAAGCGATTATAGCGACTTTACGCCGGCGAGGAAACGACGGGAATCAATGACGGGGATCAATGAAGGCTTTCAGCTAAGCGACTTAGCTACGCACCCCTCACTTCAGCGGTAAGCGCACCTCAATCACTGATCCTTTACCTATTTCCGAGCTAACGGCTATGCGCCCCTTGTGACGCTCGATAATACCGTAACTAATAGACATGCCTAAACCGGTGCCTTCGCCTTCACCTTTAGTCGTAAAAAATGGTTCAAAGATATGCTCGATTGTTTGCTCAGACATACCTTGACCGGTGTCTTGAAAAGCAATCACTAGTTCATCTTTATCCGTAGCCATCACAATGCTTAATTTACCTTTTAGCTCGTCGTCGCCTTCTTTATAGGTAGCACCACCACCAATAATTGCCTGGCAAGCATTGACCATCAAGTTCATAAATACCTGATTCATTTCTGAGACAACGCAATTTAACTCAGGGTCAGATTGAATATCACACTCAAACTCTACCGCCACTTTAAAATTACCCCGAACCAAATCCAAGGTACTGTTAAGCCCCCTACTCAGTCGCGAGGGCTGCATTTCACCACTTTCCGCACGTGAGAAGGTACGCAAATTATTAACGATTTCAGCAATTCTACGCGTACCATCATGCATAGAACCCAAGTGGCCTCGCAAGCGCTTAAATTGCTTTTCGAAAGCCTCTTGAATCTCGCTATTATCTTCACCATCACTGAGCAAACTATTTAAAAAATCGTGGAATTTACCCAAATCATTTTCAAGGTTAACTGCCGCGACTTTGGTAAACGTCGTTGGGTTATTAATTTCATGGCCGATACCGGCAACCAAGGTGCCCAAGCCAGACATTTTTTCCGCCTGAACCAACTGCCCCTGCGCTCGCTGTAAAGCTTGGTAAGATTTTTTAAGTTTTAACGTTCGTTGATCGACTATTTTCTCAATACGACGATGCATATTAGCCAAGGTTAAATGGACTTCTATACGAGAGAACAACTCTTCTTTAATAAATGGCTTACTGAGGAAGTCATTGCCACCCGCCTGGAATGCCGCTTCCATATCACCCACTAAGGTCTTAGCGGTCAAAAACAGTACCGGCAACTGCGTCACAGATCGATTTTTTCGTAAAACCCGACAGACGTCATAGCCATTTATTCCTGGCATCATCACGTCGAGTAAAACTAGGTCGATATCAGCCGCAGACTCGTTGAGTACATCTAAGGCCTGCTGGCCGTCAACACATTCAATCGCATTCCATGATTTTAACGACAGTAGATTCACCAAGACTTGGCGGTTGACGGGTTCATCATCTACGACCAAAATATTCGCCCGCTCTATCCCTCCAAAAGCGAACTCCGTATCAAGCTCTAACTCACCCTCCAGAACACTTTGATCTAAAGAGCTTTGCCCTAAAGCACTTTTACCTAAAGAACTGTGATCTACCGAGCTTTGCTTTAGACCGGCGACCCCGTCTATTAGGGTATTAATCGCCTTGGGTATTGGGGGATCGGCGTAATTTGCTACAGCGGTAATACTCTCTGACGCCATCAGCGCCACTTTATCCGAAGGCACCAAGGAGAAGCGCACACGTGTTCCAACCGCTAATTCCGAATCGATTTCAATCTCGCCGCCATGTAACTCAACAAGCTTCTTAGTCACCGCTAGCCCAAGACCGGTTCCACTGAAACGATGCTCTTGTGGGCGATCAACTTGCTCGAAGGGCTCAAACACATGGTGCAACTTATCCGCCTCAATACCAATACCGGTATCCATCACCTCAACCCAAAGCAAGCCATCTTTTTCGCTCGCAGAGATATTCACACTGCCTTTATTGGTAAATTTGACGGCGTTATCCACCAAGTTATACAACACCTGCTGCAAGCGATTCTCGTCAGCAAAAACCATAGGGAGGTTGAGCGGCACCTTGTTTACCAATATCAAAGGCTTATTACCAACCAGAGGCCGCGTGATATGCAATATTGTATCGGTAAGCGTATTCATGTTAACAGAAGAGCGATTCAATTTAATCGAGTCTTCTCGTAGCTTGGAAAAATCGAGAATATCGTCAATAAGATACGCTAGGCGCTTACTACTGTTAACGATAAGCTCTAGGTTTTCACGTGTTTTAACTGGCAGATCGCTATTTTCGCCACTAATAAGCGACTCAGACAAGCCTATTATGCCACTCAGCGGGGTACGTAACTCATATGAAGTATTCGCAAGAAAAGCATCTTTTAACTTATCTAAATCACGTAATTTTAAATTAACTTCGTGCTCATCTTCCGCGCGCTTGCGCTGCAACTGCGTATAAATGACCAGCCAAATTAACACCGCCAGAATACATATATACCCTATTTTTGCCCATAGCGTTAACCACCAAGGCGGCTGAATTTCAACAATTAACGATAAGCCGGTATCATTCCAAACGCCTTCGTTATTCGCACCTTTCACGTGAAAGACATAAGTACCAGAGTCAAGATTAGTATAAGTCGCTGTACGTCGCGCACCGACATAATTCCACTGCTCTTCAAAACCTTCCAAATAATAAGCGTACTGATTAAGCGAAGAAATATCGTAATTTAAAGCCGCAAATTGTAAGGAAAATACTGACTGCTTGTGATTAAGCGTGATTTTATTAGTGTAGGTAATTGTTTTATGCAAATACGCGTTTTCATAGTCTTTACTATTAACGTCACTAACTACAGCAACAGGCTTATTAAATATTTGAAAATCCGTTAACACAATTGTCGGTATACGCTTATTTTCATGCATATCTTTAGGTTTAAAAATACTCAACCCACGACTGCTTCCAAAAACCAGCTCTCCTCCTGAGGTTTTTAAATACGTTGGATGATAGAATTTATTGCCGGGAAGCCCATGTAATTCAGAATAATTACGAAAAGTTTTCGTTTCGAGGTCAAGACGCGACAAACCGTTGCCGGTACTAAACCACATGGAGCCTTGATCGTCCTCAAGGATTCCCGAGACAGAATCGTTCGCCAACCCATCTTTCGACTGGAAAAGCTCATATGCATTGTAATGACGATCCCAATAATTAACACCACCGCCTTCAGTGCCGAACCAAAGGTTGCCTTTGGAATCTTCACTCAGTGCACGCAACACCGGCACGCTCGGCATCACCAAGTTATCCACCATAGAGTCAAAGAGCCAAAAACCTGGATCTTCATCCTTTGTGCTAATAACGCGCCGACTACGATAAAGCCCGTCATCTGAGGCCAGCCACATGTGCCCTTGCTTATCTTCAAGAAAACGTAAAATACGACCCTTATGAGCCTTATTCGTCTCAACGGTATAACGAGAGAAATCATCGGTTTCCGGGCGATAGCGATTAATGACCCCTCGATTATTACCCACCCATAATTGACCGCTTGAGTCGATGTGTATCGCCCACACCTCACGATTACCTAGACTGTTAGGCTTGTCCGGATCGGGCATATAATGCTTAAATTCGCCGGTTTTCAGATCCATGCGATTCAAACCACCCCAGTTCGTCCCTATCCAAAGCCCCTCTTTGTCATCCAGAGCTAAAGACGAGACAGCATTGCTACTTAAGCTATTTGAACTGTGCTCTTCAAAAAAGTAATGCGTGATTTTTCCGGTATCTCGATCAAGATAATTAAGGCCTTTGCTTGTACCAATCCATAGGTTCTCATGCTCATCTTCTATTACTGACAAGACATCGGTATGACTGAGCGAGGAATTAATTTCATGAGGGTCGTGGCGATAATTACGGAAGGCACGCGCATAGCGATCGATTCGACTTACGCCAGCAGGCGAATGCCCCAACCAAACGCCGCCACTTCTATCGCTATACATACTACGAATCGAGTTTGATTCAATCTCAAGCTCGCTAAACGAGTAATTATGAGCGCTATTATCTTCCGGGCGTATAACACTTAAGCCTCGATCACCCGCCGCGGCCCAAATATTGCCATCTAAGTCGTTATGAATATCGACAAAATTACCTACCAGTAAACGCGCCTCGATCGCCTCGGATACGCCATAATGAATAAACCCACCTAAGGTCAAGTTATCTTTACCAGCAAGGTCACTTGTAAGACTTGGATCATAGCGGTTTAAGCCTTCACCATAAGTACTCACCCAAATACGCCCATAGCCGTCTGCGGTGATATCGGAAACCCGGTCAGAGCTTAAACTATTGGGATTATTTGGATCATAGCGGAAACGCTCAAGCACCTTCCCCTCTTGCGGATCAAAACGATCAACACCGCCATCACGCAGCCCAACCCAAAGTATGCCAAGATCATCCTCATAAAGAGCCGTCAAGATATTACTGCTCAAGCTGTTAAGGTCACCAGCACGATGTGGGTAACGCGTTACTTGTCCCGTTTCAGGGTTAAGCCGATTTAAGCCGCCGCCTGCGGTCGTCACCCAAATGCTGCCATCTTTACCCTCTAACAAGTGCAAAGTACTATTATTACTTAGGCTTTGCTGGTCACCACTGTCGTATAAAAATACCTGAAATCGATCGTTCGTAGCGTCGTAGCGATTAAGCCCCCAATAGGTCGCAACCCATAAACTGCCATCTTGCCCGATCAGTAAATCATTGATGCTATTAGTGCTAATACTATGAGCATCTAAATCATCATGTAAATATAATTTAACATTGTAACCATCATATCGAGCCAGCCCCTCCTTACCCCCAAACCACATAAACCCAAGGCGATCTTGCGCGATCGAGCGAATAGTGCCGATCGACATAATAGTTTTGTCATCCAGTGCACGAAATTTTAATTTGGGCTTGTCGCTTACATTTTTTGAATTTAAATTGGTCGAGCTTAGGTTTTGGGCAAACACAGCATTGCTGAAGCTAAAAAAACAGCAACATACGAAGAGGAGGAGGAGCGGGGCAATACGCATACGAGAATGATTCACGGGTTCACTAGCGCTAGGATTTATATTCGATCAGCCAAATATCCCTCGTAATCCGGTATATTGCGATCAAAAGCCACAGCCAATAAACTCGAATTCACCATGAAGTCTGCCGAGGCCGGTGTACATGCAACCGGAATATTCCAAGCCGCAGCAATACGCAATAGGGCTTTAACATCAGGGTCGTGCGGCATCGGTTCAAACGGATCCCAAAAGAAGATCAGAATATCTACCTCGCCTTCCGCTATTTTCGCGCCGATCTGTTGATCTCCACCCAGCGGGCCACTCACATACTTTTGCACCTCAAGCCCAGAGCTTTGAACGATTTTATAACCGGTCGTACCAGTAGCACATAGGCGGTGCGCGCTGAGCTTGTCTTTGTGCTTGATGACCCAATCACACAGAGCCTGCTTGTAGTTGTCATGAGCGATAAGTGCAATACTCTTCTGAGCAGGCACTTGCACGGATTTCATCTTCATAACCATGGCGTAATTCCGTTGGTGACTTGTTATAATTGGTGGCTTGTTATAGCTGGCGAATTATTATAGTAGCTAGAACAGGAGGTTTTGACACCTGTTTTGACTCCCCTTTTGACCGAACATTGTCGACCATTCTATCCGCACTTACCAATAAGGGTAAATGAATACACAATCGAAGCATAAAGTAACGCTAGCTTGTACAATTTATACACCAAACTGAGGTTGAAATCACTTGCAATCGTTATAGCACTCGCTTACTTTGCCTCACGATTTAACAGCAACATAACACAACAACCTCGACAAACCGGTGATAATGCATGACAAGCGTTGCCTTTGCAATTTACCTGTTAATAGTAGGGCTTATCTCTTGGTGGGCTTTCCGTTTAACATCAGGCTCTGAAGACTACTTCCTTGGCGGCAGAACCCTGTCACCCGGCACCGCAGCCCTGAGTGCTGGCGCATCGGATATGAGCGGGTGGTTACTACTTGGCCTGCCCGGTTATGCATTTGCCAGCGGCTTAGAATCGCTGTGGCTCTCGGGCGGCCTCTGCCTCGGGCTCGCGTGCTGCTGGCTAAGCATGGCACGTCGACTACGTTTGTACAGTGAGCTACTCGGCAATGCATTAACCATCCCAAGCTATTTACAACGCCGCTTTAACGATTCCAGCGCCTCACTGCGCCTGATTACGGCTTTCTTTATTTTGCTGTTTTTTCTGTTTTATGTCAGCTCCGGTTTTGTCGCCGGAGGCAAATTATTTGCGACTGTTTTTGCTTTGGATTACCGCATCGGTATTAGCTTAAGTTTTATCTTTGTCGTGCTCTACACCTTAATTGGTGGCTTTCTTGCGGTCTCGTGGACGGACGTATTACAGGGTTTATTAATGCTATTAGCGCTATTAGTTGCCCCTATCATGGTAATGGCCAATAGCGGTGGCGCCCTCGCCTCGTGGCAGCAAATCGCCCAATTAAACCCACACTTGCTTAACCCATTTACCAACGCTAGCGGTGAAGCCTTAGGCCTGCTTAGCATATTAAGCTTGTGCGCTTGGGGCTTAGGCTATTTTGGTCAGCCGCATATATTAGCGCGTTTCATGGCGATTAAGCATCCCAGCGAGGTCGGCAAAGCTTCCGGCATCGCCATTGTGTGGTCGGTAATCGTTAACATCTGCGCCATTAGTGTCGGCCTATTAGCCGTTGTACTGCTGAGCTCCGAGGGTATTACGCTAGCCGACAAAGAGCAGGTATTTATGGTATTGGCCAATACCGTTTTTCACCCAGTAATTGCCAGTATTTTGATGGCCGCAATTTTAGCTGCAATCATGAGCACAGCCGACTCCCAACTATTAGTATGCTCTTCGGCCATAGCGGAAGATTTGCTTGGTTTCTGGAACAAAAAACTCGCAAGTACACGCCCGTTGTGCCTAGGGCGCTTTGGCGTATTAAGCATTGGCGCTCTGGCTTGGTTTATTGCGCGCGACCCTGAGAGCCAGGTACTCGACATTGTGAGCTACGCTTGGGCAGGTTTAGGCGCCGCCTTTGGCCCGGTCATTTTATTTAGCCTTTACTTGCAAAACATGTCGCGTTTGTCCGCGTTTATTGGCATCGCAAGTGGCGGCATCAGCGTGATAATTTGGCAACAACTATCAGGTGGCTTGTTTGACGTATACGAGTTACTACCGGGCGCGTTAATATCAAGCGCTGCAATATTGATAACAAACAAACTCGTAAAACTAGACGATGCGCTTGTCGTTAAACAATTTGATACCTTTAATAATTTACTCAAAAAAACTTAAAAACAAACAGCATACTAAAAAATCATGCAACTACAAGAAGCACTCGATCTATACCAGGGCAGCCCTCTCCAAACTGACTCTTTAAGCGAATATCAGCAATGGGCTTTACCGTTTTTTCATAATCAGCAGATTATCAAAAACCCCAACCTTTCAATGACCTTACAGTTGGAGCTGGGCGAGGCGCGCAGCACTTATGAGCAGAATTTTCAGCGCACTCCAAAGGCCTCATTCCAAGCCTACTTAGTTTGGAATTTAGTCAAAGCCCTAGCCCAAGAATGGACATTTAGTACGCGAGAAATTGAGGGACAATGGTATTTATTTAAAAACCTCCCCCTGTATTTTACAATTGCCGTCGGTGGTGAGGCGCGTTTTAAAGAAGTATTAATTAACGATGCCGCTCATATGGACTGGGCCACATTTACCCAAACCTACCGCGACACTATCGACAAACCTAGCATCAAGGTTGGCGATATCCCCCCACTCACCTGGGCGATATCACACTTTATTGGCAACCTGCCCAAGCTAAACTTTACCTCCTTCCAAATTCATCAAGGTATTTTAGAGGCCGGACGCCCTTCTTTTTATTTTGGGCAACGCAATCAGCGCCACGGCAAAACCATCGTGCCGCTGAGCATTACCTTTGACCACGCCAATGCCGACCCCTACGTACTCGACCAACTCATACAAACCTATCAAGGCCTAATGGCTCCAACAGATCAGCGGTCGTAAAACCTCAAAAACGTATCAAAATTGACTTTTACGACACAAATCCCTAAAGTGCGCGCTGCCTCTAGGTGCACTCAAGCGACAAAACTCTCAACACTGTCGATACCACTTGAGTGTTAAATGGGAAATTGGTGAAAATCCAAAGCTGCCCCCGCAACGGTAAGTACCCGGCTTAAACGCTGAGCACAAGCCCGATACCAGCCTGATGCACAACAACACTAATGGAGCGGAGGGCTACCATTCCTGGTTTGATCGATACTATCGACTGTTAATTGCTACCTATTCACTGGTGATTTTTAACTATTTATCTTCTCGTGACCTTCCTTGTAATGCCTCCCTCAATAGCTTTTTTTTAGCATAGCTTTTGAGGTTTGAAATCAAATGAACAAAACACGACTATCTCTTGCTGTCCGTACCGCAATATCAGCCGCAATATCGGCAGCAATATCGACAACACCGGCCTACTCGCAAGACTTGGCATTCAACAAGCTCGAAGAAATCATCATCACAGCGTCCCGTACCGAAACCAGCTTACGCCAAGTCGGCGCATCCGTGAGCGTGTTGACGCATGAAGATATCGAATTACGCGGCTACCCAAATATTGCCGACCTATTACGCTCACAACCCGGCATATCCGCCTCAAACTCAGGTGGTGCAGGTAAAGCCACAAGCGTGCGCATTCGTGGCGAAGAGGGTTTTCGGACCCTGATCATGATCGACGGCATCGACATTACCGACCCCACCGGTACTCAAGCCATGCCCCAAGTGCAGCATTTGTTAAGTACTGGCGACATTGAGCGCATCGAAATACTTCGCGGCCCCCAAGGCTTTATCTACGGCGCTGACGCAGGCGGCGTGGTGAACATATTTACCCGC
This sequence comes from Alteromonadaceae bacterium, assembly GCA_002746115.1. Taxonomy (GTDB): domain Bacteria; phylum Pseudomonadota; class Gammaproteobacteria; order Pseudomonadales; family Cellvibrionaceae. The sequence goes on from NVXL01000022.1 coordinate 19,199, forward strand.
AGCGCGGGAAATGGCACCAGTGGAAAACTGTCTGCAGAATACGGTCGTTTTGACAGCCAACACCTCGATGGCCACATTGCCCACGGCAGCGAAAGAGGCGATATTTACCTGTCTATCAGCGACTATCAAACCGACGGCTTTAACGCCCGCACAGACGACGCCAGCGAAGACTTAGACGGTTACGACAATACCACCCTGCACGGTAAATTCGGTTTCAATTTTAATAAATTACTGCGCGCCCAACTCGTCGTTCGCGATGTCGATGCACAGAGCTTGTTTGATAACTGCTTTGACCCCGTCGACTTTTCTTCACGTAACGACTGTAGTAGTGACTTTAGTCAAACCATCGCCCGCGCCACCTTGACCTACAAAGACGAAAATAACAGCCACGAGTTTGCCGTCGCCCACTCCGAGGTTGAGCGCGAGAGTTTTACCGGTCAGGACTCCTCTTTTGCGACTGAGGGTTTTATCGATAAAATTAGCTTCCTTGCAAGCCGAACTTTATCCCCCACCTTCAAATTCGTATTCGGTGGCGACCATGAAACCGAAAACGTTAACGTCGTCGACGGTGACGACTTAGAGCGCGATCAAAGCGGTGTTTTTGCCGAATTACTCAGTAACTTTAGCGATAAATTTTACATTACCGCCGGAGCTCGCCTCGACGACAACGACGACTTTGGCAAGCACACCAGCCTGCGCTTAAGCTCCGCTTACGTACACGCAATGCAACACCAAGCGGATCTTAAATTTCGTGCCAGTGTAGGCAACGGCTTTCGTGCACCCAGCTTATCAGAGCTTGCCTATAACGCCAGTCCCTTTGCCTTTGGTGAAGCCGCTAGCACCGTACTCCAAGAAGAGTCCAGCCAAGGCTACGACTTAGGTATAGATTATGTTTACTACGGTGCAGGTGCCTTTCAAAACAGCAGCATAGAACTGACCTATTTTAATCAAGACATTGAAGATGAAATATTTTTCGATTTAGCCGGATTCTCTGGTTACCTACAAAGCCTTGGTGAGATCGAATCAAAAGGTTTTGAGTTAGCCTTTGATGTGCCTATGGGCGAGCACTTTAAACTGCTTGGCAATGCCACCTACAACACCAGCACCAATAGCTTTAACGAGCAGCGCGTACGCCGACCTAAAAAGACCGCAAACCTCGGTTTCCATATTCAGCTATTAAGTAGCAAACTGAATATTTTAACCAATATGCGTTTTTCACGTGACTCTCTTGAGATCGATGGCCTCGCGCTTGATGATTATGAGATCCTCGATATCAGCGCCGATTATGACGTCAACGATACCCTGACCTTATTTATCCGCGCCGAGAACATCACAAATGAAGACTACGAAGAAATACGCAACTTTAACACCGCAAATAACGCCCTCTACACCGGACTGCGGTATACTTTTTAACAGCATGTACAACTGCTAATACACAATAGTATTAATGAGTATTAACAAGAAATTAACAAGAGTATTAACACGTGAATAAACATACACTCATGATCCAGGGCACCACATCCGATGCGGGTAAAAGTACCCTAGTCGCGGGTTTATGTCGCGTGTTAAAAAATCGTGGTATCAACGTCGCCCCATTTAAGCCGCAGAATATGGCACTTAACAGTGCCGTTACCGCTGACGGTGGAGAAATCGGACGTGCACAAGCCCTGCAAGCCCAAGCTTGTAGGTTAGCCCCCCACACCGACATGAACCCGGTATTAATCAAACCCTCCAGCGACACCGGCGCACAGATTATTATTCAAGGGAAGGCCCAGGAAAACATGGACGCACAAGGCTTTCATGCCTTTAAACCCAAAGCGCAAAAAGCCGTCATGCAATCCTACCAACGCCTGCAAAACCAATATCAAGCCATTATGGTAGAAGGCGCCGGTAGCCCGGCTGAGATTAATTTACGCCAAGGCGACATTGCCAACATGGGCTTTGCTGAAGCCGCCGACTGCCCCGTTATTATTATTGCCGACATTGATAAAGGCGGTGTTTTTGCCCACCTCGTCGGAACCTTAGATTTACTCAGCGAAAGCGAACAACAACGCGTCATCGGTTTTGTGATTAATAAATTTCGCGGTGATATTGCTTTATTAGAGCCAGGCCTAGACTGGTTAGAAGAACGCACCCAAAAACCCGTACTCGGCGTTTTACCGTATTTACACGGCTTATATCTAGACGCCGAAGATGCCATCGATACCCAGCAAGAAAGCGCCAATGATGAAGATGACTCACAAAACAAACTAAACGTCGTCGTCCCAGTATTACCGCGCATCAGCAACCACACCGACTTTGACGCCTTGCGCCTCCACCCACAAGTCAACCTCACCTACATCGGCAAAGAACAAACACCCGAGCCTGCTGATTTAGTCATTATCCCCGGCAGTAAAAGCGTTCGTGACGACATGCAATGGCTGCGCGACAATGGCTGGATCGATTATCTGAAAAAACACTTACGCTACGGCGGCAAAGTCATCGGTATTTGCGGCGGTTACCAAATGCTTGGTGAATTAATCGAAGATCCACTCGGCATAGAAGGCAGCCCCGGCACCACCGAGGGTTTAGCTTTTATCCCCATAAAAACCCACCTAGCCGCCGATAAAACCCTTAAGCTGCGCCAAGGTAAAATACAGCTCCATGGCGACGCCGTTGCCGTCAGTGGTTATGAAATACATCACGGTCAAACCACAATAAACACAGTCAGCACTACGGCCAATAAAACGGACAATAAACCAGACAATAAACCAGACAATAACGCTAGCACAGGCATCGTATTTGACGACGATAAACGCGACGGTTACCTCAGCCAAGACGAGCAAATATTTGGCTGTTATTTACATGGTTTATTCGATCAAGCAAGCGCTTGCCAGCATTTATTACAGTGGTGTGGACTAAAAAGCAAAGCCACGCTAGACCTTGCTGAACAGCGCGAAGTGCAAATCGATCGCTTAGCCGCAGTATTAGAAGAGCACCTCCATACCGATCAATTATTCAAACTATTAGACATAGACTTTCAGATAGACCCAGACATAGACCCAGCCTCAGTTTCAAATCCAAACCAAGCCACCGCAAAACCCAGCGGTGCGCCAGTGTGAATACCACGCGCGATATCGCCAAACACTGGCCACTCATACTTAGCGCGGTAATTTTACTCGTATTTTTAAGCCTTTTATGCTCGTTATTATTTGGCGCATCCGATATTAAAGTCAGTCAACTTTTCTCATGGATATTAGGCCAAGGAGACCCACAAAGTAATTTGATTATTGGCCAGCTCCGCCTACCTCGCGCCTTACTTGCCGCCTTTGTTGGCGCCATTTTGGCTTGCTGCGGTGCTGTTACCCAAGGCCTATTTCGCAACCCCTTAGCGGACCCCTCACTCATTGGCGTCACCGCTGGCGCCACCGCTGGTGCAAGCTTAGTCATTGTATTACTCGCGCAAATACAGCACCTAGAAATACTCGGCTTATCCCTAGTATCCTTCGGTGCATTTATCGGGGGTTTATTAGCCGTATTATTTGTCTACCGTGTGGCTACCGGCTCAAGCGGCACTTCAGTCGCCACCATGTTATTAGCAGGCATTGGCGTGAGTTTTCTCGCGGGCAGTTTATCCAGCGTATTCGAATTAATCGGGGATAATCACATGCTGCGCCAAATAAGCTTATGGCGCATGGGCGGATTAGAAGCTGCCGACTATAGCCATATCGCTATTATTGCCTGTGTCGCGCTACCTATTCTATGGATTTTACCCCGTCACCACGCCGCCCTAAATGCGCTATTACTAGGCGAGTCAGAAGCACGCCACTTAGGCATTGATGTTCATCGATTAAAAACCACCATCGTATTATGCGTCGCCGCAGGCATCGGCGTTAGTGTCGCTTTAGCGGGTAGTATCGCGTTTATTGGCTTGGTTGTACCTCATATTGTGCGCATGCTGGTAGGCCCCAATCATCGTTACCTCATTCCCTTAAGCGCAGGCTTAGGCGCAGCCATGTTAATTATCGCAGATGCTTTTGCACGCACAATATTAGCGCCTGCTGAGTTGCCAGTCGGCTTAGTCACCTCGTTTATTGGCGCACCGGTGTTTATTTCTTTATTAAGAAGCCGACACCGCTATGGCATGCAGAATTAGACCCCTATGAATATACGACTGAATACAAGTATTCAAGGTATACACACATGACGCCACTATCCTTATCTCGTGTCAGCGTGCAACAGCACAAGACGGAAATACTTCAGGATATCTCCCTTGAGCTTAAGCCCGGCGAAATAGTGGCCATTATCGGCCCCAACGGCGCTGGTAAAACCAGCTTACTCAATACCATTAGTGCAGAAGTCCCCGCCAATCAGGGCGAAATTAATTTGTGCGGTCAGCCCCTAGAACATTGGCAAAAATCCGCTGCTAACAAACGAGCACTCGCCCGCCATCTAGCCGTATTACCGCAATTTAGCTTATTAAACTTCCCCTATTTAGTAGAAGAAGTCGTCGCCCTAGGACGAATACCCCATAGCACCGGCGCACGCTTAGATAACGACATTGTCGCCCAAGCCATGGCAGCCCTCGATATTAATCACCTAAAAGGCCGTATTTATACACAATTATCCGGCGGTGAAAAACAACGCAGCCAACTCGCTCGTGTCATGGTACAAATATGGCGACAAGAAGATGCCGCAACACGCTTATTACTCCTAGACGAGCCGCTTACAGCGCTAGATCTAGGCCACCAGCAACTGCTTATGCAAAACCTTAAACACTTTGCACAGCAGGGCGTTGGCATTGTCATGGTATTGCATGATATCAACATGGCCGCCAACTACGCCGACCGCATCCTCGCCTTAGCAAAAGGCCGCTGCCAAGCCCTCGCCACCCCCGAGCAAGTATTAAGCGTTGAATTATTACAGACCTTATTTGATGCACGCGTTAAAATTTTACCCAACCCCAATAATAAACCGACCGTGGTACTTTGCGAATGAAAGAGCTGATATTGGGCGGGGCACGCAGCGGTAAAAGCCGCTTTGCTGAAACCCGAGCACTGGAAGGCAGCAATAAATTAATTTATCTCGCCACCGCCAGCGCAGGCGATGGTGAAATGCACCAGCGTATACACCACCACCAAGAACGCCGCTGCGAGCGCTGGCAACTACACGAAGAGGGCATCGCGCTTGCCGATGCAATGTTACAGTTTAACGACACAAACACCACCATCCTTGTCGACTGCCTCACCCTCTGGTTAAGTAACTGCATGGCACAAAATTGTGTCGAAGCCCAGCAACAAGCCCTATTGGAAACACTGCCAAGATTAGACTGCGATGTATTTATGGTCAGTAACGAAGTCGGTTCCGGCATTGTGCCCCTTGGTCAATTATCGCGAGATTTTGTCGACCATAGCGGTTTTATGCATCAAGCCTTAGCCCAACTTTGCGAGCGAGTAACCTTGGTTATGGCCGGTTTACCTTTGGCCTTAAAAACAGACCTTAAAAATAAAGCTTAAATCATGAACGATTCAAATTCCGCAGATAAGCCAAAACCAAACAATAATTTGTATTTAAACAACAATTGGTATTTAAACAGTACCAAAGCACTGGATACTCAAGCGCTAACGGCAGCCAAAGCCCACCAAACCACGCTCACAAAACCGCCGGGCTCGCTCGGCATATTAGAAGAAATTGCACTCAAATTTGCCGCTTGGCAAGGCTGCGTTAAACCCCAAGTAAAAGATATTTTGGTGCGCATTTTTGCTGCCGATCATGGTGTCTGTGCACAAGGTGTTTCCGCTTTTCCGCAAGCCGTCACCGGGCAAATGGTCGCAAACTTTCTCAGTGGAGGTGCTGCCATTAGTGTACTGTCACGTGATATCGGCGCTAATTTTGCCGTCGTTAACGCAGGCACTGCCAGCGAGTTAGACCCAACACTTGCCAGTCACAACAGCTTTATTAATCGCCCTATTGCCGCAGGTACACAAGACTTTAGCCTGCAAGCCGCAATGAGCCCCGAGCAATGCCTGCAAGCCTTGCAGCTCGGCTGCGATATAGTTAAGCAAATAGTTAAACAACAAGATTGCCAAATATTTATTGGCGGCGATATGGGCATTGGCAATACCTCTAGCGCCTCTGCCATTTACAGCGCCTTATTAAATCTATCCGCAGAGACATCCGTAGGCCCCGGCACTGGTGTCGAGGGAGAGGCCTTAAAAAATAAACAAGAAGTCGTCACTAAAGCGTTAAATTTGCATCAACAAGCCATTCAAAACCTTAGTCACGATAACACTCACATTAATAAAAGCAATTCAACAGTCCGCGCCTTAAAAGTCTTACAGTGCCTAGGCGGATTCGAGATTGCCGCATTATCTGGCGCCTACATCGCCTGCGCACAAAAAGGCATTCCCATTCTAGTAGACGGCTTTATTTGCACCGCCGCCGCTCTAGTTGCGCAGCAAATAAACCCCGGCGTAAAAGACTGGATGCTCTTTGCCCACCGCTCCGCCGAGCCCGCCCATCAACTCGCATTAGAATACTTTGACGCTAAACCACTACTTGATTTAGGCCTACGCCTAGGCGAAGGTAGCGGTGCCGCATTAGCTTGGCCGATTATCAGTGCCGCATTAAATTTACATAATAATATGGCCACATTTACTCAAGCTGGCGTAGCCGAAAAGAGCGCTACAAACGATGTCTAACAACGTTCACGAGCAAGCTGAATGCAGCACTCACATTAGCCTACTCCGTCACGGCGAGTGCGAGGGCGGCCATATTTTTCGCGGCAGTACAGATGTAGCCTTATCCTCTCAAGGCTTTGACAACATGCTCGCCCGCTGTGAAGCGCACGATTGGCCGTGGCAGCATGTACTTAGCTCGCCCCTACAGCGCTGCAAGCGCTTTGCAGAACATGTTGCACAGGATAAATCACTCAGCTTAAGTACTGACGATGATTTACGGGAAATATATTTTGGCGATTGGGAAGGCCAAGACATTGCCAATATGTGGCAGGAGAACGAACAAGCTCTGCTTGCTTGGGGGCAAAACCCCGAAGCTTTTACACCGCCTAATGGCGAACTGCTCAGTGATGTCGCGATACGAGTCAACAATGCCTTTGCTCAAATGCTGCAAATACATCGCGGGCAACAGCTTTTAGTCCTTGCCCATGGCGGCGTTATTCGCGTTTTACTTGCACACATTTTGGGCATGCCTTTAAGCCAAATTGGCCGTATTGACATCCCCTATGCAAGCCTTTCTCAGCTGGCCATTTATCATTATCCCGGTCGAGAAGATGTGATTAAACTATTAAATTTAAACAGCCTAGGCTCAGTTAAATAATGAAAATATTGTCCCTATTTAAAACATTGTCCCTATTTAAAACATTAGCCCTATTACTACTTGTCACCAATTCCGTATTTGCCGCTAATACCCTAGCTGCCAACGATGAAGTGAGCAATTACGAAGTGACTGACTTTTTAGGCCGAAAGGTACGACTAGAACAAGCGGCAAAGCGCATCGTCGCGCTCGCGCCCCATATTGTCGAAAATGTATTTTCAGCCGGTGCTGGAGATAAGATCGTCGGCGCCGTCGATTACTGCGACTACCCTGAAGTCGCCACAAAAATCCCCAGAGTAGGCGCAATCAGCACCTATAGCCTCGAAGCTATTATTCAGCTAAACCCAGATTTAGTCATCGTTTGGCATTCAGGGCACGGCAGCAAGGTATTAAAAAAACTGGTCGCCTTAGGCATCCCAGCTTACGCAAGTGATCCTCACTCATTGCCTGATGTCGCCAAGGCAATTGAAGATTACGGTATCCTTGCCGGGACTCAAACCACAGCCAAAAAGACTGCGGATAATTTTCGGCAGCGATATCAGCTATTAAAAAATAATTTCTCAAACGCCGATACGGTGAGTACTTTATACCAAGTATGGAATGCGCCCTTACAGACTATTAATGGCAAAAGTATTATTAGTGCTGTCATTCGGCTATGCGGCGGCAAAAACGCCTTTGGTGATGCCATTCCTATCGCGCCAAAAATCAGCATCGAATCGGTCATTACGCAAAACCCTGAAGTGATTATTGCAAGTGGGATGGGGGAAGCTCGACCAGAATGGCTAGACGCTTGGAAACAATGGCCAACGATACATGCCGTTAAAGCGGATAATTTATATTTTGTGCCGCCAGATATTATCCAACGACATACGATGAGAATTTTAGATGGTGCCGAACACATGTGTAGGCACCTGAAAAAAGCGCGCAGTAAGCGGAAACCCGCTCACTAACGCGCCTTGTTTTTTATTGCCTGTTGTTATCTCTACCTTTTGTTATCTCTAAAAATTAGAGCGTTTTCAAAAATTTAATCACGGCAGCTTTATCGCTAGCGGAGAGGTTTTCGAAATTTTCTTTYGATGCCTGCCCTTCACCGCCRTGCCACAATATTGCCTCTTCAAGCGTGCGAGCACGACCRTCATGYAAATAACTCGCGTCAGGTGCGCACACCTGCTGYTGGAAGACKCCAACCACACCGCCAGTMACACATTCMGACAAGCCTAGCCCCCATARTGGCGCMGTTCGCCACTCRGCACCKGAAGCTTCACCTTCACCAAGGTTATCCGCTAAGCCACTCCCCATATCGTGCAATAACATATCGGTATAGGGGTGAATACTTTGATCACGTAACTCCGCAAACGGATGAAAAGCACTGGTTTGCATACTACTTCGATGGCAGCTCTCACAACCTACAGCACTAAATAAACTTTCACCATTAAGCGCTTGGCTATCATCCAAATCACGACGCGCCCTTACACCCAGCAAAGAAACATACTTAACAAGATCATCAAGATGCGCATCGGCAAGTTCCGCACCGCTGTTACCGCAATTCGCTTGCGCACTTCCGCAATCAGGCTGAGGCAATACCGAAGTCATCACCCCCATATCCGTATTCAATGCACCGGCTATTTGATGCTTAACACTAGTGGTAGCGGCTTTATAGCCAAAACGACCTAGACGTGTATCCCCTGTTACCGGGTCAGTTGCTAGTTGCGCTTTACCCGAAATACCATCACCATCTGCATCGTTAACATCGGCTCGCTCTAGAATGGTCGCTTCGCTAAGCGCCTCTAACAAACCTAAACCCACAAGCTGCGGTGCAAGTCGTGCTGAAAACAACGCAGGCTCGCCCTTTTCAAACACATAATTAGGTGAACGTAAACCATTACCCAGCTCAGTCCAAGCCCCTAAGCTAACACTGCCCTCGCCATCGGCGGCATTAATACCGACATTATTCGGCTGAAGTACTGAGCCAATCTGTGCATCCGCATCGCCATTAATATTGGCAACTTTAAAGACCCATTTATCTAACGGTTCACCGATTTCAGCCACAGATGCGCGACCATTGCGCACATGACAAGAAGAACAAGCACTGTTCACATAGTGAGTGCCGACATTGTTAGCGAGTTCAGTAAAAAAACCATTATCGACACTCTCATCGTGAGCGCCAGTTTCCATATCCGTGTGGTGAACACGACGGCCTTCAACAAAGGCTTGGCCGTTAACGCTGGAAAGGTTGGTGGCCATTTGCATAAAATGGTTATCCGCTTCATCCGTATGATTGTAAGTCAAGGTGGTACGACCGCCTAACCAGCCTGCCTCGGGGATTTTTACCGAATTCTCACGCTGTGAAGTTTGATCTTCAAAACTTCCCTCGGTATCCCAAGGCAACATGCCGCCACGACCGACTTCATAAAGAAAGGTGGTGCCATAGTAATTATTACGACCTTCGGGTACACCCGCTAAAAACTGACTCGGTTCAAGCTCCATCACTTGCCCTATTTCTAGGGGAATGCCTTCTTTATGGCCAATGCCACCACTGCCATTTAACAAAAACGCTTCTTTAACGGTGTAGGTATATTTGTATTGATCGCCTTGGTCGCTGACTTTATTCATATCATTGTCGTATGTACCAGGCCCGTCTTCTGCCACTAATGCGCCGAAGTTGCCATGATAATTCGCTACCGTTCCCATACCGCTATACCAAGCGCGTAATTCAAATGGGAATTGCAAACGCCACTCAGAAACAAAAGAAATATCAATCGACGTTCCGCCTTTGGCGACATAATCTTCAAACATAAATTTCGCGGTGCGATGAGTCCAATAATGACTTAAATAATGATCATAGCTTTGAAATTGATCCTCTCTAGCATGTCGGTCACGGCCACGGTCTGCAAATTTAGTGACGATCGCATCACCTCGATCGAAAATAATTTCCGGCTCAAGTGTCGTACCCGAATTAAATAATGGCGTAATATCTCCTACGACCAATCCACCACCGCTGCTACTTGAATTACTCGAACTGCTAGAGCTACTGGAAGTACTCGAACTGCTGGAGCTACTACTTGAATTACTAGAACTTGAACTACTACTTGAACTACTAGAAGACGAGCTACTGCTGGTATTGCCAACATCACCATAGTCAGCTGAGCTCCAAACATTTTCGATAGGACCTGGAATAAATAAAGCCGGCCCACTAATAAGCGGGGCTACGTAAAACCGCGCTTCAATTAAATCACCTTGATTGAAATTCTCAGCACTACGGGTGTAGGCATGCGTATACGTACCATTGCCATTATCCGTCACCGTAGTTGTAGGCTCCGATTGCGTCCCGTTAATTCGCATAAATGCGAGTGATATATGCGCTTCAAAATCTACCGTGTGGCTCAGTAAGACATTGCCATTTGCAAGCTGGGTGATATGAGCTGATGGCTGTACTGTTGGCGTCGGCTCTGGAGTAGGTTCAGCTGTAGGGACTGGCGTTGCAGTCGGCGTTGGTGTTGAAGTAGGTGTTGGCGCCACAGTAGGAGTCGGAGTTGGCGTTGGCGTTGGCGTCGGAGTCGATCCCCCAATAACACCAAAAGGACTCGGTTGCGATTCACAAGTACTTCTAGAAACACAACTTTGCCCATTTTCATAACCCCAACCACTCAAAGTTGTGACACACAACGGAACAGTTTGCCCCCACCAATTACATTCTCCACCCGTCGGTACAGGCGTCGCCGTAGGTGCTGGAGTTGCTGTTGGCGTTGCCGTAGGTGTCGCTGTAGGGCCTGGAGTTACGGTGGGTGTTGGAGTTGCGGTGGGTGTTGGAGTTGCGGTGGGTGTTGGAGTTACCGTGGGTGTTGGAGTTGGAGTTGGAGTTGCCGTAGGCCTTGAACCGCCAATCACGCCATAAGGGCTCGGTTGCGCTTCACAAGTACTTCTCGCAACGCAGCTTTGCCCATCCTCATAACCCCAACCGCTCAAAGTCGTGACACATAGCGGGACCGTTTGGCCATACCAATTACAATCCTCACCCACAGGTGCTGGCGTCACCGTTGGTACTGGAGTTGCGGTAGGTGTAGATGTTGGCGTCGCTGTGGGTGTTGGGCTTGGTGTAACATTCGGCGTTTCTGTAGGGACAGGCGTCGCAGTAGGCGTCGGCGTCACCGGAATCACAACTCCGGGATCCGTCCAAATAATATTATCGACCGCAATCTGTGCACTTGCCGACGGAAAAGCGCCATCAACACTGAGAAGCGCAAATGGGTAAGCCAAGGACTGCAAAGCAATCAACTCACCACGTAACTCAGACACCGGAATAGTCGCAAGACCCCAATCACCAGTGCGCGCTAAACCATAAGCCGTCTCGTTTGCGGGGAAGGTCACCCAGTTTTGATTGCCAAAGGTATCCGTCACACCAACTTTAAATGCCAAGTCTGCCGGTGCTTTAACACTAAAAGTCACATTGCTATCAACGTAGTTACTCATATCCAAGGGTTGACGAGACTGAATGCCACCGCCAAACCAAGTGTTAGCTTCAACCTGCCATGAGATAACCTTATCGCCTTCAAGTGCCGCTTCTGTACCTTCAGAAGTCGTCGTATCCCAAACATAAATATCTGAGCTTACGCCAGAGTTCAGGCCATTGTGTACCGGCGTATTATCGCTAAATACACCAAAAGTGCCGACTTCAGGCTCAGAGGTATTCCCCTCGAATACCTCGCCAAGGCCGTTGTATTTATAGACACGTACATAATCAATGTACATTTTGGCAGGCTTAGGCGCCGTAACCTGATCAGGGCTGGCCGCGTCAGTAAAATTGCCACCAACAGCAAGGTTAAGCAATAAATAAAACGGCGCCTGCAACTCGTTTTTTTCAGGCGTGATTTCAATGGGATTATCATACAAATCCGTCTCGACACCGTTATCAACAATCGTAAAACGAATATGCGTATCGCTCCAGTAAGTGCGATAACTCACAAAACGATCGCTTAATGGCTCAGACGCCACATAAGCATTGTCGGTTTGCCATGCCGAGCTTGCGGCACATGACTCGTTACCTACTCCACAAGCGTCCTCGGTATAGACAATCACATTCGAGCCAACATAACTATTCAACGACGCACCAGCATGGCCTGCGGCGGCAATTTGGCTCGTAGAGTGGCCCATCTCCATCATGTCGATCTCGCCTTTTGCAGGCCAGCTCGCAGTACTTGTACCCAACATCCAGGCCGCAGGCCATAAGCCTACTCCGACCTCAGGGACACGTATACGCATCTCAATCATCCCGTATTGGATGGAGATTTTATTGTGAGATTGCACTTTTCCGGAAGTAAAAGAGTAGCCACTTGCGGACTGGTCGCGCGCTTCAAGCACTAAGGCTTTATTGCCTTCATCGCCGGGAACGTCGGCAATATAGGCGTTATCTTCAGCGTACCATTGCAGCTCCTGATTGCCCCAACCACAAAGGCCTTGGTCACAGCCGTCGCCAACATCGACAGTCCAGGTGCTGTCATTTAAGGTATCGAAGTTTTCTTCCCACAGGAGGGCACCGACTTGAGCTTGGGCACTATAAATGGGCGAGAGGGCACTGATTACAAAGAGGCTAAGGCTCCACCGCTTTATTTTAGGTAGTACTGTACTACTTGCTATTAACTTCATCTTTATTGTCTCTATTATTATATTTCAATGTGATGATTAACTGTGATGATTAAATAAGTTTTGGATGCCCATCCCTACGCGTTATATACAAGTACACATGCTTGTCACTTACCTCCATTCTTGGTGACTCAGCCTAGATATATTTCACACACACGTCGTCCTACTGCCATCGTTTTGAGCATGTAATTTCGTGCACTTTTTGATTTTGGCGATTAATGAGTATGACTTTACGCAGCAAAAGTCATACTTAAAGCAAAACAAGTGAAACGTTTTAGCTTTTAAACCATGCTTTTAAGCGGGTGTTAAGTAGCTTTTTATGTAATACGGCAAAATGGCACGCGAATAAGCGCTTTTGAAGCGTTATTTTCATTCCATAAAAATAACAGGGAGATACACCCGAGCCGACTTAAATAGACGACCCCCGAGTGATACTTAGATGTGATGCATGCGTGTGATATTTGTTCTTTCTAAGCACCAGCTTGGCGTGGAATACGTAAAGATCGCACCAACTCTTGCACCCGATCCGGCGGTGCTTTAGTCGCATAACTAACACTCAGCGCTACTACAAAGTTGAGGATCATACCTAAGCCGCCTATCGCTTGCGGGGTAATGCCAAACAGCCAGTTTGCCTCGATATTCGCTGCGAAGGGCTCAATAAACACGCCTTTAAAATAGATGATGTAGCAAAAGGTAAAGATCAACCCCGTTAACATACCGGCGATTGCCCCAGCACGATTCACTCTAACCGTGAAAATACCCAAGAGAATTGCCGGGAATAGCGATGATGCGGCCAGACCAAAGGCCATGGCGACCGTCTCCGCCACCCAACCCGGCGGATTAGCGCCGAGGTAACCCGCAATCAAAATAGCCACAGTAATAGCAATCCGCCCATACATTAGCTCCTGCTTTTCACTAATATTCGGAGCAAAGGTGCTTTTCAATAAGTCATGCGAGATAGACGATGAGATGACCAACAACAAACCTGCCGCCGTCGACAAAGCCGCCGCAATGCCGCCAGCAGCAATGAGCGCAATCACCCAGGCAGGTAAACCGGCAATTTCTGGATTCGCTAGCACCATGATGTCACGATCAACGTACAACTCGTTAGCATAGGGCGCACCCTCGGCCGCTTTGCCGGTACCAGGGTTAAGTATCACGCGCTGGCCAAATTCACCTCGAGCTTCAGTACCCTCCTCTGCAAAAAGGGGCTTTTTATCCGCTAGCGGGTTACCTGCGGCGTATTGTATTTTGCCATCGTGATTATGATCGAACCATGCTAACAAGCCAGAGTTTTCCCAAGTATTAAACCAAGACGGCATCTCTTGATAAGGCGTCCCGGGACCCGCTCCGCCATCCACACTTGAGCCATTAATAGTCTCAATAAGATTCAAACGCCCCATGCTGCCAACGGCAGGAGCCACGGTGTACAACAAGGCAATAAAGACCAATGCGTAACCCGCAGATTTACGTGCGTCGGATACTTTAGGCACGGTAAAAAAGCGCACAATCACATGCGGCAAACCTGCAGTTCCAGCCATTAAAGCTAACGTCATAAAAAACAAGTTCGTGGTACTTTGCGTACTCTCGGTATAAGCCGAGAAGCCTAGATCCGTCACCACTTGGTCGAGTTTATCCAGCATATAAACCCCCTCCCCCACTACGGTACTACCAAAGCCTAATTGCGGAATCGGGTTGCCGGTAATCTGTAAAGAGATAAAGACCGCAGGCACTGTGTAGGCAAAAATCAATACACAATATTGCGCCACTTGGGTATAAGTAATGCCTTTCATACCGCCGAGCACGGCATAGACAAATACCACACTCATACCAATCATTAAGCCAGTATTGATATCCACTTCAAGAAAGCGGGAGAACACAATACCCACGCCGCGCATCTGCCCAGCAATATAAGTGAAGGAGATAAAAATCAAACACACAACGGCAACAATACGCGCGGTTTTAGAATAATATCGCTCACCGATAAATTCAGGCACGGTAAATTTTCCGTATTTACGTAGATAAGGCGCCAATAACATCGCCAACAGCACATAACCGCCAGTCCAGCCCATCAAATAAACCGAAGCATCAAAGCCTAAAAAAGCAATAAGCCCTGCCATCGAGATAAACGAGGCTGCCGACATCCAATCCGCCGCCGTCGCCATACCATTGAATATCGGATGTACGCCACCGCCTGCAATATAAAACTCGCCTGTTGTACTGGCTTTAGCCCATAAAGCAATCCCGATGTAAACCACAAAGGAGGACCCAACAAAAAGAAAGGTAAGCGTTTGCAGATCCATTAACCTTCTCCGTCGTCGACATTAAACTTTTTATCTAACTTGTTCATCTGATACGCGTAGAAGAATATCAATATCACAAAGGTATAAATTGACCCTTGCTGCGCAAACCAAAATCCCAATTTAAAACCAGCAATTTTTATTTGATTAAGTGGCTCAAGCAGCAAGATCCCAAAACCAAAGGAGACGACGAACCACACCAATAAGCACCAAAAAACCAGCGTTAAATTCGCGCGCCAGTAGGCCTTGTGTGAGTCCGTATCAGTGTCTTTTGATGGGGTCATACATACTCCAAGCAACAGTTATATTTAGAATTGGATAGTTATATTTAGAGGTGGATAGTACAGAATATACGCACGCTAGGATACCGAATTTAAGGTAAAACCCGCCGCAATAACATGCTCAATGCACCTTAGTCGTAATGTAGCTTAATCATAATGCACCGCTAACCAAATCGTTTCACACTCGGCACTTGTCCAAAGCACCCGATGCTTACTATGCGCAGGGATATTCAGGTAATCTCCCGCTTTGAGATGCTGCTCACGGCCAGATTCAAACGCCAGCATCGCCTCGCCAGCCAACAACATCACCCATTCGTGCTGGGCTTGGTCGTACCAATAACCGGCTGGACTAGCATGCCCCTTAGAGATGATACGCTCTATTTTGACACCCGAACCCGTCGCAATGCTTTGAAATACCTCATCACTAAGATCCCTTGGTAAATTTTTAAATATGTTATCTAATTCCGCCATACTGCTGCCACCGTCGACGCTTTGTTTTTTGTTAGATTATTTAACACATGCATTCTACACCTAATAGGTACAACAATTGGAAACGACAAGACGGAAGTTACTTAAACTCTGTTTGACCCACTGATAATACGATCACGCGATAATACTTGGCAGAAAAGGTAGATAGCCTTAAGCTACCCAAATGAAAGAACTCCACATATTCCTCAACGCTCTAGTATTCCTAACCCGTATTCGCGTGCCTAGCTGGGTGGTATTCAGCCAGACTAATCTGCAAGCGGCTGCGCGCTACTTTCCCTTCATCGGTTTTATTGTCGGTGCATTAAGTGCTGGCGTATTTTATCTAAGCGCGATGGTTTTTGGCAGTCACCTCGCCGTACTGCTATCGATGGTTTTTAGTATTTATTTAACTGGCGCATTTCATGAAGACGGCTGGGCCGATAGCTGCGACGCATTTGGTGGCGGCTATCATAAAGAGCAGATACTCACCATCATGAAAGACTCGCGCTTAGGGACTTACGGCGTCGTCGGCCTAATATTATTACTGGCAGCCAAATACCAAGCACTGGTTCAGCTTGCGCAGTTGGATGCAATGTATGTCGTCATCGCCTACGTACTCGCACACACGATTAGCCGCTTTTGGGCCGTATCACTGATTTATACACACGATTATGTGCAAGATATTGATAAGAGCAAGAGCAAACCCTTGGCCAACAGTATGCGCTTAAAAGATGTATTGCTGAGTATTTTGATTTCGTCCTTGGCGCTTGGCGCAGCCGCCGCACTACTAAATGCTTACATGCCTAGCACTTACATTCCGCATCGATTGCTATGGCCGATAGGCATTGGTTTGCTGGCCAGCCTGTTAGCCAAGCTATACCTCGCCAACTACTATAAACGCCAAATTGGCGGCTACACGGGGGACTGCTTAGGCGCAGTCCAGCAGTTTAGCGAGGTGGTGTTTTACCTCGGTATTATTCTAGGCTTTTCTGTTATTACTTAGCGGTTATTGCTTAGCTGGTTCTGTTGCAGCTGCCTCCGTCGCTGGCGCTTCCGCGCCATTCATCTTATTGACGACTTTATCAATACTGCGATCCATCACAATAAATACATTATCAATRGTATAGCCCGCAACARATGCCAAGGCCATCGGCGACATCGACGCCAAGGCGTTCACCTCACTGGGTCTTAAAAACCAACCAATAAACATTCCACCCAATGCACCMAGGGTTAAGCGTAAACGAAARCGAATATCAAAGTCAGYATTGTAAGTTAGGGCTTCGATATCGTTCATTAAGTTGCGTAAGATAAAAATTAATGCRCCCAATAAACCGTARAGYAAMGGTAAAAAATAGGMCYGRAAWATTTGYAAGATAAACTTAGCCGTTAATATGTGCTGATATACAAGTATTCTCGCTTTATGTTTTTCACGCTCTAGGGTATTTCTCCTTACACCATCAACCTCATCGTTAATCCCCTCAATACCGAGACCGGCAATTGAGGAGCTATCGGCATTTGGATTCCCACTGCCGCCCTTAAGACCGACATTAGCGGCGATTTTTTCCGCAGCTTTTTTTACTTGCTCGGCTAGGTCAGCGTCGTAAACAGCTTTGAAATACGGCGGTATTTCACCGTCAAACCCATAACCAAACAACCACGACTTAAGCAACTTGTAGTTAGCATCGAATTTATAATCTTTCTCATTCAGGCTCTCGACAAGCTCCGCACGCTGATCTTGCCGACTATCACCGTTATCACCTAAAAGGTGAAGTGACTCTCTAATCTCCTGCCGCTCAAGATCAATCGTCACCACATTCTCATGCAAAGCATGGCCGCACAACCAATACACCTGAAAAACCAGCAATACAGTCAAAGTCGCCATGCTTAAGCGGCGGTAACGCGATACGGTTTTGTCCGCAGAACTCTTCTGGCGCACATTGCCTTTATAACTCGCAGTGGTTGAGTTAAGGCTCGCTATCGTCACRGGGTAGACRATTTTGGCGAGCTTRTCGTAATTCAATAAAAACWGGCTTTCACACTCTGAGGTCCACTGCTTATTAGCAACTTTATATTTTGCATCAACAATCACACGGGTAACGTCTTCATCCAGCTCGGCGCTACCGTCTTTTGCAATGTAAGTAATCAAACGCTGCGCATCATCAATAACTTGTTCAATATCTGCACTTACCCGACCATCACCGCTACCTTGCTGACTACCACCGCTCACACTCACGCTACTCGTACTGCTATTACTATTATTAGCATTGCTCTCGGACATAAGCTTGAACCCTTGGGTTTGACATTTTGCCTAATTATTAGGTTTACGCTCGCAGCGTAAAGGTTAGCGTTTAACCTTTTGCCCCGCCAGTTTTAGTGCGCGCTTTCAGGCAATATAGCTCGGAAACCGTATATTTCGCACAACAATGGATCATTTTGGCGCCAAAACAGCCAAGCCAATCGCCTCTCCAACTTGCAGGCGCGCTTTGTCAAAGTGCGGGCTGAGTGATAACATGGGGGATCATGCAGAATTAAACAGATGACTTAAACCGACAGACTTAAACCGACAAACAAGCACAGGTGAAATGAATGCTCCAATGTAAACAATGCGGCGAAGTCTACGAAGACAACAGCTCCTATTGTAACGCCTGTAACATCACGCTAAGCGAGCAGGGTACGGCTTACGTCATGGACAATCAGGCACTTAAGCAACAAAGCATCGACGACAGAAAAACGACACTGCTGTTTAAAAATACCTTAATCGTTGTCCTCCTACTCTTCCCTTTTACAGCCTTTCTCGGTGGCATCTCGTTTATCTACAAAACCGGCGAAAAGGCTATTATCACGATAATTATCGAAGCTTTATGCATTGCCGCTTTTTACTTCCTTAAAAAAGACGCTGAGCTTGCACGCAAAATTATTTTTGCTCTAGCCTTTCTTTTAACGATACTCTTCCCGATGGCAAGTGTTGCAGGTATATTTTTATTAGCCCTTTTATTCAAAAAATAAAGCAAAAAAAAAGCGTTAAAGCAAATACGCTTTAACGCTTCTAATAGAGCTTACCTTTCAGGCAGGCTCAACTATTCCAACAGATTCAACTATTTATCTGCACGCCCTACAAACTTTTGGTCAACCGTATTAACCTTAATGCGCTCACCCGTTGAGATATACTCCGGCACCTGAATCACCAAACCGGTCGATAAGGTTGCAGGCTTAGTGCGAGCCGTCGCCGACGCGCCTTTAATGGATGGGTCAGTTTGCGTCACTTCCATATCCACAATGCCAGGAAGATCCACAGCAACAGGCGTATCGTCAACCGTAAACACTTGCAAGCCCACAGTCCCCTCAGTAATGAAAGGCGCCTCATCGGCAAGGCTTTCTTTGTTCATGTTGTAAAGGGTGTAATCTTCACTATCCATAAAGACATACTCATCACCATCAAGATAAGAAAAAGTCACCTGACGGCGAGAAAAGTCAGCCAAGCTAATCATCTCATCCGCTTTAAAGGTCTCGTCCACCTTTAAGCCAGTCGCCACATCATACATACGCAAACGGTACAAACTACCTCCTGCACGGCCGCATGGCGTGGAGCGGGTAATCTCTTTCACAAGAAAGACTTTGCCATTATATTCTACGGCTACATTCTTTTTTATCTCACTGGCTTTAGGCATATTCATTACATCCGAAAATAATTTTGCAAAAAACTAACACAAATCGACCACAGGTCCAAGTCAGCTAAGCCCCAAACCGCGATAACAGCAAACAAAACATTAACCACGCTTCAGCCTTTGCTTAAATGGTATTATCTCGCCCAATCAAACCACCCAATAGAATATCGACAGTGCAGGTCATGAATGCGTAAATCGGAGCCCGGGCAGGATTTATTTGCCGACGACTCATCCCTAGGACAGCCTCTAGCCGCCCGAATGCGGCCACGACGCCTTGTGGACTACCTCGGCCAAACCCACCTTTTAGGCAAAGAAAAACCCTTGCGCACCTCGTTAGAGCGCGGCCAAGTGCACTCGATGATCCTCTGGGGGCCGCCCGGCGTCGGTAAAACCACTCTCGCACGTTTGCTCGCCAACGAAACCAGCGCCCACTTTATCGCCCTCTCCGCCGTACTCGCAGGCGTTAAAGACATTCGCAATGCCGTTGAAGAAGCCCTCATGCAGCGCCAAAGCTTTAAGCGCGGCACGATTTTATTCGTCGATGAAGTACACAGGTTCAACAAAGCCCAGCAAGATGCCTTTTTACCTTACGTTGAAGATGGCACCTTTGTTTTTGTTGGCGCCACCACTGAGAACCCCTCATTCGAGGTCAACAACGCCCTACTCTCACGCTGCCGCGTCTACATACTTAAGTCCTTTACTGATGAACAGCTTGCAGAGCTATTAAACAAAGCACTCAGCGACAAAACCCACGGCCTAGGCGAGCGAGCCTTGCAGCTAGGCGACAAAGAGCAAGAACTGCTAATTGCCGCTGCCGACGGCGATGCCCGTCGCGCCTTGAACCTCCTAGAGATCGCCAGCGACCTAATTGAAGATGGCAAGGCCATTACGCTTAACACCTTGGAGCAAGTACTTACCGGCGACGTAAAACGCTTTGATAAGGGCGGCGACCTCTTTTATGAGCAAATCTCTGCATTACACAAATCCGTTCGTGGCTCAGACCCGGACGCTGCTTTGTACTGGTTAATGCGCATGTTAAACGGCGGCTGCGACCCCTTATACATTGCCCGCCGGGTTGTACGCATGGCGAGTGAAGAGATCGCCAACGCCGACCCACGCGCCTTACAAGTAGCCTTAAATGCATGGGATGTGCAAGAGCGTCTCGGCAGCCCAGAGGGCGAACTAACCCTCGCTCAGGCCGTGATCTACCTTGCCGCAGCACCCAAGAGTAACGCCGTCTACGTCGCCTTCAAAGCCGCCAGGGCCGACGTTGCCGCCCAGCCAAGTTTTGATGTGCCGATGCATTTACGCAACGCGCCGACGGCGATGATGAAGGACTTGGATTTTGGCAAAGGCTATCGCTACGCACACAACGAGGAAGACGGCTTTGCTGCAGGGGAGAAATACTTCCCAGATGACATGGAGCCAAGGCAGTATTACCAACCGCTTGAACGCGGTTTGGAAATTAAAATTGCTGAAAAATTGCGTCAACTACGAGCAAAAAACCAAGAAAGCTAAACATCTTAATATTTATAATACTTTTAATACCTATTTTGTAAGGCCTGTTATTTTATGAAAATCCTCTACATTTGCACCCATAACCGCTGCCGCAGTATTTTAAGTGAGGCGATTACCAATCACCTCGCCAAGGGTAAAATCCAAGCCTTCAGCGCAGGAAGCCAACCAGTCGGTCACGTGCACCCGCTATCGATAAAATACCTGCAAGAAAAAGGCATTGCTACGGAAGGCTTAAAAAGCCAATCTTGGAATGAATTCGAAGCCGACCAGCCCGACGTGGTTGTCACGGTGTGTGACAGCGCCGCTAGTGAAACCTGCCCAGTATGGTTTGGCAATACTATTAAAGTGCACTGGGGTTTAAGCGACCCATCCAAACTTGAAGGTAGTGACGATGAAATTCGCGATGCTTTTTTTGCCGTCATGAAAACCATTGAACAACGCATTGATAAGCTACTCGCACTTGACTTAGAAGGCCTATCAAAAGCAGACAAGCTCGCAGCATTGAGTGCAGTATCAAACCCGGTTCAAGCTAAAGAAGCTTAATAGACATGGGGTGACTTGATTGAGTTTAGATGGAGACCACCTGCCACACACCGAACCTAACCCCGCAGGGGTTGTGGATGAATAGCCGGTGGTTTTAACCACCGGAGGTAGTGGCACGTAGCGTTACCCCTCGAATCTAGATCACCGGTGGTTAAAACCACCGGCTACGTATCCGTATCCCCTACGGGGAATGATCGCAGTAACAGCAAAGCAAAATCTATTAACGAAACATCGGCGCAGAGGAACCCAAAAGTAAACCATTGACAGGTTTGACGTATAACCCCAAAATTATCGAAAAAAATGGAGCAAGATCGCAATGGGAAGCACATTCAGTAATCTTATTTATCACCTAGTTTTCAGCACAAAATACCGCGCCCCGATCATCACAGAAAATTTCGCCTCTTCCCTTTATCAGTACATCGGCGGAATTATTCACTCAGAAAACGGCGTATTACTACAGATCGGCGGCATGCCCGATCACATTCACATATTAATCCGCCTAAAACCTACCCATACCGTCGCCAACATCACCAAACAAATTAAAGGCGGCTCATCCCTTTGGTTAAACCAAACACATTGCATCAATGAACAATTCGCATGGCAAGAAGGTTACGGCGCATTTAGCGTCAGCCAATCCATGACCCCCACACTACGACACTACATAAACAACCAGGCCACGCATCACCAGAAATACACCTTTGACGAGGAAATGAATTTTTTACTCGAAAAGAACAAATAGCCACCCACAACCACCGGTGATAGCCACACGTAGAATGGCTCTCCAGTTGTAACCACCGCCTATAGTCTCGTCTATACTCATAAACAGAGGAGCGTGACCTGCCATAAAACCGAGCGCCCGGTTTGCTCTCAGACAAGCGTCTGAATCAGGCTAGCCCGTAAAACACAATTACCAGAGCAGTCATATGTGCCATCGGCCAAGTTCCGCAAATGCCTGCCGGCGTCTGTTATCTCGTACAACATTTAAGCTGCTGTTTTTCATCCTTTGCTACCTCTTCACCACCCCCGCTCTTAGTCAAGACCAGAATCTACGCTTTGAACGCCTGTTTACGGATGCCCTCTCTCAGGAGCAGCAAATAGGCGACTCAGTCATTGATATGCTGCAAGATCAACAAGGTTTTATTTGGCTGGCTGGGCGCTACTTTCTCGGGCGCTACGACGGTGAACGTCTACAGGTTTTTAACGCTGAATACGCCAGCTCAAAATTACCGTGTTTCAATTTAATTACCGATATTGCTATGGATAAGCAGGGAATCATCTGGATTTCCACAATCACTGGCCTCTGCCGCTATAATCCGGTGAGCGAACGCTTTGAGTCCATTCCCATCATCAGTCCTAAGGATAATACCAAAGGGCTCCACCTAGCAGCCGCTGTGGTAAACGCGATTACCGTAGGACCAGACAATAGCCTCTATGTCGCAACGGAGAACGGCTTAATTACGCACTTCTCCCCCGATCGCCAACATAGTGAGCACATCAGCATTAACTTGCCAGGTCTTGCGCCGCATCTATTGGGTCAGCCAGAAAAGATGAAAGTCATCGGCGATACCCTGTGGGTGGTGATTAATGCCAATGGTGTGATAAAGATGGATTTAGCCACTCGGCGGTTCAGCTACCCCAAAGACGCCAAAGGTCAGGACCTTATCATTCAAGAGCCCGAAGATATTGAATTGGATGAACATGCTCGCCTTTGGATCGCAACACGTAAACAAGGCGTTTTTGTCATTCAACCGGGCGTCGGTATTGTAGAACATCATCAATACGAGATTGGCAACCCACACAGCCTAGCGGGTAATCTAGTGTGGAGCATTACCCGTACCGCCGACAACAAACTTTGGTTCAGTACCGAGAAAGGCTTGTCGGTTTACGAGCCCAGCTCAGGAAAATTCTTTACACAAAAGCATAATCCGTCGAATAAAAATAGCCTAAGTTCAAACCGAGCGGTGCGGACTTATGAGGATCGCAATGGTGACATTTGGGTGGCCACCAATCCATTTGCCGTTCATTTTCACGACCGTACGACTGAAAAAATAAATACACTTACCCATCAAGCCTCTAGCAACCAAACGCCTAACAACCAAACCTCGAACAACAACACCCCCAATAACTCCCTAAACGATAGCTCGATACTCACACTTAAAGCTTCTGGCGATCGCATTTGGATTGGCACCGAAAAAGGGCTGAATTCATTCACCCCTGAGACCGGCACCGTTCACAACCACAGCATTGACAACGATATTGCCAAGCCCTGGCAACTTGGACACTACCCTGTCATCTCCATTGCCGAGGACAAGGACGGGATACTGTGGATCGGCACATGGCGCTTTGGCTTATTTAAGTACAACCCAAACACCCACGAGTGGCTACACACAGATGACAGCTTTCGTGAAGCGGCCCCCAAATATATCTGGGATATTAAGTTTGGCCAAACCAACAAAACCTGGCTCGCGACAGACACCATCGGCCTCAGCATTTATGACAGCCACTCCGATCAGTTTGAGCCGCTAAGCCATGACCCCACGCAAGCGAATAGCCCTAGTAGCAACTATCTCTGGACGATACTACAAGCCAGCGATAACACGCTCTGGCTGGGAACACTCAAAGGTTTGGATCATTTTGACCCTCAAAGCGGCCACTATCAGCGTATGCACGAGAAGGTACCCTCCCTCGCACCGCTTCACCAGTCCAACGTGAAAGCACTATATGTAGACGATCAAAAGCGAATTTGGGGCGGCACAACGCTTGCGGGCGCATTTATGTACGACCCCGCTAACCAACAAACCCGTTTTTTTAACCTAGACAACGGCTTAACCTCCTTACAAGTAGTCGGTATTACCAAGGATTTAAACGGTGATATCTGGCTGGCCACTCACGATGGTTTAGCGCGTATTAACCCGCAAAACTATCAGATACAACATATTTCCCCCCATCATGGCTTAGCAAGTAAAACCTATAACCGCAACGCGATTATTACCGGCCCCGCCGGACGGGTTTTTGCTGGCGGCACTGAAGGCTTGAGTTATTTTTTTCCGGAAGATTTAAAAAGTAAAAAACAACATCTCGATGCAAAAATTACCCAACTGAAGATAGATAATAAAACCATCAACACTTCACTCCCCGAGTCGCCGCTCACGCAGGCCATATACCATACTCGCCAGCTAACATTGCCGTATCAACATTCAATGATGAGCCTACACCTTTCCTCCTTCGGCTTTAATCCCACACGGGTAAAGCGCTACCGCTACAAATTACTTGGCTACGACAAGGACTGGGTCGATATCGGCACAGAGAATATTGCGACCTACACCAACCTGCCTGCGGGCGATTACACGTTTCAGGCTCAAGCCTTCACTCGTGACGGCCATAGCAGTCAAACACCTGATCTGCAAATCCGCGTACTGCAAGCCCCTTGGTTAAGTTGGTGGGCGTTTATCATTTACGGGACAATTATTTCCGCGGTTATACGGCTTATCATTCAAAGTCAAAAAAACAAAATAGCCCTACAGCGAGAGCAATCTCATAATGCTGAGTTATTGCGATTTAATGATTTAAAAGATATGTTCCTCGCCAATACCTCTCACGAGTTACGCACCCCGCTAAACGGCATGGTCGGCATCGCTGAGGCACTGGCTCGCGAGGCCGCCGACGACGACAACAGCGAGCAGCACAGACGGCTCAAGCTCATCTCCAGTTGCGGTATGCGACTCGCGAGTATAATTAACGACATTCTTGATCGAGCAAAAATGTCAGACTGTGGCATCACCCTGCACAAACGACCTTTTTCCTTGGAGGCGCTAGTGGAGCGCGTGTTCGAGATCGTGCAACCGATGGCTCAAGATAAAGGCATAAACTTGGAGGCAACATTCGCCCCCGATTGTAAGCGCGTCATTGCCGATGAAGATCGCATGCAGCAGGTTTTTATTAACCTAGTTGGCAACGCTATAAAATACAGCGATTCAGGCACCATTACCGTTAGCGCTCGTACCATTTTTAATACTGAAAATAATGCGACAACCTTTGAAGTCTCGATCGCCGATACAGGCATTGGCATCCGCCAAGAAAAAATTAGTCGGCTATTTACCGCCTTTGATCAGCTCGATAACGCCGACCCTCATACCACAGGCGGCACCGGCCTGGGGCTCGCGGTGACCAAGCAACTGGTAGAGCTGCATGATGGCAATATTCATGTCGAATCCATCCACGGGCAAGGTTCGAATTTTATCTTGCGTTTTTCAACAGATTTTTTAGAATCAACAAAAACTTTAGAATCAGCACAACCTTTAGATTCAACACAACACTTAGAGCCAACACAAAGCCTTAAACCCAGCACTGCACCAGCGCCTAAACTCGCCTGCGAGCAAGAAAAACACGTTCATACGATAATGATTGCCGATGATGATCCGATCAACCGAATGGTACTCAAAGCCATTATCATACAAAGCGGCAATAAAGTTATTGAGGCGACAAGCGGAACACATGTACTTAAACAAATAGAAACGCCTAAGCCAGAACAAAAGATTGATTTATTTATTTTCGATGTCATGATGCCGGGGTTATCTGGCTTTGATACCTGCCGAGAACTAAGGCAGCGCACAGGTTATAGCGACACGCCCATTATTTTTCTCACGGCTCAAAAAGGCGAAAAAGAAGAAAATCTATGCCTGCAATCCGGCGGCAACCTGCTGCTCCGAAAGCCGGTGATGACACATGAACTAGTTCGGGAAGTCGACAGGCTGATTAAAAACACTCGTCTATACTCATAATAGAAAGACTCATAATAGAACGGTAGGTAACTTGCCACTAAACCGAGTATTCGGTTTGCTCTCAGACCAGCATCTGAACCGGGCAGGTCTGTAAAATATAATTACCAGAGCAGTCATATGTCCCATCGGCCAAGTTACGCAAATGCCTACCGCCGGTTATACCGTACGATATTTAAGCTGCACTTTTTCATCCTTTGCTACCTACTCAGCAGCCCCGCCCTTAGCCAAGATCAGAATTTACGCTTTGAACGCCTATTTACCGGTGACCCGTCGCTGGAGCAACAAATCGGCGGCTCAGTCATCAATATACTGCAAGACCAACAGGGTTTTATTTGGGTAGCGGGACGCTATCTACTCAGTCGCTACGACGGCGAAAGTCTAAAGGTTTTTAACGCCGAATACGCCGATTCAGAATTACCCTGCTTTAATTTAATTACCGATATTGCGATGGATAAACAAGGCTTCGTATGGATCTCTACCATCACCGGCCTCTGCCGTTATGACCCTGTGAGCGAAAGCTTTGAGTCCATCCCCATCATCCCCATTGATACTCCCGCTGAAGCTATCAATAGAACCCCCGCTGAAGCTCCTGAAAACACCAAAGGGCTCCACCTAGGAGCGTCCTCCATAACGGCCATTAGCGTAGCGCCAGACAACAGCTTGTATGTCGCAACGGAGAACGGCCTAATCACGTACTTTTCCCCCGATCGCCAACATAGCGAGCACATCCGCATTAAAATAGGCGATCTTGCTCCGCATCAATTGAGCTTGCCCCATACGATGAAAATCATCGGCAATACCTTGTGGATTGTCATCACTCCCAACGGCGTGATTAAAATGGATTTAACGACGCGGCAATTCAGCTACCCCAAAAATGCCAAAGGTCAGGACATCATCATTCAAGAGCCCGAAGATATTGAGCTTGATGAACATGCTCGCCTCTGGATCGCCACACGCAGGCAAGGCGTTCAGGTCCTTCAACCGGGCGTCGGCATTGTAGAACATCACCAATACGAAATTGATAATCCGCACAGCCTAGCGAGTAACCTCGCGTGGCGCATCAGCCGTAGCGCCGACAACAAACTCTGGATCAGTACCGAGAAAGGCTTATCGGTTTACGATCCCAGCTCAAAAAAATTCTCTACGCAAAGGCATAATCCATCGAATAAAAATAGTTTAAGCTCAAACCGGATCGCACTGACTTATGAGGATCGAAATGGCGACATCTGGGTTGCCACCAATCCATTTGCCATTCACTTTCATGACCGTACGACTGAGAAAATAAAGACGCTTACCCATCAAGCAACTAGCCCCCAAAACCAAAACAATAACTCCCTCAACAACTCCCTCAACAATAACTCGATACTCACACTCAAGGCTTCTGGTGGTCAGATTTGGATTGGCACCGAAAAAGGGCTGAATTCATTCAACCCTGAGACCGGCACCATTCGTAACCACAGCATTAACAATGATACTGCCAAACCTTGGCAACTTGGGCACTACCCTGTCATTTCCATTGCCGAGGGCAACGACGGAATACTGTGGGTTGGCACATGGCGCTTTGGGTTATTCAAGTACAAGCCAAACACCAGCGAGTGGTTACACACGGATGACAATTTTCGCGAAGCCGCCCCAAAATATATATGGGATATTGAGCTTGGCCAAGCAAACAAAGCCTGGCTCGCAACAGACACCACCGGGCTCAGCGCTTACGACTATCGTTCAGGTCAGTTTGAGTCGCTAAGCCATGACCCCACACGACCGGATAGCCCTAGCGATAACTATGTCTGGACGATACTCCAAGCCAGCGATAAAACATTCTGGCTGGGCACGATCAAAGGCTTGGATCATTTTGATCCCAAAACTGGCATCTATCAGCGTATGCACGAAAAGGTCCCCTCGCTCGCCCCGCTTTACCAAGCCAATTTGAAAGCCCTATATGAAGACGATCAAAAACGAATCTGGGGCGCCACAACGCTTGCTGGCGCCTTTATGTATGACCCTGCGAGCCAAGAGACACGTTTTTTTAACCGAGACAACGGCTTAACCTCCCTGCAAGTAGCGGGAATTACCAAGGATTTAAACGGCGATATATGGCTGGCCACTCACGACGGTTTAGTGCGCATTAATCCGCAAACCTATCAAATACAACATATCTCCCCCCATCACGGCCTAGCGAGTAAAACCTATAACCGCAACGCCATTATTACCGATCCCGCCGGCCGGATTTTTGCCGGAGGAACCGAAGGTTTAAGTTATTTTTTCCCGGAAGATTTAAGAAGTAAAAAACAACATCTCGATGCAAAAATTACCCAGCTGAAGATTGATAATAAAGTGATCAAAACTTCACACCCTGAGTCACCACTTAATCAGGCCATATACCATACTCGCCAGCTGACATTACCCTATCAACATTCAATGATGAGCTTGCAACTCTCCTCATTCGGTTTTAACCCTACGCGAGTGACACGTTACCGCTACAAATTACTTGGCTACGACAAAGATTGGGTCGATATCGGCACAGAGAATATAGCCACCTACACCAACCTGCCTGCGGGCAACTACGCGTTTCAGGCACAAGCCTTCACTCGCGACGGCCATAGCAGTCAAACACCAGACCTCAACATCCGTGTATTGCAAGCCCCTTGGCTAAGCTGGTGGGCTTTTACCATTTACGCCAGCATTATTCTGGCCGTTATTCTGCTTATCATTCAAAGTCAAAAAAACAAAATGGCCTTACTGCGAGAGCAATCCCATAATGCTGAATTATTACGATTTAATGAACTAAAGGACATGTTCCTCGCCAATACCTCTCACGAATTACGCACCCCATTAAACGGCATGATCGGTATCGCTGAAGCGCTAGCTCGCGAAGCTGCCGACGAAGACAGTGAGCGATACAGGCGACTAAAACTCATCTCCAGCTGCGGTATGCGTCTTTCGAGTATGATTAACGATATTCTTGACCAGGCGAAAATGTCAGACTGTGGCATCACACTGCACAAACAGCCTTTTTCACTGGAAGTTCTGGTAAAGCGTGTATTCGAAATAGTGCAGCCGATGGCTCAGGATAAGCACATAGAATTGAGGACAGCATTCGCCCCTGACTGTGACCGCGTTATTGCCGATGAAGATCGCATGCAGCAGGTTTTTATTAACCTGATCGGCAACGCCATAAAATACAGTGACTCCGGCACCATTACAGTCAGCACTCGCACCGTTTTTAATACTGAAAATAATATTACAACTTTTGAAATCTCTGTCGCCGATACAGGCATTGGCATCCGACAGGAAAAAGTTAGCCGCCTATTTACCGCCTTTGATCAGCTCGATAACACCGACCCTCACACAGTAGGCGGCACCGGCTTAGGGCTCACGGTCACCAAACAACTGGTAGAGCTACATGATGGCAGCATTCATGTTGAATCTACCCCAGGACTGGGTTCGAATTTTACCTTACGCTTTTCAACAAATTTTTTAGCATCAACACAAGGCCTTAACGCCACCGCTTCACTAAAATCTCAACTAGAAACAGAGCAAGAAAAAAACATTTATACGATAATGATTGCAGATGATGACCCCATCAATCGAATGGTACTCAAAGCGATTATATTACAAAGCGGCAATAAGGTTATTGAAGCGACAAGCGGTACGCATGCACTCAAACAAATAGAAACGCCCAATGCAGAACAAGCGGTAGATTTATTTATTCTCGACGTCATGATGCCGGGTTTATCTGGCTTTGATACCTGCCGAGAGTTAAGACGACACCCAGGTCATGAGCACACTCCGATAATTTTTCTCACGGCTCAAAAAGGTAAACAAGAAGAAACCCTATGCCTGAAATCCGGCGGCAACTTGCTGCTCCGTAAGCCGGTGATGACACATGAACTGGTTCAGGAAGTCGACAGGCTGATAAAAACAGACAAAAAAACATCAATAAAAAAATCGCCGCACCCCATAAAAGCTTAAGCGACCCAAATGATGAAGTCTATACCAAGTAAAACAATGACGACTGCCAATCCGATTAACGACATGATTAGGCAAATCCCCAATAAGTCATAGTATACCGGTATGTCACAAAGTAGTTCTTACTGAGAATTACCCAATAGGCAATGCAATTTTAACCTCCTCAAATGTGACTGAAATTGATACAGCAGCACAAAAACGACACAAAATAAAATGTAAGTGCCGTCAAGCCTTATGTTAAAAATAAAGTAGCATCTCCTTGCCCTACCTTTTACTATGCACTCATATTAATTTAAATCATTGATAGGAATTTTAAGTGAAAAAATCTTTGCCCTCATTACTGTTAGCAAAAATTTCAAACGCTCTTTTGGTTTCTCTAGCTTTCGCAGCCTTGTCATCAGCACTTCTCCCCTCCTTTGCCTCCGCCGAGGCAGAGACGAACAGCGACATCGAAAGAATTCTCGAGAGTTTAAGCCTAGAAGAAAAAATCGGGCAAATGAATTTGATCGCAATAGAAGGTGAACCAAGCGAGCAACAACTGGCGCTGATTCGCGAAGGTAAAGTCGGTAGTATAATCAAGGTCAATGGCGTCGCAAACATCCACCCCCTGCAAAAATTAGCCGTAGAACAATCTCCCAGCGGGCTACCGATACTCTTTCAGGAAGATATTATCCACGGCTACAAAACCATCGCCCCCATCCCACTAGCCGAAGCCGCTAGTTGGGATTTATCCGCCATACGCGCATCCGCCGCCGTAGCCGCAAGAGAGGCCGCCGCCGCAGGCATTCACTTAACCTATGCACCAATGGTCGATGTTACTCGTGAGCCTCGCTGGGGGCGAATTCTGGAAACCTCCGGTGAAGACCCTTTCTTGAGTGCGGAAATAGCCAAAGCACGCGTCCTAGGCTTTCAGCAGTCAAATAAACACCCACACCAGAATTTACTGGCTTGCGCTAAGCATTTTGCGGGTTACGGCGCTGCGCTGGCCGGGCGAGACTATAGCATCCAAGATTTTTCTGAGCGCGAACTACGAGAGTTACACCTCCCCCCGTTCCAAGCCGCCATCGACGCTGGCGTAAGCTCGGTAATGGGCGCCTACACCGCCTACGACGGTATTCCAGCAACGGCCAACCAACACCTAATGAAAGACATATTACGTAACGAGTTAGGTTTTGACGGCTTACTCATGACCGACTGGGAAACCATCCCTAATTTAATCAAAGCCGGTGTCGCGGCAGATGATAAGCAAGCCGTGCAAATGGCGATCAACAGCGGTTTTGATATTGATATGGTATCAAGCCTGTATTTAAACGAATTACCCGCACTTGTCCGAGAAGGCACCGTCAGTGAAGCGCTCATTGATAATGCCGTACGCCAAGTCCTGCGCTTAAAACAACGCGTCGGATTACTCGACAGCCCTTATTTGTACTTAGATGAAAAGCGCGAGAAAAAAGAGCTGCTCTCAAAAAGGAACTGGCGATCAACCAAAGACATCGCCCGCAAAAGCATGGTTTTACTTAAAAATAACGACAATATTCTCCCCATTAAAAAAGACGTAAAATCCATAGCTATCATAGGGCCACTCGCAAAATCCAAGGTCGATTTATTAGGCTGGTGGGCAGCGCAAGGGGAAGAGAAAGACGTAATTTCTATTTATGATGGCTTAACTAAATTTTACGGCAACAAGATCGACTTCAGCTACGCCCCCGGCGTTACCATTGATAAATTCAAAGCCTCCGGCGGCGAGCTTATCGCTGAAGCCGTAGAGGTCGCCAAAAAAGCCGACTTAGTTATTCTCGCCCTTGGTGAGCAACACTGGATGAGCGGCGAAGGCGGCGGCACCGCGTCTTTGCACTTACCTGGCCTGCAAGAAGAATTAGCTCAACGGATTGCTCAAGTCGGTAAGCCAGTAATCTCCGTCATCGTCAGCGGTCGCCCCTACGTACTCACCGACATTGCCACCCACTCAACCGCCCTGCTACAAGCTTGGATGCCCGGTTCAACCGGTGGTGAAGCCTTAGCCGAACTGCTCTCAGGCGAGCACAACCCCTCCGGAAAACTACCCGTCACCTTCCCCTACCACCAAGGGCAAGTACCCATCTTTTACAGCTACAAAAAATCCAGCCATAGCTTTGATGCCGGCCCCGATAATAACCGCTACACAGCAACTTTCCGCGATGTACAATCCAGTCCGCTCTACCCATTTGGTTATGGTTTAAGTTACACCAATTATGAATATTCAGATATTTCACTCAGCGATACAAATATGAAACGAGACGGTAAAATTACCGCTTCGGTAACGGTAAAAAACACCGGCAAGCAAAAAGGCCGAGAAGTCGTACAGCTGTATATTCGTGACAAAGTTGCATCCGTCACTAGGCCAATTAAATTGCTTAAATCCTTCTCATCAGTAACGCTATCCCCAGGAAAGAAAAAACGAATCGACTTTGATATTACCGAGGATATGCTGAGTTTTATTGGCGCTGATTTAAAGCGCACTGTCGAGACAGGGGATTTTATTGTTTATGTAGGGACTAGCTCTGTAGATTTGAAGCAGGTTGAATTTGCTTTGGTGGATTAGTTTTTAATATTGCCTGATACTCCCCCTCCGTAGCCTGGATGCAGCCTGCGGAATCCGGGGGCGTAAACACAACATAAACGGAGCAAGGGTTTGTTGAGAGCCTATACATCTATGCCATGTTTCTTTTTTACCGCAGTAAAGATATCTTGAACCGAGCGCTTACTTTCACCGCTTTCTTCGCCTTCTATCAGTGCTTGCACCAAGGCTTCCCGCTTATCCTGATAATCTTGATCTTGCCGGATTAAATTCCGTACATAATCACTGCTATTGCCAAAGCGCCCAGTGCCAACCTGCGCTTCAACCCATTCTTTCATTTGCTCCGGGAGCGATACATTCATTGTTGCCATAGTCATTCCTCCACCTCTAAGATTGGCATACTTTGGCAAAGGTTGCCAATGATGAAGGGAAAGCCCTTGCCTCCACTTAA
>NVXL01000023.1 GCA_002746115.1 Alteromonadaceae bacterium
AGTTGCAATAGTAATACCGCGCTCACGTTCTTCAGGTGCATTATCGATACCATCAAATGCTACCATCTCACCACCCCAAATCTCGGCACAAACGCGAGTTAATGCAGCAGTAAGAGTTGTTTTACCATGGTCAACGTGGCCAATTGTACCAACATTAACATGGGGTTTTTTACGTTCAAACTTTTCCTTTGCCATTGCGAAGGCCTCCTCGTTGGGGTGATTTACTATTGTCAGAAATTTTAATTTACCAAAGCAACTCTAGATACTATGGTAACCTTATAATATGGAGCTCATAATCGGAGTTGAACCGATGACCTCTTCCTTACCAAGGAAGTGCTCTACCGAACTGAGCTATATGAGCCTGGCACTCAGCCTCAGTAATAAAACGCTACCTACAATCTTTGTAAATGTGCTCGCTAACTACCGCAAGCATGTCGCTTTATTACTGGAGCGGGCGGCGGGAATCGAACCCGCATCATCAGCTTGGAAGGCTGAGGTTCTACCACTAAACTACGCCCGCGAAAAACAGATATAAGATAATCGGAATACAAAAATCATTTGATGCGCTTAACTAAATGACTCTATATTCAATGGTGCAGGGGGGTGGATTCGAACCACCGAAGCTTGCGCGTCAGATTTACAGTCTGATCCCTTTGGCCACTCGGGAACCCCTGCATTGCACCGAAAAATCTTAATTGACTAGCTACCAAAACTGCTGAACTTACGCTTCGTCAACTTTTAAAAAATGGAGCTGGCGAGAGGAGTCGAACCCCCGACCGGCTGATTACAAGTCAGCTGCTCTACCAACTGAGCTACACCAGCTCTCTGACCACTTTAAGCATTACCTCTCACCTGAATCAAGCATTCGGTAATTACTTTCAGTTAAAAGGACACAATATAGTTTTTCGTGTCGCTCTCAACAGTGGAGGCGGGATTCTATTGAATGTTTTGCTCAGAAGCAAGAGCAAAACAGTAATTTTGTCGTCGTTGGAGCATTTTATTGTCTTTTAGGGTCTTTTCCCACGTTAAATCGCTCATTTTTTCCTCTTCTCGGTGCTCGAGCATCACCCAAAACTCCCGATAAGTTCTTTCTATAGATTCAATCTTTGGCTCAAGACCAAGACTTTTAAGCTGTTCTATCCGCGCATCCGCTAGATTTTTTTTGCTAAACATCCCTAGCGAGATGCCGTTTTCTAACTCCCCCTTGGGTATAACGTAACTATCAACACCACGAGACTGTAGCTCACTTAGCTTTCGAAGCGCCTCACCACGGTTGTTTTCAGGCGGAAGGTAGACCCAATAACCCTCCCCTGCCGGCAGCTCCAACTCCTGAACCGAGCTCGCCACTTCAATCGCCTTTAACCGCTCAACAAAATCATCGGCTGAAAGGCGGTCTGGGAACGCGCCCAGCATTTCACAGAGCTTACGCCCCCCCTCACCGAGATCATCTCCCACTTTACCGGCAGGTGATTCACCCCCGCCACCTTTGCCATCCGAAACCCCCACAGCTAAAGTAAGCTTACGCCCCAAATCGGCACGCTCAGATTCACTTAGCTCACCAAGCAGAACTAGCGGAGCACCGCCACCCTTTGAGCTGCGCCCCCCCTCTGCTGAGGCTGTGACGCCCTCACCAGCAACATTCGCCACCTCCTGAGAAGTAACAACCATTCCCAACGCAAATGTTAAGAGGTTAAGCAATAACAGTGTAAAAAATATCCAGCGCATTAAACCAAGACCTAAATATGAAATTAATATTGAGCATTCGTGAGCCTATACTCATCACTATATACTTTGAGACCGGTAAAAACTAAATTGGGATCGACAACAACATTGAAGCCTTCACACAAACTGATCAAAGAGCCAGCATCCCCCCCAGTCAAAACGAAACGCTCATCGCAATTTATTTGCCTACCAATCTGCCAAACTTTCTCAAGAAAGCCCTTTAATATTACTAGCGTGCCATTACGAACACAGCCCGCAGTATCTCTGCCAGGCAACAAATCGGCACCGCTCAGCTCTGCCGACACCTTAACGGCATCGGTACGATCAAACAACGCACCAATCATCATATTGACACCGGGGACGATAAAGCCACCAAGGTGCTGTCCATTAGCGCTCAAGTAATCGACGGTCAACGCACTTCCAGCATCAACAATGATTTGCGATTCAGGGGCTCCCGCTCGCCCAGCGACAAGAGCCAACCAACGATCAACGCCTAGATTACGAATATTTTCATACGCAACAGTTACACCAAAGGCGCACTTCTCAACTTCGGCAAACACGGGCGTTAAGTCATAACTATTACACACCCAAGCACCAATCCTGTCGTTTGTAGCAGCGCCCGCAACCGACGACACAAAAACACCATCCAACGTTTCATTTTTTGCGGACTCATCAACCTGAGATGCTAAAGCTGTAAAATCTTCAGTATTCACGAGACCGTCTAGCGACGATTGATCGGCTCGTATCAACAGCCACTTTGCACGGGTATTACCTACATCGAGGTAAAGCCTCACAAATCAGGCCTCAAACTAATTTCACCGCCAACAAAGGTCTGCTCAACGCCGCCAACATCCAAACGCAGAGCGCCAGAGGAGGAAACGCCGAGTACAGTACCGCGAACCTCTCTTTGGGGGCTTAACAGGACGACAGGCTGACCACGATAAGCATTGAGCTGCTCCCAACGCACCTTACTGGCCTCGAAGCCCTGCGACTCATAGACATGCAACAACGACGCTAAATGAGCAATCACACGGGCAGCAATCTTGGACCGCGAAGGTATTGGAGATTCCAGCCCGAGACTTAAATCACCACAAGGCTGCCCAATCTCTTGTGCCAGACTATCCGGCATATGAAGGTTTATACCGACACCAATAACAACCTGCTCAGCATCCTTACTCAACTCAATCAAAATACCGCCGAGCTTTTTCTTATTAATTAAGAGGTCGTTAGGCCACTTTAAGCACAGGCCCGATACACCAAGCGACTCTAAGGCCTCGGCAACAGCAACGCCAACAGCTAAGCTCAAACCCTCAGCTGCTTTAGCTACCGACTGAAAACGCCACGCAATTGAAAAGCAAACACCGCCAGCAAAAGGACTTTGCCACTGCCGCCCCAATCGACCACGCCCACTATTTTGATATTCAGCCAAGCACACCTTCGCATGACAATTTTTCGCGCCCACAACCTCATCCAACAAGTACTGGTTAGTTGACGAGACGAAGGGCAACAACTTCAGATCAACGACATCGAAACTATTCAGAACACGCGGCACCGCAAGCTCTGCAGCCAATCGCTTCAACTCAGTTTGAATATCACCATAATTATACAAGTCCACGCCGCCGGGGAGAGAGAGCTCGCCAGCATCGCCAGTAAATAAATCAAGGCCTACACAGGCTAACTGCTCACGCAACACGCTCAGCGCCTCAGGCTCAACCTGAAGCTGCTTGCACAATGCATCCTCGGAGTAAGTGCCCCCATCCGCTATACAGCTAATAAGCTGAAAAACACTTTCGTTCATAGAGTAACGCCAACTTTATTTAACTATATTTTTAACTATGCAATTAATCGCTCAACAACCTAGAGCAACCCTAAGCGATATAACTGCGCTGATACCGCTCACCAATAGACGTTAGAACTTCATAGCTAATCGTATCTGCCGCCATTGCCATATCGTCAATCAAAACATTGGAACCCAAAACTTCAATGCCATCGCCCTCCACCACATCTGACGGGTTGGCAATATCACTAATATCAAACAAAGTAGAATCCATCGATATCCGACCAACAATAGGTACCTTAGCCCCCTGCACAAAACCCCAACCACGATTGCTTAACGCTCGCATCATCCCGTCGGCATACCCACCCGCCACTATAGCTATCTTACGCTGAGTAGAGAAAGCCCTAGTTGCGCCATAGCCCACACAATCCCCAACCGGTAAATCTCGCACCTGAATAACCGGTAAGGTTAAACCAACAACCGCCCGCATAGGATTGATCGTTACGCCGGGATTACCACCAAACAAAGCAATCCCTGGGCGCACCAAATCATAGTGATAGGCATCGGAACGGAATATTCCACCTGAATTAGCAAGGGTCGCTTTTGGAGTAAGCCCAATACCTCTAAAGCGCTCCAATAGCAGAGCAAATCGCTGCTGCTGCATTGCCGTCAAAGTATGGTCAGCCTGATCGGCGCAAGCAAAGTGGCTCATAAGGTAGGTGATATTTGCACGCTTAAGTAAGGATTGGTTTTCATCGATTAATTGCTCAAGTTCCCGCAGCTCAATACCAAGGCGCCCCATACCGGTATTCACTTTCAGTGCAGCTGAAACCTTCCCTCCACCTGCCGCCACCCAACGCGACAACATTTCAGCGGAAACTAACACCGGAATAAACCCCCGAGCGATAAACTCAGATTCGGCACCGCGAATACAACCACTTAACACAAAAATTTGCGCATCCAAACCCACCAAGGATCGCAACTTTATCGCCTCCTTCAAGTTTGCCACAAAAAACTTACGGCAACCCGTCTCGTAGATTCTAGGTGCAATACGCTCCACCCCCAAACCATAGGCATCAGCTTTAACCACAGCACCGCACTCTGCGCCCGCAATCAAGCACCCTTGGATATAACGAAAATTGTCTGTAATTGCACGTAAATCTACAGATAATTCACCAGTAGGATAGGCCATAAGTCCTTGCTCGATAGGTTAATACTTACTCAAAAGATTAATACTCACTCAACAGGCTAGTATCTGATCAACATTCACATACCACTGAAGAGAAGTTTGGTGCGACAGGGTTTACAATTTAATCAAGACATTTGCTCAAGACATTTGCTCAAGTAAACAGGAGGGGTGTCTGCGCTGATGTAAACGGCTTGAATATCATTTTGATTTTCAAGCCGCCTGCAAGAACAGTTGTTTTCCAGCTTTCGCAACGGCATCAGATAACACCACGGCGAAGCCAATACCAACAGCCGTACGGGTTAGCTCTTCGTTCTCAGAAACAAAACCCGCACCCATAATCAAGACCAACAACCTCTTCAGCCCCGACCACGACAACATACTACTTAATTAGCGGTAGAGTCACTTTGAGCCTTATTTTCTGAAACTTCAACTTCAACTTTAGCTTTCGGCTTAACTACCGACTTGATATGCAAGTCTTGCAACTGAGTATTATCTACTGAGCCTGGGGCGTCCGTCATTACACAGGCTGCTGATTGCGTTTTAGGAAATGCAATCACATCACGGATAGATTCAGAGCCTGTCATCAGCATAATGAGGCGATCAAGACCAAAGGCTAAGCCACCGTGAGGAGGCGCACCGTATTTTAGCGCATCAAGCAAGAAGCCAAACTTTTCTCGCTGCTCATGCTCACTAATATTCAATACATTAAACACCGTTTGCTGCATCTCTTGCTGATGTATACGAATTGATCCGCCACCAAGCTCAGTGCCATTCAGTACCATATCGTAGGCACGAGATAATGCTTGAGCAGGGTTTTTCTTCAACTCTTCAGCACCACAAGAAGGGGCGGTAAATGGGTGATGCAAAGCGGTTAGTGCACCGCCTTCCAGCTCCTCAAACATCGGAAAGTCAACCACCCAAAGCGGCGCCCAATCACAAGTGTAAAGATTTAGATCTTCACCCAGCTTACAACGCAAAGCGCCTAAGGCTTCAGTCACCACCTTGCAGCTATCGGCACCAAAGAAAATAAGGTCGCCATTTTCCGCTTTAACTCGATCCAAGATAGCTTGCCGCACATCGTTAGGTAGGAATTTAACGATAGGTGATTGCAAACCGTTTTCAAGATCCGATTTGTCATTAACTTTAATATAGGCTAAGCCTTTAGCCCCGTAGATACTCACATACTTTGTGTACGCATCTATTTTACGGCGAGGTATGTCACAACCTCCAGGAACCTTCATGGCCGTTACGCGGCCTTTCGGGTCTTTTGCCGGACCTGCGAACACCTTAAACTCTACCGTTTCCATCAAATCTTTAATTTCCACCATTTCTAGCGGAATACGTAAGTCAGGCTTATCCGATCCGTATCTTTCCATTGCTTCCGCATATGACATACGCGGGAAGTCACCCAGATCTACGTCGAGCATTTCTTTAAATAGGCCACGAATCATATCTTCGCTAACAGACATGATTTGTTCCTCGTCCATAAACGAGGTCTCCAAATCTATCTGTGTGAACTCAGGCTGACGGTCAGCACGGAGATCTTCGTCGCGGAAACATTTTGCAATTTGATAATAACGATCAAAACCCGACACCATTAACAATTGCTTGAACAACTGAGGTGACTGAGGCAAGGCAAAGAATTTATTTTCATGCGTCCGAGAAGGCACCAAATAATCTCGCGCACCTTCAGGCGTAGCTCGCGTCAAAATGGGCGTTTCTATATCTAAAAAGCCATTTTGATCGAGATAATTACGAATGGCCGTCGTGACTTTCGAGCGAATGCGTAGGTTCTTTTGCATAGCCTCGCGACGCAAATCAAGGTATCGATAAGTCAAACGAACATCTTCACCAACATTGGTGTGCTCATCTAGCTGAAACGGAACAGTTTCAGCTGCATTTAGTATTTCCAAACCGGTGCCATATACCTCCACTTCACCCGTGGCCATATTGGTATTAACGGTAGCGGCAGAACGCGCTCTTACTTTACCGGTGACTTTTAATACATACTCAGGACGAATCTTATTCGCCAGCTCAAAGTTTTCTTGACCGCCGGGATCAAAAACCACTTGCACAATACCGTCACGATCACGTAAATCGATAAAAATCACACCACCGTGATCTCTTCTGCGATCCACCCAACCACAAATCGTCACCTCTTCGTCAATATTCGAAGCCTTCAGGGCACCACAGTAGATGCTGCGCATGTCAATATTCCTGTTTTAATGTTTTATTTAGATGAATCGGTTTTACTCGCGCTTGATACTTTAGGCGCATCCGCTTTTTTAGATTCTGCTCCAGTATTCCCAGACTTAGCATCAGACGAGCTATCCTGACCAGCTAAGTTCTTTTTGTTACCGGATTTGAAATCAGTCTCGTACCAACCCCCACCTTTCAATCGAAAAGCGGCCGCTGATATTTTTTTTCTCAATGATTTTTGCTCGCATGAAGGGCAATCCTGCAACGGCGCTTCACTCATTTTCTGCAAGGCTTCTAAATCATGGCCACATGCTTCACATGTGTACTCGTATATAGGCATAACTATTTAACCCTCAAAACCACTCATATTTGAACACTAAACAAGGCAACAACTCTTTGTGAGTGCAGCCAAATCCGACTATAAAACACACAAAAAAGGCAGGCATTATAGCGCAGATCGCCGCTAGGATGAAGATAAGAAAAGAGCCTAGCCAAGTTTAGGTGTCTCGTTGTGATACACATAAAGTCCATAATCTAGGGAAAAAAGGTATCAACCGACCAGGATTTTCACAAAAACACTAGATTTATAGTGTTTTTGTTGCCAGCAAACTCGGAATACACTATATATACGCGAACACAGGCCTGATCTCAGGATGTGGCTCTTGTCGGCAATGGCAAGCGAGACAGGAGTTGTCGCACTACAGTGACTCGTATAATATTCCCCAATAACTGATCACAAACCAATCGAGGCATTTTTATGGTTGTACGTAAAGCTTCTGCAAAGAAAGCTCCAGCCAAGCAAACTACAAAAAAAGCAGCTGTAAAAAAAGCAGCTACTGCAGCTCCCGTGAAGAAAATACCAATCATCAGAGAGCGCTACTCTAAAACTCAAATCGTAACTCAAATTTCGGAAAACACTGAGCTTTCACGCAAGCAAGTCCAAGCCGTATTTGATGAGCTTGCCGACATTATGGAAGGCCATATCAAAAAACGCGCCTGTGGCGAGTTTGTTTTACCTGGCTTACTAAAAGTCGTAACTCAGAAGAAACCTGCTCGCAAAGCCCGCAAAGGCGTCAACCCATTCACTGGAGAAGACACTGTATTTGCAGCCAAACCTGCAAGCATAGCCGTCAAAGTACGCCCACTGAAGCGCTTGAAAGAGATGGCTGAATAAGCTTTGATTTGTCAATCATCGAGAAGTAACGCCTGACTGAATCAAGGTAGATCTGTGCCCTGCAGATCTACCTTTAAGTCAAAAACACTTAAGTCAAAACACTTCAGGTGAAAACATTTAGGGCGAAAACATAGAAGCCGCAGAGTCATCTTCGACACTACCGACCCAAGCTTGAAACCCTTCCCCTACCAAAGATGAGTTCAAGCGTGTAAGCCGCTCTTTCAACACATCACCCTCATATGCTTTTGCAGGTGTCGCGCCCCATATTGATTTAGGCCAAGCCGCATCATCCTCATAACGCGCGACATGATGCACGTGTAACTGTGGCACAATATTACCTAATGCTGCGATATTCATTTTTTTGGGTGCAAAGAGAGAAGTCATAACCTCAGATAAATGAGAAGACTCTCGAATTAGCTGAACTTGATCATCCTCTGCTAATTGATGGATCTCTTTCACGCTGTCACGCTTTGGCACCAAAACAACCCAAGGATAGTTTGCATCCTTGTGAAGTAGCACCAAACACAGGTGAAATTGACCCACGACCACAGTATCCTGCTTAAGTTGCTCATGTAGTTGGAACATAGGTATTCCTCAAATGAATCTGTCACCGTAGAATACCCCCTTTTGGATATTCTAATCCTTTAAGTATAGGCATTTAATGCGCGCGGTAAAAGTACATCCACCGCACTAGCCCGTAAATGCAAGCACTCCATTAATCTGCTCAGGAAATAAAAATAGTATGCGTGCCAGTCAATTCCTTATTGCTACCAAAAAAGAAACACCTGCAGATGCAGAGGTTATCAGCCACCGACTCATGCTCCGAGCCGGCATGATTCGCAAAATGGCATCAGGCCTATACAACTGGCTACCCTTAGGCTTACGCGTACTACGAAAAGTCGAAAGCATTGTCCGTGAAGAAATCACCAAAACCGGCTCCCTAGAAGTACTCATGCCCGTAGTACAGCCCGCTGAACTGTGGAAAGAGTCTGAGCGCTGGCAGCAATATGGGCCAGAACTCATGCGCATTCATGACCGTAACAAGCGCGAGTTTTGCCTGGGCCCTACTCACGAAGAAGTTATTACAGACTTGGTTCGTAACGAAATCAGCAGCTACAAACAGCTGCCAATTAGTTTTTTCCAGATTCAAACAAAATTTCGCGATGAAGTGCGCCCACGCTTTGGCGTCATGCGCTCACGTGAATTCATCATGAAAGATGCCTATTCATTCCACTTGACCCAAGACTCACTGCAAGAAACTTACGATGTCATGTTCCAAGCCTATGGCAATATTTTTAGTCGCATAGGCCTTGAATTTCGTGCGGTATTGGCAGATACCGGCTCGATTGGCGGCTCCGCCTCACATGAGTTCCACGTACTCGCCTCCAGTGGTGAAGATGACATCGCCTTTAGCAGCGAAGGTGACTACGCCGCCAATGTAGAATTAGCGCCAGCTCTCGCTCCTACTCAGCAAAATAAGACCGAAAAGCTTGCCATCAGTGAAGTCGAGACCCCAGGCTTAAAATCCATTGAAGAAATCAGCAAGCATTTAAACGTCGACCCGACTCAGACGGTCAAGACCCTCATCGTATACGGAGAAAACACTGAAGAAAGTACAGACAAGGGATCAGGCACAACAGACAACGCATCAGCGCCACTCGTCGCACTAGTAGTACGCGGTGACCATGAGTTAAATGACCTCAAAGCAGAAAAAATCACCGGCGTCGCCACCCCGATGACCTTTGCTGACGAAGCACGCATCGAAAAAGAGCTCGGCGCTCAAGTCGGCTCCTTAGGCCCTATCGGCTTGAAGATTCAAACTGTTGTTGATCACAGCGCAGCGCATTTGGTCAACTTTGCTTGTGGTGCCAACCAAACAGACAAGCACTACGTCAACGCTAACTGGGACGAAAACGCCAGCAACGTAGAACATGCCGATATTCGAAACATCGTCGTCGGCGACCCTAGTCCTTGCGGTCAGGGAAGCATCGAAATCAAACGAGGAATCGAAGTCGGCCATATTTTCCAGCTTGGCACAAAATACTCCGCCGCAATGAATGCGACAGTGTTAAATGAAAACGGCAAAGACCAAGTCTTGACCATGGGCTGTTACGGCATCGGTGTGAGTCGTATTGTGGCCTCTGCCATCGAGCAAAACTACGATGACAAAGGCATCACTTGGCCTGCCAGCATTGCCCCTTTCCAAATCGCACTAGTACCGATCAACCTCCATAAGTCTGAAGCCGTTA
Source organism: Alteromonadaceae bacterium (assembly GCA_002746115.1). Taxonomy (GTDB): domain Bacteria; phylum Pseudomonadota; class Gammaproteobacteria; order Pseudomonadales; family Cellvibrionaceae. The sequence goes on from NVXL01000023.1 coordinate 10,311, forward strand.
AAGAGACCTGTGAGACGCTTTATCAGTCTTTGCAGGACGCAGGCTATGACGTGTTATTTATGGACGAACACAAAGCCCGATTAGGCGTTATGCTCGCTAATACCGACCTTATTGGCGTACCTCACCGTATTGTGATCGGTGATCGTGGACTTAAAGAGAGTCAGGTTGAATATAAAGGGCGTCGCGACGAAGAAGCTCAAACCGTTAACATCGACGATATTTTACCGTTTATTGAGCAGGCTGTTTCTAACAGTTAAAATAGCCTGCTCAACGAGCTTTTAAATTAAACCTTTCGTAATGGGTGGCCGAAAATGCCAATAACATATCGATTAGCTGTATTTTTCGGCGCCCTTACTTTGCTTGTAAGCTTCAGTGCATTTGGAGCGAAGCCACAAGCACTCGACCCCGCATTACTCGCAAAGCTTAAGCAAACCATCGCTCAAGCTGATAGTTTTGAAGACCGCTTTGACGCTGAAGTATGGCTAATGCAGAAGTCGAGTGTCCTGAAAAGGTATGTCAAGGATGATCAAAAGCGCCTGCAACTACTAAAAGAAATACACAAAGCCGCATCCAGAGCCGAGGTTGCGCCCGAACTTGTATTAGCCGTTATTCAGACCGAGAGCCATTTCAATCAATATGCCCTCTCGTCCGCCGGGGCAATGGGTATGATGCAAATTATGCCTTTTTGGAAGAACGAAATCGGCCGGGACGCTGACAATCTAATCGACATAAAAACCAACTTGCAATACGGCTGTACAATATTAAAGCATTACCTAGATAAAGCCAAAGGTGACTGGAGAGAAGCACTAGCGCGCTATAACGGAAGCTACGGCAGTTCGCGTTACTCAGACAAAGTCATCCTTACGTGGCAAAAGGATTGGCGCTAAGCGCTTTTGTTTTACTTGTAAAGCTCCCGCAATAATCCCCCCAAGCGTTCAACCCCTCGCTCAACAACCTCTTCACTCTGACAATAAGTCAAACGTATACACTGCTTCGTATGTAACGAAGGCGCCTCAACGCCGTAAAAAAAGTATGCGCCATCCATTACCAACACACCCAGCTCTTTCATTTGTCGATACACTTCCGACGAACTAATTGGCAACTCATCAAGCCACAACCACAGAAAGAACGCGCCCTCGGCCTCATGAAGGTAATACGGCAACCCCGCCAAGTGACGATCAACACAGGCTACGGCATGATCCTTTTTCGCTCGATAAAAAGGCAGTAAGTGCTGTGCGCATATCTGATCCAGCTCTCCACTCTGAAGGAGTGCTGTCATGATACTTACGCCAAGATTGTTATTCGCAAGGCACATCACAGTGTTAACAGAAACTAAACGCGATATCGTCGCTTCATCCGCCACAACAATCCCCGTACGCGCCCCCGGCAGGCCTAACTTAGATAAGCTAGCCACATAAATACGCCCCTCTTGCCATTCACACCGTGCCTCCCCGTAGATAATATTAGGGAAAGGGGCACCGTAAGCACCATCAATAATTAAGGGGATATTATACGCCTCAGCCAAAACCGCTAACTGCGCCACCTCAGCATCACTAACAACATTACCACTGGGGTTTGTCGGGCGAGAAATACAGATCGCTGCCGAATTTTCATCAAGCGTTAATGCATCAAAGTCGATACGATATTTGAAACGGTTTGAGCCTGTTATTTCGGTTTTAGGCAGAAACCCACGAAACATATCCGGAGCTAAACCCTGATCCGCATACCCTAAATACTCGGGTAGCATTGGCAAGACAATATGCTTATGGCTGCCAGCTTTGACGCCTTCACCTGCAAGCATATTAAATAAAGAAAAAAACGCCGATTGACTGCCGCTGGTCACAGCAATATTTGCTTGCGTGACAGGCCAGCCAAGGGTCTCTCGAAGGTATTGCGCTAATTCAGCCAGTAACACTTCATCACCCTGCGGCGATTGGTATACACCTATAAGCTTATGCAAGCGTTCAGGCGTGGCAGCTATTTCAGTAAGGTGGCGGGCAACTATGGATTCAAAGCTCTCGACTAAGGCTGGGTTGCCACCACCGAGAAAGAGTAAATCAGGATTAACATTAAGGGCATCGCCTAGATCCTCCATTAGCGATACGATACCGGAGGGGCGAGTTAGCTGATGGCCAAACTTGGAAAAAATCATAGAAAACGCCCAAGCTAAAGCTGCGAAGATTCGCGTTCTGCAAGCAAAGGGTCAAGCAATAACAAGCACCCTAGAGGGTCAGCAAGCCATAGCGCTCAAGCACTTCATGGAGCTTATCTTTACTGATAGGTTTTTGGATGAAGTCCAAAGCACCTAAAGATTTTACCCGCTCACGTGCTCCAGGCTGAATATCGCCAGAGATCACAATGATAATGGATTTAAGATTTTCATCTTTTACTCGTTCTAGCACACTGTATCCGTCCATTTCCGGCATGGTGAGGTCAAGAAAAACCATCTCACCTTTGCCGGCACGAATCGCATCAACACCCTCAACACCATTCGATGCAAAGGTAATATCGACTTCCCACGACGCAGGAATTGAACGCGCAACCTGCTTGCGCGCCATATTGGAGTCATCACAAATAAGAAGAGGTGTGGCCATCCAGTATTCAAACCTTTTTCTATTTAAACGGAGTCTATTTAAACGTCAATTATAGCCAATCTCATTAGTAGCGCTGCCTCTGTCTCAAAATCACCTCAAGAGAACATAACTACATATAATACTAGCTTAGCAAATAATTCTACTTTTCTCTTTATTTGTTAGTCATCAAACGCATAAAGCGCTTCAAGATCCTCACCTAACAGGCTTTGCGCGTGTGAATTAATCGCTTGCTGAGCATCAAGAATACGCGTAAACCATACGGATGGTAAGGCTTCTACGTGCGATGACGCTTCCATAGCGTCGCCACGAGGCGAGTGATCCGTCATTGTTTGCGATACACGTTTTTTTTCATGTTTTTGACCCAAGGCTTGATGCTGCTCATCCACTCTCATGCCGCATAGGATGGCAATATCCCAAACTCGTGCCTGCCTGAGGTCACGGCATAACACATAATCACCGGACTCCGTAACGGCTATCCACTGCCCCCGAATCAATAAAGCTCGTAGCTTTTGCCAATGCACCATACGTAAACCAATATCAATGCAGTCCTTGTCTGATAGCTGTAAACCGGTCTTCGCATAGCGACGAAATAGCGCCAAGCATTTTAAAATCGCCAACATATCACTGTAAACATCTCCAGACTCGGCGTACCKCTGCTCAGAAAGTGCACGYACRAACACSGCRCCWGCGAGAAYAACRGTCCACAAAATATTCACCCATAACAAAAACAAGGGCACCACAGCRAARGCSCCATAAATAAGTTGAAARCTGGASTTRGCGACCATCAARCCAAAMCCAAACTTGAGYARCTCAAAGAATATTGCYGTGACAAAGCCRCCGACCAMRGCAGMYTTRAARGGCACYTTACAGTTTGGCACYGCCGCAAACAGCAASGTAAAMGCCGCACTAGTCATTAACAAYGGAATCAAACGAAACAAGGGCGCRATMASCCCRATAGWRYTTATCTCATCMACAATAAAYTTCATCGAYACCAAATAAGTYGTCATCAACAARCCTRTCGCCAAAAGCACAGGCCCWATRCTAAGTACCGCCCAGTACMMCAGAAAGCTYGATAAGCCTCGYCKCGCTTGYTGCACCCCCCATATSGCATTRAARGTACGCTCGATGTTCATCAACATAACAAAGGCGGTCACCATCAACATACCAACACCGAAGCCGGTCAAACTGCGCGCCTGCGACGAGAAGTCAGCTAAATAACTTTGCACCTCATGCCCGGTCTCGGGAACGAAGCTATCAAACACTAGCGACTGAAGTTGCTCCGCCATACCGTCAAACATCGGAAAAGCTGAAAACATCGTGTAAGTCACCGTCATCATCGGAACTAGGGCGAATAAAGTCATGTAAGTCAGCGCGGCAGCGCTTTTTTGACAACCTTTGTCAAAAAATTCACGTATCAAGTTTCCCAAGAAGCGCTTGGCTATTGCTATCATTTCTATATTTGCTAAGCTGATCGCTTTCATGGGCAGAGGCTTTTCTTAAGTTGTTGGGTTTAATCGATTTTAGCAGCTTCCATGCTAGTCCCCGCATACCTTTTATTCACTTTTAGTTAGTAACGTACCTTGGCTCAAAAGATCAAACCCAAGATAAACTCCAATACCAAACAGAAGGCAAACAATGAGCGCTCAGATATCCATTTATCATAACCCCCGGTGTTCGAAATCCCGTCAAACCTTAGCTCTCATTCAAGAACAGGGTATCGAACCAGAGGTCATTCTTTATCTCCAGGCTCCGCTAGACGCTAAACAATTGAACAGTATATTAAAGAAACTCGGCATCAGCGCCCGAGAGCTATTGCGAAAAGGTGAACAAGCCTATAAAACCTTGAACCTCGCCAATAAAGACTTGTCCAATTCTGAATTGGTCGATGCAATGATTAGCGAGCCAAAACTTATTGAACGCCCGATCGTCATCAAAGGCGACCAAGCTGTTCTAGGACGTCCGCCTGAAAACGTCAACAAATTACTCTAGGTGTATGCGCTCAATGACAAAACCCTATGTATTAATCCTTTATTACAGCCGACACGGCGCGACACGAAAACTCGCTCAAGCTATTTCACACGGTGTTGAGCAAATAAAGGGAATTGAAGCCCGCCTGCGAACAGTGCCTCGCGTATCCCCGGTAACCGAAAGCTCCGAGCCCGAGATTCCGCTTAAAGGCGATATCTACTGCAGTGAAAACGATTTAAGACATTGCGCAGCTCTCGCCCTAGGTAGCCCAACACGTTTTGGTAACATGGCCGCACCGCTTAAATACTTTATTGATAGCACCGCCAGCCAATGGGTAAACGGCGACCTAATCGACAAACCCGCCGGAGTATTCACCTCAACCTCGTCCATGCATGGCGGGCAAGAAAGTACTTTGTTAAGTATGATGCTGCCATTAATTCATCACGGTATGCTAATTGTTGGCGTGCCATACAGCGAAGACGATTTACACACCACTCGCAGTGGCGGCGGCCCTTACGGTGTATCCCACCTAGCAAGCGGACAAGACAAGACAAGTGAACTGACAGAAGAGGAGGCTCGCATCGCAGTCGCCTATGGCAAACGCCTTGCTAACCTTGCCACACGCCTTTGCCATCAGAGTACATATTAATCATGGCACGAACTTACAAACCTATCCCAAATTTGGCGGTAAAACTACGTTACGGTATAGCACTATCGTACTTATTCTATGCAGCACTTATAGGCCTAATGATTTACTGGAACCTCACCAGAAGCTCGGGGGTGTCGCTCACAATACTAGTCGTGCAAACCGCGCCATTATTGTTACTCCTGCCAAGCCTGCTAATGAAATATTACCGAGCGTACAGCTGGTTATGCTTTACCTTGTTAATTTATTTTATTTTTGCCGTCGAGCGCAGCCTAGTCAGTACCGCCGAGCCAAAGGATTACTTATTCCTCACCCTTGTCGTCGTACTATTCATTAGCGCCATGCTAACCAGCCGCTGGCAGCAACGCTCACAAAAACAATCCTTACTTACTGCTATAGAACGTGCAGCGACAGAACCTACAACGACAGAAAAAGCTACGACAACAGACGAAAACTCACTTTAGGAAGCTCTATTTACATGATGAACTTTTTGCAAAAATTTTGGAAAGTGATCACCTATATTAGAACAGGGCTACTAAATGCCGTGTTTTTACTTGTACTTGCCGCCATTGTCGTTAGCATCATGATGACGCCAGGTCAGGCTCCCATGCACGACCAAGCACCACTGACGGTAAAATTATCCGGCATACTAGTCGACCAGCTGACCCACGCCCCCTCAGCTTTAGATCTACTCGAATCAGAAAACCCTAATGACAATGAAACACTATTAAGAGATGTTATTACGGCGATCAATCACGCGCGTGATGACGAGCGAATTACCGCGTTAATATTAGACCTTGGCAAATTTTCCGGTGGCGGCCTCAGCAAGATGGAAGAGCTTGGCCAAGCACTCGACAACTTTAAGCAGTCCGACAAAGCAATCATCGCCTACGCCGACAACTACTCGCAGCAACAATACTTTATTGCCAGTTACGCGGACACCGTATACCTGCATGCGCTGGGCAGTGTTGGCATTACTGGTTTCGGGGTATATCGAAACTATTTTAAAGACGCTAGCGATAAAATTGCGCTTAAATTTCATATATTCCGCGTGGGTGAATACAAAGATGCCGTCGAGCCGCTAATACGTAATAGCATGTCCGACTCCTCACGTGAACACAACAGCCTTTGGCTAAACGCCCTTTGGCAACGTTATACCGCTCACATAGAAAAAGCGCGCTCACTTAAAGAAGGCAGTATTGATAAAGCGCTCGCAACTATCGATCAAGATCTAGCTGAATCAAAAGACAGCCTCGCTCAGTGGGCAAAAAAAGTCGGTTTAGTTGACGAAATACTGTCCCGAACTGAGTTTAACGAAAAGATGATCGCCCAATTTGGTAGCGAAGAAGAGGTTCAGCTATTCAAAAGTATCGCCTTAAAAGAGTATTCGAAAACAGTACTAGCGGCCAAAACCATTAACGACCTCCAAAATACTCAAAAAGAAGGTATCGGCTTAATCGTCGCCACCGGCACTATCGTAGAGGGCAATGGCCAGCCAGGAGAAATTGGCGGTAATAGCCTGAGCAGCTTAATTCGTAAAGCCGTCAATGACGATCAACTAAAAGCCCTAATCATACGGATAGACAGCGGGGGTGGCAGCGCTTTCGCCTCAGAAGTGATTCGCAATGAACTTCAAGCCGCGATAGATAAAGGCCTAGAGATTTACATCTCCATGGGCAGCGTTGCCGCTTCTGGCGGTTACTGGATTGCAACGGCATCAGCAGAGATATGGGCCACACCCAGCACAATTACAGGCTCCATTGGCGTATTTGGTTTACTCCCCAACGTTAGCGAGTCTCTCAGTAAGCTAGGAATTCATACCGATGGCATCGGCACCTCCAAACTCGCCGATATGTATCGCCCTGACCGCAAATTATCGCAAAGCGCTCAACGCGTCATTCAAAGCTCAGTCGATAATATTTACCGCGAATTCCTACGCATCGTCGCTGATGCCCGCGAATCCGACGCTGACTCTATCCATGAAATCGCGCAAGGGCGAGTATGGACGGGTGAAAAAGCCTTACAACTCGGGCTTGTCGATCACTTAGGCTCTCTTAGCGACCTCGTTGATGCAATCAAAGAAAAACACCAGCTGGCTGATGCAAACCTACAGCTTATCGAGCGAGAACTTAGCCCTAAAGAAGTTTTCATGAAAATTCTTGCTGAAGAGACCCGTCACATTGGCGAGCAAGTTCGCATTGCAGTTATGGGCAAATCTTTAAATCAAGCCAGTAAAGCCTTTGAAGCGACGGATATGTTCTCTGTATACACCGAGATTTCGGATGCGACTAAAGTCGACATTATGGCTAGCTGCTTTATTTGTGCGCCGCTATAAGTTTGTGCTCCACCATAACAAGCACAAACCGCCACAGATTGTAATCAATAGCGCTAGAAGCTGAGCACATCTTTCACAAAAGGTACGGTCAGCTTCTTCTGCTGCTGCAAGGACGCATCATCTAGACGATCGAGCAGATCAAACAACACATTCGTATCCCGTGACGCTCTTGTAATAATGTATCGCGCAACCTCTTCCGGCAACTGCATACCACGGGCTTTCGCTCGAGTAATTAACGCTACCTGCTTGTCGTCATCATCAAGCGCACTAACAGAGTAAATTACACTGCCAAGTACCCGCGACTTTAAATCCGCTAACCCAATAGGCAAGGCCGCAGGCGCCGTGTGCGATGCAATCACCAAAGTATGGCCAAGATCGCGAAGGTTGTTGTACAAATGAAATAACGCCTGCTCCCATTCATCATCCCCCGCCAACAACTCAAAGGCATCTACACAGACCAAGCTCATATGCTCCATGCCTTGGCACAACTCCGCCGCAGAATAGCCGCGCAAATCCCGCATGGGTAAATACTGAGCGCAACCCCCGCTAAGGTGAGCCAAACGACAGAAAGCCTGTAACAAATGCGTTAACCCGCAACCCCTGCGCCCATAAATAACCATATGCTCAGCTGGCGGCGTAACAGTACCTTGAGTGGCTATGCGTTTTAATTCATTAACGACCTGCACATTACCTTCGTTCGATCCGGCATAGAAATTCTCGAAAGTGGCCTCGTCTTTAAGCGATATACCAAGACTAAGCTGCACAGGCTGATTGTCATCTTTCATTGTATCTAAGGTCCAAGTATTTAACGTCCAAGCCAATAAAAGCGCAAAGGGTTTTCCGCCGTGCCCTGACGCGCCTGCTCCCAAGCAGGTTGTTGGCTAGTTGCCGTTTGTGCCGCAATTTTTTTATCCAGTTTCAACGTGCGTAACAACAGCTCCAAGCTCGATTCCGTTGCCACACTCAAAGATAATACATCTTGCCTAACCTCCAACAGAGACACACTATTAACAAGTGCTAGCCCTTCAATGTAGGCCAAAGTCTTGTAATACGCAGAGAAATCAGTAATGCCAGACACGTACATCACCAAACTGGGTGACGTTTGTGCTTCTGGCACAAAAGCATATTTATTGGCTAAAAAATCGGCTAACGGCGTTAACGCTTGTAAGCCTATATCGACCATCGCCGACTCCGCACGGACATCATATTGACGCACCGCACCGTCGTGATAAAACTGCCAACTAGACCAAAGTTTACCGTTTGACAACGTTGTGACACGTCCGACCAATATCGCATCAGCCTCATAACGTTGCGAGGCCTCTTTTATGGCCTGCTCATTAAAAGTCCAAACGTCATCCGCGGATACAGCTAACTGATCTTCCAAATCCAGCAAGGGGTAACTCAAGGGTAAACCCCGCACCACAGAGCTTTGAGTCAACTGAGTAATTAAAGGGTGCTCACTAAACTCATTAAATGTCTGGCGACCAAACTCAGGGTGGTCCTCTACCAACCAAATCAAGGTATTAGGTCTTGAGGTTGGCCATAAACTCAAACCCGCATCCACGATCAAGCTTTCAATCACAGCCTCTGAAAAGCGCATGCGCATATATTCTTGGTAACCCTGGGCACGTATTTTGGGATCGTCGAGGGCTCTAAACTGAAACTGCTCTACAAAACTCAAGGCCTTGCCTAAGCGGCTCAATACATACTCACTCTCAAGCCCTGCCTGAGAACCAGTAATACGATATAGCACCTGCATTAAGCCTTCGGAGGCCGCACGACTCCGCTCGCCCTTGTCTTGGGATCTCACAGCAATTTCTGCCCGGTAGTAGTCCCTACTTTCAGCCATAGCGGCTGCGCTACAAAATAGCGCTACGATGCTGACAAGCATGCCAACAAACATACGGTCAATAACGGAACGTGCGTAAAGCGAACAAAGACGATTGATCAAGGGATGTACTCTCGAATAGTTGGGCGACAATTGAACGGTAATTAAACAAAAAAAGAAACAGATAGTAACCTAATACAGCACACTTAATACCACGCCTATATTAACTGGACGCTATTAAAAGTTGAAGCCTATTGCTTGAATGTACTAGGCAGATAAGGCCTTATTTACACAAGATTTTGCTGACAAACCAGATAATACTATCACTAAGACATCTGCAACTGTCGAATAGTGCCTGAAACTGTTAGAATGCCGCACCTTTTTAAAGTGCCCCGCGCGCCAGACTTTCTTAATTCCCGGTATTGAATTTATGACCCAAGCAGATCAGCCCTCAAAAAAACCCAGCCTCAGCTATAAAGATGCAGGCGTCAACATCGACGCAGGTAATGCACTAGTCGAGCGTATAAAATCCGTCGCCAAACGCACTCGCCGCCCAGAAGTGCTGGCTGGATTAGGCGGTTTTGGTGCCTTGTTTGAGTTACCCACGGGCTACCGGGAACCAGTATTAGTCGCTGGCACCGACGGTGTCGGCACCAAACTTAAACTCGCGAACGACGCCAACAAACACGACACCATCGGCATCGATCTTGTCGCCATGTGTGTTAACGACCTCATCGTCGGCGGCGCAGAACCCTTATTCTTCCTCGACTACTACGCCACTGGCAAACTCTCTGTTGATATTGCCACAGAAGTAGTAGAAGGCATCGGCCACGGCTGCGAACTCTCGGGCTGCTCACTCATCGGCGGCGAAACCGCTGAAATGCCCGGCATGTACGACGGCGAAGAATACGATTTAGCCGGTTTTTGTGTCGGCATCGTCGAAAAATCCGAAATTATAGACGGCGCCAAGGTTCAAGCTGGCGACGTATTAATCGGCTTAGCCAGCAGCGGCCCACACTCCAACGGCTACTCGCTGATTCGTAAAATCATCGAAGTCTCCGGAGCTGACCTATCTCAAAGCTTAGGTGAGCGCACACTGCTAGAAGCACTGCTAGAACCCACAAGAATTTACGTCAAACCACTACTTAAGCTAATCAAAACTTTACCGGTGCACGCCCTATCCCACATTACTGGTGGCGGCTTACTTGAGAACATCCCTCGCGTATTGCCGGATAACGCCAAAGCGATCATCGATTGTCAAAGCTGGCAACCAGGGCCGGTCTTTGATTGGCTACAAAAACAAGGCAACGTTGAGCACACAGAAATGTACCGCACCTTTAATTGTGGTATCGGCATGATTGTGTGCGTACCGAAAGACTCCGCGCAAGCCGCATTGGAGTGCCTGAAAGCTGAGGGCGAAAAGGCCTTTATCGTCGGACATATCGCTGATGCCGATACAGGTACCGCAGATGCGCGTGTTGAACTGATTAACCTAGCGCAAGCATAGAGAGACATCGTGACAGAGCCAACAACTTCGCACCCCAAGCGGGTGGTGATACTTATTTCAGGTGGGGGCAGCAACCTACAGGCGATCATCGACCAACAGCAAAACGGTCAGCTCCCTATCGAAATTTGCGCGGTAATCTCCAATAAAGACGATGTTTATGGTCTAGAGCGTGCACAAGAGCACAAGATCCCGACCATCGTATTAGATCATAAGCAATTTAATAGCCGAGAGGATTATGATCAACGCTTAATGCAGATTGTCGACTCACAGCAGCCAGACATCCTAGTATTAGCCGGTTTTATGCGCATACTAACGCCCGAATTTACCCAGCATTATGAAGGGCGCATGCTCAATATCCACCCCTCCCTTTTACCGAAGTATCGAGGGCTGCACACCCACCGCAGAGCCTTAGAAGCTAAAGACTCCAAGCACGGCGTTACAGTGCACTTCGTTACATCGGAACTCGACGGAGGCCCTGCAATCATTCAGGCCAGCGTCCCCATATCCCAATATGACACAGAGCAGTCATTAGCAACAAAGGTACTCGCCCAAGAACACAAGATATACCCGCTTGCCATCAAGTGGCTGGCAGAGAATCGCCTGCATATGGAAAACGGACAAAGCCTCCTCGACGGCCAAGCACTTTTAAGCTGCGGCTATCAATTTCAAGATACTGAACACTAATCGCTCACAGTTACCAAGCACCGTAACCCTCTTAACGAGCGCCATGCCCTAGGCGCTCGCCCCACCATCCACAAAGGCAGTAAAGCAACAACATTCCCCGACATAAGCCCCACCTAACACTAAAAATGTGCAGAGCGTCACGTTTCCTCCACTACAGAGAAACAAATAGTGTAGAATTTAAATAATCGGGAAGTGGAAAAAAAGCTGACACTCGGCTTTAGTCAGGGTATAGACTAAAAAGCACTGCACCAAAAAATTATGGGGTTAGAAAGTTCTGTGCAATACGAGCAAATCATAAAGCAACTAGAAAAGCGCGCCAAATCTTGGAACGTATGGCGCAAACAACAATCCCCTGAAGATCTAATTCTTGACGGAATCGAGTTGATCGGTTTGAATCTTGAAAATATGGATTTCTCAAAACTATCCATACGTAATGCGGTCATCAAAGAATGCAATTTACGCAATGTTGATTTTATTTCTTCGAACCTCGAAGGCACCATTTTACAGAAAAATGATTTTACTAACGCAAAGCTCATTGCGGCACGACTGAATCGAGCCGATTTAAGTGACAGCATAATGACCGGTGCGAATATGCTCACCGCATCGACCATTGGTACAAAATTCGAAAACATTGATTTTCGCGGGCATGATTTAAGCAGCCTCAACCTAAAACAAGCCTCTTTAGCCAGCTGTAACCTTGAAGGCCAGAAGCTTACCCGAATCAATCTCGCCAATACCAACCTGAAGAAAGCTAATTTAAAAAATACTGATCTTAGCCACGCGAATTTCTCCGGCTCAAACTTAACAGATGCAGTACTTCAAGGCGCAAAGCTAAATGGCACCAATTTTAAAACCGCAAACCTAAGTAACGTTGACCTGAGCGGCATGGATTTACACACAGTAGATTTAGAATCCACCAATCTCACCAACTGCAATCTTCGCGAGGCCAACCTCTCCAACGCCAACCTGGCTCACGCCACCATTAGCGGCGCACACCTTTGGAAAATACAAACTCACGGTTGGTGTATTTCCAAAACCATCTGTACCCATGCCTACTGGGATAAAGCCAGTAAAGAAAAAACCTCTTACGCTAAGCACGAATTTGAACGCATCTTCGCGGAAGCCATCACAATTGAATTGAAATACCCCTATCGCCTCACCACCAATGAGCTAGCCACCCTGCCGATTTTTACCGAACACCTCGAAGCAGTCCATTGGGGGATTGTCCTAAGGCTTAAATCAATTCTCGACGTCGCCGGTGGCGCAGTCGTCAAATTTATCGTGGAAGAAAGCGCCTCGTTTACCCCATCGGAACTACGCCACAGCCTGCAACAAGAAGCCGAGCGCGTCCAAATGGCGCAGCTTGCTTTGCGCAGTAATACCAAACTGCAATTACAGCTCAAAGAAAAAATCGGCATGATAAAAGAACAGTTTTGGCCTCGACTATTAGAGCTCGCTCCGGATCACGAACGCGGACAAGCCAGAACACTAACCATCCTATTTATGGATCTCAAAGGCTTCTCTAGTTGGAAAAACGAAGAGCTATCAGAAAAGCTCTCACTATTTCGCGGCTTAGTTAAGCCGGTATTAAAAAAATGGCAAGCGAGCTTCCCTAACATGGAAGGCGACTCACTCCGCGTCACCTTTACTAACGCCACGACAGGGCTTAATTGTGCCTGCATGATGCGTGACGTACTTACGGCTGCTGGGTTCGAGCTGCGTATTGGCGTTGAATTGGGCGAAGTGGTTGTCATTCATAACGAAGTCACCGAAGTGACAGACCTTGAAGGCGTCGCCGTGAGCATGGCCGCCAGGCTCGAAGCCGCAGCAGAGACCGGAGAGGTATTAGTTAGCCATAAAATTCGCCACTATACCGACCATAAAGATCTGTTTATCTACACACCTAAACGCGTGAAGTTACGTAAGAGCATTGGCGATATGAAGCAAGGCGATGCCATCGACGGTTATACCGTTGCGACTAACACCGTCGCCCCAAAACACCTGGCATCTGTGGCGAACCTGAAGTAGGTAGTACGGGTTTACCTTTTAGTCAGACGTGTCCCGTAGCGTGATTGCATGCGCTGCAAGCCAAAATTAAGCAAAACGTACACCGTCACAGCAATAATCGCCAGAGCACCTGCAATCCAAGCAAACAATACTGGCGCCAACATCATTGTCGACATTAACGAATCCTGATAATAAAAAAACCACTGGTGATCGCCGGGAAAAATCCATTCATGTAAGGTGTTAAACACCTTCTCAGCGCCAACAACTCCAAGTACAAGCACAATCGTGAGCGCAAACACACCCAAGCCGAGCACTTGATGTCGTAGTGCAGGAAAACCCTCACGCCGACGGAAGAACTTAACAGTCAAAATTAACCACGCAAGCACAGCGACCAAAACCACGGGTTTAAGCCAATCAATAAGCTGAGCGACATCCTGTAAATGCTGAACTTCGGGCTCACGCAATAAAAGCTGAGGCTCCGCTTTAGCCTGCGTTACATAAACGATATCTGCCAAGCCCTTTCCGCTATTGTGCACACTTAGCGATATTTGATGAAAAAGCTCCAAGCGCTGCGCACGATCCGTTAACTCAAAGCCCTCCCGGTATCGATTAAGAGGGGCGTACTGCTCAATCCCCTCTCGAATTCCGGCAACATCGTGAAACAGCCCATATAAAAAATCAAAAGGCATCAAGACCAACCAAGCCACAACCAACGCAAACACCATACTCAACACGCCATAACTAAAATCCAAAGTGCGCACAGCGCCTTGAGCTTTTGATACTGTATTTTGAGGTGGTGCCGTATTTTGAGCTAGCCCTGTATTTTGCCCCTTAATAGAGCTTTTTTTAGATTTTCGTCGAGTAGTCTTTTTCATATACGCGTTAAATAATAGCTGAAAGATTCGAATGTGTTAATGGTATAGATCCCTCAAATAAAATCCACTAAGATAAACCGTTATTTACGAAGACAAACAACCATTTACCAAGATAGCCGACCTTATGGATCATTTACACTCCACCTTAAAGATCTCACTGGCACAAACCAGTGAGCGCGGACCAAAGCCGGAAAACCAAGATACCATTGGTGCCCGAATCCCAGAAGGCTCCGCTTTAGTTCTTAAAGGTATTGCCGTTGCAATCGCTGACGGCGTCAGTAGTAGCAGCGCGGCTAAACAAGCCAGTCAATCTGCCGTTACCGGCTTTCTCACCGACTATTACGCCACCCCCGATACTTGGGGCACGCAAAAATCCGCCACTCAAGTGATCCAATCACTCAATCGTTACCTGTGGGGTCAAAGCCGTAATAGTGTTGCCGAGGAAGGGTATCTAACCACCTTTTCGTCAATCGTATTAAAAGGCGATAAATGCTTCGTTTTTCACGTAGGAGACTCCCGCGTCTATCGTTTGCGGGATAACAATCTCGAATGTTTAACACGTGATCATACTCAAAAAATAGATAAGACCACCAGCTATCTAAGTCGTGCCTTAGGCGCAGACCCAAGCTTAGAAATCGATATTCACTCAGAAGAAATTCAAGTCGGCGATATATACATACTTACCACCGATGGTATTCATGACGCAATTCCACGCGCTGAATTTAAGCAAATATGCCGCTCAGCAGACACCATGGAGACCTTAATTCAAAGCGCTACCGAAGCCGCCAAACGTCACGCCAGCCATGACAACATCAGCATTCAAGCCTTCAAAATCGAAGCACTTGGCACCGCCTCCCAACGTGACGCCGTCACAGTCTTATCAAAGCTCCCCTTCCCGCCAGCCCTTGAAGTAGGGCAAAGCTTAGATGGACTAACAGTTGAGCGGATTTTACACGAGTCCGAGCGCAGCCAAGTGTACCTGGTTAAAGACACTAAGGGATGCCAGTTTGTCATGAAAACCCCCTCGGCAAACTACGACGATGACCTCCCCTACATCGAGCGCTTTGTCATGGAGTCCTGGGTGGGAACCCGCATCCAAAACCCGCAAGTTGTACGTGTCATCACCCCACCACAAGAACGTCAATTTTTATACTACTTAACCGAGCACATAAAAGGGCAAACCCTCGGAGACGTCATCAGAGAGCGAGCCCCAATTGACGTGCATGACGCCATTCAACTGACCGAGTATTTAGTCAAAGGCTTGCGCGGCTTTCATCGAAAAGACACCTTACATCAAGACTTAAAGCCTGAAAACATCGTCATAGGTCCTCGCGGCCCCACAATTATTGATTTTGGCTCGTGCTGGGTGATGGGAGTAAAAGAAGCCGGTAGCCCCTTCGCAAACAATGACATGTTAGGCACAATGAGTTATTCCGCCCCCGAATATCGCTATGGCGGCACGGTCAGCACACGCTCAGACCAATATTCACTAGCCGCCATTCTCTATGAGATGTTAACCAACAAACAGCCATACGGCGAAAAATACGAGCGCGCAATGAGCCTGAAGGCCTTTCAGCGCCTCAAATATAGGCCTGCGTACAAGATCAACCCGATGGTGCCAATTTGGCTAGATAATGCGCTCCGTAAAGCACTCGACATTCGACCTGAAGCCCGCTATAGCTCGCTATCCGAATGGTTAAGTGACCTAAAACACCCCAACCCGAAGTGGCAACAAATAGAAGCCGCTCCATTGCTTGAGCGTAACCCGGAAAGAGTATGGCAAGTCATTGCAGGGCTTGGCTGGATGCTCGCACTCGCTTTGCTAGCTGAGATGTTTGGCTAGCTGAGATGTTTGGCTAGCTTAAAACAGCTCCACATCACCAGTGCTTGGCATGCTGTCGCTCACTATTGGTACAAATTCTCGCTCAGTAAAAACCTGCTGCTCTTTAGTTAGCTGAGTCAATTATTCAACCACTTTGACTAAAACCTCCTCGCCACAATACGCTGCCGCAATAGCGAGCCGGGTGCCACTTTTAGAAAAATCGCTTCAAAGGCCAACATCACGAAACCTCCCTCACAGTCAAAACTGCGTCAAATCGTAGTTTCGGGCTAGGTTATACTATCCACTTAAAGATCACCCAGAGGGTTACTATCAATGCTAGTGTTACTCGCCGAAGACAACAGAGACTTGGCCGCCAGCGTGCTGGATTACTTAGAGATGAACGACTTTGAATGTGATTATGCCGAGCGCGGCGACCACGCATTACAATTAGCAAGAGAAAGCCGCTACGACGTTTTTGTACTCGATGTCATGATGCCGGGCATGGATGGATTGAATCTTTGCCAAACACTGCGTGACGAGGGGCACAACCAACCCATCATCATGCTGACCGCTCGCAGTTCACTGCAAGACAAGCTCGCAGGCTTCGAGGCTGGTGCTGACGACTACCTAGTAAAACCTTTCGATATGCCTGAGTTAGTTGCCAGGCTTCACGCCGTCAGTAAACGCGGCCAAGTCAGCTCCAATAAAATCATTTTAGCTGACCTCGAAATTGACCAAGACAACCATCAAGTATTTCGCTCCGGCAAAGCCATTGACCTATCGCCAGTATGCTGGAAGTTACTCGTCGCCCTCGCCCAAGCCAGCCCCAGAGTTCTCTCCCGACGAGAACTAGAAAATGTGGTTTGGAAAGACTCTCCACCGGACTCAGAAGCCTTAAAATCCCACATGTACACTTTAAGAAAGCTGATTGACAAGCCCTTCCCCAAGCCCCTCATTCATACCTTTCGAGGCGTTGGCGTAGCACTTAGAGATGAAAAATAAACCTAGAAAATCAGTGCAAAAAAAAATACGCATTATTATTGCAAGCTTCGGTTTTGCAATGGTATTTTTTTACTCATTAAAGCTCGGAGAAATTAAAGTCTCAGGGATTGAAAGCGCCACCAACATCGTTTTGCAATACGAAGCGGAGCTTTACCTCGAAGAGTATAAAAAGCATGGTTTCGATGCCATGCTACCCAAGGCGCACTCCCTCCAGGGCTACCTTGGGATTGAAAACATGCCCGAGCGTATTAAAGAGGTCTTCCCTCCAGAGAACCGCGCCAACTGGCAACAGCGTGGGCTGGGCATTTATTACTCGGCCGATTGGAGCCACAAAGTTGCCCACTTCCATCATTTATACATAAGCCCTCTACCAGACTCAGACCTTGAGTTGGTCATGTACTATACCGTATCAATAAACACAGGCAACAGCCAAGACCAATGGGCCAACGTACGCCAGGTATCCTTACTCGGCCTCATTCTAGTCATCGTAATGGTGATTGCGTTAAGTATTTTCGTCAATAAGGCACTTAACCCCTTACGGAGTTTATCCGCCTGGATTCGCAACCTTGAAGATAACAAACCACCTGCAAAAATCCCCGACAACATTGACGATGACGAGATCGGGCAAGTCGCCACCAATCTTTTTGATGCCTTACAGCGCATTCACCAACACACTGAAACCGAGACGCTATTTTTACGCAACGCCAGTCACGAACTGCGCACACCGATTGCGATTATTCGTAATACCATGGATGTTATTGAATACAAAAACAAACAAGGTAAGCACGATATTGGTCAGTATTTAAAACGCCTACGCCGCGCCAGTGACACCATGAAAGCCGTCACTGAAGCGATTTTATGGCTAGCCGTTAAAGACTATCAGGCGCCAGAACAAAGCGAAGTTGATATCAAAGCCTTGGTTCAACAAATTACAGAAGAAAATCAAAACCTACTCGAAGATAAATCAATAAACGTCACAATAGATGTTAAGGCCTTAGACAACATCGTCTCCCAGAAAGCGCTGATTCATATCGCTCTCGACAACCTAATACGCAACGCATTTCAGCATTGCACGGGAAGTGAAATTAAAATTACCGCCACCTCACCACGCTGTATCGAGGTTCGAAATGAACGGGAAGATTTCAGCTCAGAGGAAGCCTGTCAAGATACACAAAGTAAACCCAACACACAGGAAAACGTCGTTCGCACCGCAGGTTTTGGTCTAGGGCTTGCGTTAGTAAAGAAAATTGCCGACAAAAAACACTGGCACTTTGAATTCAAATTTGAGGGTAAAGAGGCCGTAACGAATATCAGCTTTTAAAATTTCTATACTTTCTAAAAACTTTCCAGCCCCCCCAAATAAGCGGCAAGCCTTCCTTGTCGCTTACCTTTACGCCTCATCGCAAAGCATAAACCACCAAAAACGCACCACAATAAGGCACCTCAACCCCGCTAACATTTCCATCATGCCCCTTAGGGCGGCGACTAGATACCCAATATCAAGTAAGCGTGCTTCATTTCATAACGGCACGGTAATTGCTAACATCATTCCTTTCACCCTTCAAACATACTTTATTCATCATACTAAAGGTAGTTTATGAGTTCTTCGCCCGGGTTCAGTGTATTTAACTTCAAAGACGGCAAAGTCCAAACCCTACATTTGGCCTGGATAGCTTTTTTCATCACCTTCTTTATGTGGTTCTCTCACGTACCACTCATGCCGCTAATCAAAGATACTTTTGGCCTTTCCATTGAAGAGGCAAAGGCCTTACTTTTTCTGAACGTCGCACTCACCATTCCCGCCAGAACCATTGTAGGTTCACTAGTCGATAAATACGGCCCGCGCTTAATGTACAGCGTACTACTAGTTATCTCCGGTTTTATTTGCTTTATGTTTGCCTGGGCGCAAAACTATACGCAACTTGCCGCCACACGCTTTTTACTTGGCTTTGCTGGTGCTGGTTTTGTTATTGGCATTCGCCTAGTAACCGAATGGTTCCCCGCTAAAACAGCAGGAACGGCTCAAGGCATATACGGCGGCTGGGGCAACTTTGGTGCCGCCATTGCCAACTGGTCACTCCCCGTTATGGCCGTTGCCTTTACCACCTGGCTAGGAGCAGAGAAAGGGTGGCGTGTCGCGGTATCCACATCCGGTGTCGTCGCTATTGCCTACGGCCTGTTTTTTTACACTCAAGTAAAAAACACCCCAAAAGGCTCGACTTACTTTTCTCCCAAAAAGATCGGCGCGATGGAAGTCACCAGCAAAGGGGATTTTATTCTTTATATCATCATGGCCATGCCGATTTTCATCGCCATGGGCATCATCACTTGGCGCCTATCTCCGGATCAAGTCGCCCTGCTCTCACAAAATGTTACCTGGATGATATGGGCAGGCATTACCCTATGGTTTTTTTGGCACATTAAGGGCTCTTACAGCATCAACAAAGAAAATCTGAGCCAAGGCGTTGCCGAACTGCACCGCTATAAATTCAAGCAAGTGGCCCTATTAGACCTCGCCTACGCTGTCACCTTTGGTGCCGAGATCGCAGTGGTTTCAATGATGCCGTTAATGTTTTCAAATGAAGACACCTACGCATATTCACTCGGTAAAGCCTCATTAATGGCCGGCTGCTTTATGGCCATGAACTTAATTGCGCGCCCCGGAGGCGGCTGGCTCAGCGATAAAATCGGCCGTAAGAAAACACTCACATTAACGATTATTGGCTCTTCCATTGGTTACCTCGGTCTTGCACTCATGACCCCGGAGTGGTCCTTGTTAGGCATTGGCGCTGTTGTGCTCTTTTGCTCCTTTTTTGCACAAGCGGGTGCAGGCGCAACCTTTGGTGTAGTGCCGACAATTAAACGACGCTTAACAGGGCAAATTGCAGGTATGACCGGCGCCTACGGCAACGTCGGTGCAGCCACATTTTTACTTATTAACTCCTTCTTCAGTCCATCGTTTTTCTTTACCACGATTGCCATCTCCTGCGGCGTCGTCTTTATCCTGATACTCGCATTTATGGATGAGCCTAAGGGTAAAATTGCTGAAATTCTACCGGATGGCAGCGTCGAGTTGATAGATGTGGCTTAGTAAGGTTAATATGTAACTTAGTACCAAAAAGCCTCCTTAATGGGGGCTTTTTTAATTCACCTATATTAGGTTATCCCTAATCATTCAGGGCACAATCAATCACTCCTCCTGTGAAGAGGAGTTAAATTAGGATTCACTATGCGACTATATTCATCACTGTATTTATTATTGTCTTTTTTACTGTTTGTTTTTTCCTCTATTAGCGTACACGCAAGCAACACCTCCGATGTATTTGAGCCTGCCAACCTAAAAGACAGCAAATCATCGCTACAAAATAAAATCAAATTCCCCAGAAAGGTATTAAGATCCGACGTTGACACCAACCTTGTCGTGCGATGCGATGCCCAAGTAACACGCTCCGGAAAGCTTAGCCTCAACTACTGCCTTGATAAGAGCAAGAAGGCCTTCCCATATGTCGTCGCCATTAACAATGCCGCGAAGCGCGCCACCATCAAACCCGGAAAAGTTAACGGCAGAGCTCGTAAGACTTGGTTTCAGTATTATGTGGTCTTCATGAAAAAAGGCGACAAGCATTCAGTCGAAGTTATGCCTAACTCCGGTTTAGAAGTAAATCGCTACGGATTTGACTACACCTCCGCACAGCGCTACAAAGAAGGTAAAGGCAACTTTGGCGTCGGCTGCGGGATCAATAAGCACATCACCGTAAATGCGGTTATTGAAACAGACGGCACCCCATCGGAAATAAAAGTCGCCACTGAAGACGCTGGTAAAAATTGCATAAAGTATCTGACCAAAACTTTCATGGCGCAAAAATACATACCCGCTATGGTCGATGGAGTAGCCGTTAGATCCCTTTATTCTGAGCAGATATTTCGCTTTCTTCCCCGTTAGTCCAAGTTAACCTGAGCTAATTGTGCGTCAAACTACGGCTTCGAGAAGCCGTAGTTTCGATATTGCTACTCCCGCAACATTTGACATATAGCACCTACAGATCGCCCCATACGTTATAAAACTGACGTATAGAGAGAAAAAAAATTCATATGTTATTTTTCTACCGTATGGAATGGTTTAGGATGGGTATATTCCAAAAAATGCTCCAACTCTAAACTGATTCTATGCAGCAGAAGCGGGGGTTTCCGGCAAATGCCCAGTGGTTATAAAGCCTTTTTCCCCTCACCACTCCCCCCCCGAGCTACTCACCGGCATGCTCATTCAAAAAGAAGCCTTGCTCAGCTCCCAAATAGAAGGGACTCAAAGCTCACTAGTAAGGGCTCGGCAATTTTGAGCGATACATGAATACCGCCGGGCAATTGCCTCCGTTAGTGCAATGCGCCCTACTGCATTATCAGTTTGAAACTCTACACCCCTTTAACGACGGTAATGGCCGAGTCGGGCGCCTATTGGTTACCCTATACCTAGTGAGCCAAGATATTTTAGAACAGCCAGTGTTATACCTTAGTGCCTACTTGAAAATTCACCAACAGGAGTACTACGACCGTTTGCAGCAGGTAAGGGTAGAAGGCAGTTACGAAAAATGGATTGCCTTTTTTCTGGAAGGTATAGAAGCCGTTTGCAATATGGTGATAGACACCACGCGCCGAGTACAAAAACTGGAGCGCGACGATACCGACAAAATGATTGCCGAAGGCGCTGGCACCGACGGCGTCAGTTTTATTCGCCTGCTATTGCAACAACCCATTATTAAAATCAACGACTTAGAGCAACACCTGCAAAAATCACGCGGCACCGTCACCAAACTGATTACCTTAGCCGAGCGCCTCGGAGTGATAGAGCAAATCTCACCGGGGCGACGTAACCGTAAATACGCCTATAAGCACTACGTGGCCATCCTCTCCGAAGGCACCGAGCTATAAGAAACTATAAGCGCGGACAGGCACTCAAAGTCGACAGGCTCATCCAAAGTTCGGCAGCTGCCAGCAATAGGGTAACTTGCAGGTGACACATCAAGGCCTATCCTTAAGGAAGCGCTTACCCTTATTGTCATGGACAACTCCTATGAACGCCACCGCCCTACCCGAAGTCGACACCGAAGCCAACAACGAGGTGCTCTACGAATTTGAACGTCATCACGCGCTTATTGAGGAGCATATCTACGCCTCAGCGGATTTACAGGATCACGATGCTCTACATATGATTCTGTGTGAGATTCATTCCATCCGTGAAAATGCCGCAATGTTGCAACTCAGTGAGATCATGAGCTTCACCAATGCCATCGAGAACATCATCTTCTCCATCATTAACGGTAACCTAGCACCCACACACGAGTTGTCTGAGGCACTATTAATGGCCATGGATCACCTGCGCAACATTCACCTAGAAAAGCTAAGTGATGCGCAGTTTGACGATCTAAACATAACCCGCTCAGAGCAAGCATTAACCATGCTCGCTGTCGCTCAAACGAAGAGCAGGTAGAGAAGGCCCTACAAGAGCTACTATGGGAGTTCACCCACCGCTTTACCGATAGCAACACCGAGCATGAAAACACCAAGATTGAAAGCACTGAGCAGGCCAACCACTTGATGCTGCCCAGCTTAGCGCGGCAATTTATCTGCACGACATAGGTATGTCGCTTTTACCCGGCAATATTATGACGAAGGCGGGCAAACTCAATCGTTTTGAACGCTCACAATTGGAACAACACCCTTTTTTGGGATTTGAGCTGATCAGCCGTATGCAAAACTGGCAAGAAACGTCGATGATGATTGCCCAGCACCACGAACGTGAAGACGGTTTAGGCTACCCTAACCAATTAAGGGGTGAGGATATTTGCAAAGGCGCCAAGATAATCGCTATTTTGGATGCATTTTTTGCAATGATAAAACCACGCGCCGACCGACCACGTCGTCGCTCGATAATGCGCGCAGTTGCCGAAATTAACGCCTGTGTGGGTACGCAGTTTTCACCATTTTGGGTAAATCATTTTAATGCCGCAATAAAATCTGATATGAAAGAAGGGCTATTATTGCAAATTGCAATGGAGGAGCCATCGAGTAAAGATGCCATTCAAAACTGATATTTTGATGGCTATCTCAAACGCCAATCGGACACCCCTTAACAAACATTTTCGACCCACTCACAATAGCAAGAAGCATCAACTGAAATAATTAATAATCAAGGTAAATACGGTAATAAAAACAACCCAAAAAGCATACATCACATAATTCGAATAGCGCTGAAAGACATTAGTTCTCTTTTTATAGTCCAGGTAAAACATCTGTACAGGGTTCGGTAATTCAGCAAGAACCTTATGACGACCACCACCCAAGGTATTTCGATCCATATAGGCTTTAATAAATGCAAAGAGATTTTCCCTAAGTGGCTCACTTTCCGGGCGATTTCGCAAAGCAACAAAGATTAAGTCGATCGCCTCCTTATCACGCTTTTGGGCCTGCAATGAAATAGCCAACAAATTCAAAACATGGACATCATCAGCAACAAGCCTAAGCGCTTCTTTAAGGTGTTTTTCCGCAGACCTATAGTCATCCGACTCCAAAGCTATCTGGCCGCAGAGCTCAAAAGAGCCTGCATCTTCAGGCGCCAACACCAACATCCGTTCACTACACTGTTTGGCAGCCTTAAGCATACCATTTTGCAGCTGCGCCTCTGCTAAGCGCTTTAGCATCAACGCGTCATCCGGCTCTAGCTTTGCCGCTATTTCCGCCGTTTCCAATTCACTAGTGAATTTTTTATTATTGTGAAAAACAAGACTTGCAAGATAATACGAAAAAGCATCATGTGGGTGGTTTTTAATCAAGCATCTACATTGCACTTCAGCTTCGCGATCATTATCTGCCCCCATATGCGCTCGAACTAGTAGCGTCTGCAAGTAATAGGAATCAGGAAAAGAAGACAATGCTGACAACGCTTCTTTAATCGCATCATCAAAACGCTTCACATCCAGTAAAGATTCAATTTGCTGTGCCCGCATATTTTCCATTGCAACATTCCCTATAATTTGTTCTTGTTGATAAATTCCAATAAATCATCGTAAATACCATTTTCGTTAGCGAACATGGCATAGTTCCGGGCTGTATCAAACCAAGGCAAAGTGCTGGGCTTTGTCTCCTTAAGCGGGGTCACAAAATCATCTGTCCGCAAACCCCGAACTTGACCCGATTCTATTGCTTCTTCCAAGACATATTCAACAGCAGCATTGCAAAGATGAGCAAGGTCGGCACCAGAAAACATATTTGTCTTCCGAGCAATACCATCAATATCGATTTTATCTATAGGCTTGTTTTTAAGGTGGTGAGATAAAATTGCACCTCGCGCCTCAACATCAGGCGGGTAGACCGCAACTACACGATCAAATCGCCCTGGGCGACGCAACGCGGAGTCAACATCCCAAGGATGATTCGTGGCAGCTAACACAAAAAGATTTTCATTATCCTGCCCAATGCTATCGAGTTCAGTTAAAAGCTGATTCACCAGTGTGCGCATGCCACTACTGCGGAGCTGACTACGTTTTTGACCCAGAGCATCTAACTCATCAATAAATAAAACTGCAGGAGCATGGCGACGGGCATTTTCAAATAACTCATGAAGTTTTCGCTCGCTCTCTCCGATATACATATCGAGAATATCGGTCAATCCAATGGAGATAAACTTTGCCCCCAACTCACCCGCAAGTGCACGCGCTACAAAAGTTTTTCCGCAGCCGGGTGGCCCGAATAAAAGCAACCCGCCCCCCACACTTTTGCCATAAGCTTTCATTAATTCAGGGTTTTGCAGTGGCGCTAGGAAAGATAATTTTAAACGCTTTTTGACCTCTTCCATTCCACCAACATCATCGAGGTATATATTGCTATCTTCAACATCAACAAAGCCATCAGCGATTTTTTCCTCAGTGACCAATCTGAGTTTTGCACCTCGAACACGCTCTGGAGCCGACTTATCGCCTTGTTGCGCCTGAGATTTCGCTTCCCCGCCAGAGGAAGCAGTAAGCTCACTTAACTTCTCTTGCTCCTTGGAACCCTGCCCCTTGAGATCCTGCCCTTCTGAAAGGCCCGCACCCTGAGACTCAGCGGGCAGGCTATCCAGCAAGCTTTGATAGCTCAATGCAATCTCGCTCTGCCCAAGACGCTCCGCCAACTTACAAGCAAGTATTAATGCATCCTGATTTGTCGGCTCGACCATAATAACCGATTGAGCAAGCTCAAAAGCTCGCTCGCTTTTGTCTTCACCCTCAGCTAAAAACTTGGCTAAATGCATTTTTAAGGAAGTATTATCTGGCGACGCCGCTAAACCAGCCTCCAAGGCGGCAATGACAATATCATTACTCATATTCCGCTCCTTTTATGATCCTTGTTGTCATTAAGGGGCAGATTGTATCTGCGCTTAGTCTTGAGCGCTAGCTAAACTAACGATCCATTAACGTGCGGCGCGACGATGCGTGGCACCCACTCTCACCACTGCTGCTCGCGGTCTTCCTTGTCGTCACTGGTTTGGTGAATATCCCAGGTTACGAGAAAGTCTGGATTGATGATTTTAAGATCGGCAACATTGGTATACCCCCCCCTTTTTTTAGAAGCGACAAACAAAGCTAAACACTTAACTTTTGCTTACACCCCAAGGCCGATACAGGTAGCGTGAAACCACAGACAAGCAGAAACAAAAAAGCCCCGCAATCGCGGGGCTTTTTTGTTAAGCAGTAAAACTATTATTCAAAAATCAAAACCACTATTCGAAAATCAAACCTAGTGCTGCGCTAACTCAATTTGGCCGCCGTTATCACGAACCGCATAAGTTTTAACGCTCACGTCCTCATCCTCTAAACAAGCCCCTGAAGACAAGCAAAAGTGCTGCTTATAAATCGGAGAAGCCACCACGGTCTTACCCGAAAGATCCCCCACAATACCGCGTGCTAATACTGCCGCATTGGTAAACGGGTCAATTGCACTAACCGCGTAAAGCTCGTTTTTCACTTTAAATATAGCGACTTGCTCATCACCTAACAAAGCACGTACTCCAAGCGGTTCAGTCAACTCTGTGCTTGCACAGATAGCTTGCCAATTTTTGTTTTCTTCACTCATCGTCTTTTCTACCTTTATCTTTTCTATCTTTGTCTTATCTATCGGATAGTAGTGGAGAATTAAGCTGGCTCGGGCTCAACGAATCGAACAATCTCTTCTTCACTTGCAGGGCGAATTTGCTCACGCTCTTCCACAAACACAACCGTATTATCTTTTTCATCACTGTTAACAAAGGTACGGAAGCGCTTCACTTTTTCAGGATCTTCAATGGTAGTTTTCCATTCACACTGATAAGTATCCACCACGTGTTCCATTTCAGCTTCAAGCGCTTCACAAGCACCAAGCTTGTCATCAATAACCACAGACTTCAGGTAATCGAGGCCACCTTCCATGTTATCCATCCACACAGAAGTACGCTGCAAACGGTCACCGGTACGAACATAAAACATCAGTACGCGGTCAATGTATTGAATTAGCGTGGCATCGTCCAAGCCAGTCGCGAAAAGATCTCCATGGCGAGGCTTCATACCACCGTTACCACAAACGTATAAACTCCAACCATTTTCAGTGGCAATAACACCGATATCTTTACTTTGCGCTTCAGCACACTCACGCGTACAACCTGAAACACCTACTTTAAGTTTATGCGGTGAGCGTAAGCCTTTGTAACGATTTTCTAAGCGAATCGCCATGCCAGCACTATCGAGTACACCGTAGCGACACCAGGTTTTACCCACACAAGATTTTACCGTACGTAAAGATTTACCGTAGGCATGCCCCGTTTCGAAGCCAGCATCAATCAACTCCTTCCAGATTAATGGCAACTCATGCTGCTGCGCACCAAATAAATCGATTCGCTGACCACCGGTAATTTTGGTGTACAAATTATATTTTAGTGCAATCTGCCCCATGGCAATTAAACCTTCAGGCTTAATCTCACCACCAGCAACACGTGGCACGATGGAGTAAGTCCCATTTTTCTGTAGGTTCGCCAAGAAGTGATCATTCGTATCTTGTAAACCTGCATGCGCATCTTCAAGCACATAGTCATTCCAGCAGCTCGCTAAAACAGAGCCCACTGTTGGCTTACAAATATCACAGCCTAAACCTTTACCATGCTTTTCAATTAAGTCATCAAAGGTTTTGATCTTACCAATACGTACCAAGTTATATAAATCTTGACGCGTATAAGCAAAATGCTCACAAAGGTCAGTATTAACTTCAACACCCAACTTGGTCAGTTCGCTATTCATCAACTGAGTCGCTAATGAAACACAACCACCACAGCCAGTACCGGCTTTAGTCTCAGCTTTAAGGTCACCAATTGTCGCGACGCCACCAGCAACCGCGCTACAAATATCGCCTTTGGTAACTTCGTGACAGGTACAGATGTGCGCAGCGTCAGGTAATGCATCAACGCCCATACCGGCGTCTGCGCCACCTTCAACAGCGGGCAGAATCAACGCTTCTGGCGACTCCGGTAAATCCATATTATGCACACACATTTGCTGCAATGTGCCGTAGGCTTCAACGTCGCCTACCAATACCACACCTAATAACTTCTTATTATCTTCCGAGACAATTAAGCGCTTATACACTTCGGCAACGCCGTCTTGATAAACATAGCTTTTGCAGCCAGGCGTGCGCCCTTGCGCATCACCAATACTGGCCACGTCTACACCGAGTAATTTCAACTTAGTGCTCATGTCCGCACCGGTAAACTGCTCTTCACCACCAGTAATATGAGACACAGCGACTTTTGCCATTTGGTAACCTGGAGCCACCAAACCATAAATACGACCTTCCCAAAGCGCACACTCGCCAATCGCATACACATCATCAACGTTAGTCAGGCAATTGTTATCAACAACAATACCGCCGCGCTCACCAATGGCAATATCATACTTACGCGCCAACTCATCTTGAGGACGAATACCGGCTGAGAATAAAATCATGTCGGTTTCAAGATGAGAACCGTCTGCAAAGTTCATGCGATAGCGACAGGTCTCACCCGCGACGATGTCTTGGGTGTTTTTCTCAGTGTGAACCTGAACACCCAAAGCCGTAATTTTACTGCGCAGTAAAGCACCACCGCCTTCATCTAACTGCACCGCCATTAAACGTGGCGCAAATTCTACAACGTGAACTTCTAAGCCTAAGTTTTTAAGTGCGTTACCCGCCTCCAAACCTAACAGACCGCCACCAACCACCACGCCGATTTTGCTTACCTTGGCCGAGGCCGTCATGGCTTCTAGATCTTCAATGGTACGGTAAACCAAGCAATGCGGTTGGTCGCGTCCGGGGATAGGCGGAACAAAGGGAAAAGAACCCGTTGCCAGCACCAACTTATCATAGGGCTCTTCGCGTCCGCTTTCAGTCACTACTTTTTTGGCTTGCGTATCTAAGGTGACGACCTTATCTTTAAGAACGTAGTTAACGCCCTTCTCTTGATAATACGCTTCCGAAGTGAGCATCAAATCTTCCGCAGTCGAACCAGAAAAATAAGCGCTTAACTGCACACGGTCGTATGCTAAGCGTGGCTCTTCAGAGAAAGTGATAATCTCGTAATCTTCAGCATTTTCATGGGTGGCTAGGTTATCAATAAATTTGTGCCCAACCATGCCATTACCAACAACTACTATGCGTTGCTTACTCATTTCATTTTTCCTCAGTCTAAGCGTTCTAACAACTGCATTAAAATAGATCAGCGCACTACCATGATTCATATCAAGACACATATCTGTGCAAGCAGTTAATATGCTTGCACCATGGTGGTGCGGCAAGATTTCCAACTGATCCAACTAAGTGCAGTTACATTCCGTTCTTACCTTGCCAAGTGATTGCAATTCGCCTTGATATAGCGACGGCTCGAACGGGTTATAAATACTAGGTAACGTTTGTGATAATGTTGCAACACAAACATCTCTTAACACTCTGTCTGCAATATGAATGCCAATCATAGCTTCCTTGATATTTTAGGTGCTTCGGTAAGTTGCAAACTCTCTAAGCAATTCGTTTAAGAGCGCACCAACCATGGATGAAATCGTAATCACGTAGCAAATAGGCGTTGATGGCGTTTCCCGTAACAATAGTGAATAATGCGCACCATGAAGACAAAACAACTACAAGACCCATTTGGGCGAAAAATTGATTACTTACGCATCTCGATTACCGACCGGTGCGACTTTCGCTGTATTTATTGCATGGCTGAGGACATGACTTTCCTGCCACGCAAAGACGTCTTATCTCTTGAAGAGATCACGCGCTTAACCCGTATTTTTGTTGACCTAGGCGTCTCCAAAGTCCGTGTCACCGGAGGCGAGCCACTGATCAGAAATGATGCCTTAGTGTTATTTCAACAACTCGGCGGCATTGAGGGCTTAGATGAGCTTTGCCTAACCTCCAACGGCTCTCAGCTCGTCGAGAAAGCCCTGCCCTTGGTCAAGGCTGGTGTCAACCGCATTAACATTAGCCTCGACACTTTAGACTCCGAGCGCTTCCGTACGCTTACCCGCCACGGCAAGCTTGATAAAGTACTGGCAGGAATAGATGCCGCCATCGCAGCGGGTTTTGATCGCATTAAACTCAACGCCGTTTTAATGAAGAATTACAACTTAGACGAAGCCGCTGATTTAGCGAAATTCGCTTTAGAACGCGGTATCGACATTAGCTTTATTGAAGAAATGCCTCTGGGCGAGATCACCAGTCACGCCCGCGACGTCGAGTTCATCAGCAGCCAAGATGTCAGAGATCTTCTCTCTGAGCACTTCACCCTTAAAGCCGACAGTTTTAACACTGGCGGCCCTTCACGTTATTGGTCCGCTGAGGGCTATGACAGCAAAATCGGTTTTATCTCACCTCACAGTGAAAACTTTTGCGCTTCGTGTAATCGCGTACGTGTGACGGCCACTGGGCGCTTACTCTTGTGCCTTGGCAATGAACACAGCGTTGACCTGCGTGATTTAATGCGCAGCAGCGATGACGACCGACTCGTGCAAGCCGCAATTGTGCGCGCAATTACGATCAAACCCGAAAAGCACGAGTTTAATTTAGAAGAAGCCCCACAAATTGTTAGATTTATGAACACCACTGGCGGCTAAAAGATCCGCGTCGATTTAAAGAACTTTTTAGAGAGCTTTATATGTCCCAAAAGATGACTGAATTTGTGCCCCTGAATATCTGCGTCCTCACCGTATCGGACACGCGCAGCTTTGACAACGACACCTCTGGCCAAAAGCTAACTGACGGTTTAACCGAAGCCGGTCATGTATTACATGATCGCCAGCTGATTAAAGATGATGTTTACCACATGCGTGCCGTGGTGTCACAATGGGTTCATGACACTCAAGCACAGGTTGTATTGATCACCGGCGGCACCGGTTTTTCCGGGCGCGACAGCACGCCAGAGGCGATCCTTCCTATTTTAGATAAAGAAGTCACCGGCTTTGGGGAGTTATTCCGTCAAATTTCATACGAAGAAATTGGCGGCTCAACCATACAGTCACGCGCCTTTGCAGGTCTCGCCAATAAAACCTTAATATTTTGCGTCCCCGGTTCCACCGGTGCATGTAACACCGCATGGGAGAAGATCATTAAAGCTCAACTTAGCTCCTTAACGCGCCCGTGTAACTTTGTCGGCCAATTAACATAAGCGCCTGCACAAGCACTTAAATAGCCCTTACGTTTATAGCCTCTCGTGTATTTATATACTTATTATGTATTTACACGAGTTGCTAACGCACTAACAACAAGCACTTCACTTATTTAGTTTAACTCCCTGCCTACGAGGTTTCTTTGATGCTAAGCATCGATCAAGCACGCCAGAATATTATCGAGGCCGTTCGCGGCCTTAGTGAGACGCAAACCCTTAACCTAGACCACGCCCTTGGCCGGGTATTAGCCCAAGACATCACCGCCACCATCAACGTGCCTCCAGCAGACAACAGCGCAATGGACGGCTATGTTTTTCGCTTACGCGATGTCACGCCCAACGCAGACGGTAAATACCAGCTCAGCGTGAGCCAAACCATCGCCGCAGGTTATGCGCCATCGGATTTAAAAGCAGGCACAGCCGCGCGCATACTCACAGGCGCAGAAATCCCCGCCAATGCTGACACGGTCATTATTCAAGAAAACTGCAACTATGATGCTGAAAACAGCACGATTTGTTTTGATACGCTCCCGCAGCTAGCGCAAAACGTCCGCCCCTGCGGCCAAGACATTGCCGTAGGCTCCGTGGTACTGCCAAAGCAACGCCGACTTAAACCACAAGACATCGGCCTGATTGCATCTATTGGGCAAAATGAAATCGAGGTTTATCGACCCTTACGTGTTGCCTTACTAAACACCGGCGACGAACTTGCCGACCCCGGCACGCCCCTTAAACCTGGGCAAATTTATAATTCCAACCAAGCCTTATTAAGTGCTTTGTTAACAAAACTGAACTGTGAGTTAATTTCTTTGCCTACCGTGGCGGATACCTTAGAAGATACTGTTGCCGCGCTTAAATCGGCGAGTGAGCAAGCGGATTTAATTCTCTCAACGGGTGGCGTCTCGGTGGGTGATGAGGATCATGTTAAAGCTGCTGTGACATCGCTTGGTGCCTTGGATTTATGGAAGATTAACATGAAGCCGGGTAAGCCATTGGCGTTTGGACAAGTCTGCGATACGCCGTTTCTTGGCCTGCCGGGTAACCCGGTATCGGCGATGGTGACGTTTTTGATGTTTGCTGCGCCCTTGATTCAAACGATGCAGGGGCAAGAGGCGAGTAAGCCGTTTAGTTTACCGATGCCGATTTGTTTTAGTATTGATAAAGCGCGTGCAAGGCCCGAGCTTTTACGAGTGCGTATGACGGATAAAGGAGTTGAGCGTTTTGGGAATCAAAGTTCTGGGGTGCTGAGTTCGCTTAGCTGGGCGAATGCTTTGGCGTTTGTGCCTGATGGGGTTACGCTGGCGGTTGGTGATAGTGTTAGTGTTTATCCCTTGGATTTGCTTGCTTGATGGGGTTGGCCGATGAATCGCCTCGGTAATTGAGGCGATTTAATTCACTTCCAAATAAACACATTACCTACGCCCTATGTGCCTTTGATAGCCGTCAGAAGGTAACCCCTAGGGCATTTTTGTGCCTATATGTATAACTCCACCTTTACCATACATAATTTGTAACTATTCAGCTCAATTAATTAAAAATCGAAGGTAGGGTACCGCCAAACAACGAGGTAAGAGCGTGAGTGGCACCAACTCCTTGCTTGCGGCAAGTGGATATATAGCCTCGCGTTGAGCAAAAAACCTCAGCCCCCTCCAACATGCAGCCTTGTTTCAGGGACAGGTTAATAAAAACTTTACTTAATAAACATTGTACTTAATAAATGCAAATAAAATTAGCACAAGGAAGCAGGTCAGCGCCATATCAATATGATGACTTATCGCTTTGCGTTTATGTAATACCTTTGCCAGAACCATATAAATGGGGAACAAGACAAACATATATCGTGCACCACTTAATAGCCAAGACGGTGAATATGAGATGATTAGAAAAGCCAGGCTATATATGGTGTAAGCATTAGGCAATATGCTCGTCGATATTGTAATTATTACAAGGCAAAAAATAAATACCGTGATCGACGGTAGCCAAGTGCCGATAGCCATGGGCCAGTTGCCATCATCAATACGGTTAGCAATATTTACAATGTTATCGGAAAACAGCATGAACTCCTGCCCCCAGTTCTGTTTTTGAAAAAACAAAAACGCAAACCAATCATCATGAACATACTTATTTACCCCCAGATACAACCCTATTCCCAGCGGTATTAAAAGTGCCGTGCATGCGCGTGAAATGAGCATTGTTTTACTAATCGCTTGGCCTTTGCGTAGTTGTTCTAAATTTTGTCTAATTAACTCGTATACCATTGGACCAAAGAGCAAAATTCCTTGAGTGCGGGTGAGTGCTGCAAACAAGCCAAACATTCCAGCCCAAAACCACATACCACGGCGCATATAGTAAAACGAGCAAATACTGAATAGTAAAAATGTTGATTCAGCGTATGCCATCGACCCAAAATAAGATAGAGGAAACAGCAGTAGGTATTTAACCGAGTTTTTTGATGATTCGTCGTTACCGAATTCAAAATTCATTAACCGGTATAACATGATGCAAGACATCCACAAACATACACTGGAGACTATTATTGCCGCTAAAAAGTAGTCATTAACGATGGTTGCCGCTAGCCTTATGAGTGCAGGGTACATCGGATAGAAGGCAATAATAGCACGCTGATCACCAGATGTCGGGTACCCGAATTCAGCTATATGCAGGTAATGCCGGGAATCCCACTTCAGCCATATGGCGTCAAAATTATCTAGGACACTAATAGGTTTTCCTTCCAGAAAGGAAAATGCAAGTGTTGCTATTATGGCAATTATAATTCTGTTAGCAATAAATACAGAGCTAATATAGACAAATGGATGGTTACGGAATCGTGTAAATTGATTGTTTAAATAATGAAACAACGCAGGGGGTGATACATTGTTTAGGGGTAGATTCCAGCTTAATGTGTTTTCTTGAATTTTTGGCGAAAGAATACAGATAAAACTGTATAGGATACGAAAAAAAATGAATGTAACCAGCACGTAAGAGGTGTATTTTAGTAAGGTATCCATATATCTTGTGTTAATACGGCGAGCAAGCCAATATCAGCCCTATGTTTTAGTTAAGTTGTACCCTAATTAATCTGTCTATTAATTAAATTGTGTTTTAGCCAAATTATTTTTTATTGGTAAAGAATATGATTTAGCACGGTCAATACTAAAAATATAGCCACTTAAATTCAACCCAAAAGGCGTCAATCCACTAAATCCTATTCTTAGTGGTTGCCCTATTTATGGTTGACTTTCTGGTATAGGCTTATATCTGTAGCTGGTGGCGAGCAACTCTTAAAATCTTAGTGGTTAATGGATGGTTGATTGGTCGTAGCACGCTTTCTGTGTGGGTTACCTGGGATTACTTCTTAAAATGGATGGCGGAAGAGTAGACAATTGAGCTCAAAACAAGTGGTTTAACGCGCCAAACTGTTAACTTGAGAAAAAAAGGGGTCAAATCTTGACCTATCACACCAAGCCAAACTATGGATCTACCAGCTAACAGATAAAACTCAAGATCCCCTTTCTTACATCTGATTATTTCACACCAAATCCGCTTTCACAGCCCCAGTTCCCGGAACAATAAATACCTCTAATTACTCTACAAACCATATGCCACCTAACCTCAAAGCGATTGATCGCATTCCAGCCACTAACAAAGGAAGCACGTGCGATATATCCACATAAAAACAGCAGGTTAACCTGCTGAACAATATAGTTTTTCTTTAACCGAGCCAAAATAAGAGTACGCAGTTCCCAAAAGCACGTACATTTTTAACCCTCAATAACCACACAACCCTCTAACGCTAGAACAAAACCGTACAACATTCCAACCTAGTAGCTCTATTTTGGAGCCATATTATGAAAATGTCGCCCTAGTAAACGTATAAGCGCTTATTCCGCCTAAAGCACCCCCAACTCAATTGATGCACGGACTCATTGACGCAGGCAATTACAGGCACCAAGCAGAGCGATGAATGTCCGCTTCACCCGGTTAACCCCTACAATAAAAATTTGACAGAGACATACTGCACTGATAACGTTTGCTAGGTAAGTTACCTATTTATCTGACAGCCGGGCATCACCGGTGCTACATTGCATACACATTCTGATACCAGCCAAAACCGTTACGCCCTTCACTTTAATCATTTAAACGCATTATTAAACGACCTGCATGGCATTCAACAATACCCACGTTATCACCCCGAAGGGGATGCCTTATACCACTCATTACAAGTCTTTGAGCTAGCTCTTGAGRGTTCCGATCGCCCTGATTTATGGGCAGCGGCATTATTYCACGATGTTGGYAAAGCCCTTAATGGCCCTGAGCAYGCTCAGGAGGGMGCGAAAATGCTTGAAGCAATACTTCGCCCAAATATAGTTTGGTTAATCAAGCATCATTTAGATTTATTAATTAAACCGCGCCGGATACGCAGGCAATTGGCTGGCAGGCAGGAGCTTGCCGATTTGGAGCTGTTGCGCCGTTGGGACCTGCAAGGTCGTGACCCGAATGCGGTGGTAATGGATACTGAACAGGCGATTAATATTTTGCGACCACATGCTAACAAACTATTTAATATAGCCTTACATTGAGCGTAATCCACGCTTGATAATAAACTACAATTGAAAAGACTATACCTAAAAAAACAGTCCAAGAAAAGAATCGTTATCACAACCTATCGGCATGTCGCCGACGTTTTTATGAAAAAGAACCAATACAGTAAAGGCAATCCGCAACTTCGGCAATTATTGATCCAAGAGTCTGCGCGTTTGATGTATGAAGAGGACATTACCCAATACCATACCGCTAAATGGCGCGCAGCAAAACACGTCTTTAGTCGCGGAGGAGCTAAATTTGGCAAAATTCGTAATTGCGATCTACCCTCTAATGGCGAAATATCTCAAGCCGTCCATGAGTTAGCTCAATTATACGAAGGCGAGAAAATGGAGGAAAATTTGCTCGCTATGCGCATGCTAGCGTTAGATGTAATGGCACGTTTAGCGGCGTTTTCTCCAGGCTTAATTGGCTCGGTAAGCAGTGGGCGTATTAAACAAAATAGTGATGTGGATATTCATGTGTTCACAGATAGCATTTAATCACTGGAGTGCTGCCTAGAGACTGTGGGCTGGCGTTACGAGAAGCAAGACGTCGCCATTAGTGATAATGGTAAAATTAAATACTATACCCATATTTATTTAGATTTGGATTTTCTGGTTGAATTGTCTATCTACCCCGAAAACCATATTCGTGTTCGTGGGCGAAGCAGTACCGATGGTAAACCGATTGAACGCATGAGCTATAACAAACTACATGCATTGGTGATGTCGATGTAATCGTTTTGAATTTAACAGAACACTATCGTGGATATATTACTTACTTGCTCTTGCTGCAACTTGGTTCTGACACATCAAACCCCGGAGGGGTGACACCGTATAACAGGTGGTTTTAACCACCTGTTTCTAGCCTAAAATTATTGCCTTTTTATTGCTAAGACCATTGACGCTTTAAGAAAAAATAACCGACGAAGCCCTAATAACCCCAAGATAGCAATCAGAACAAACCCCGCCGAACCACCGCCCGATGAGCCACGACTTGCAGGACGATTTAAATCAGCTCTTGGCTGCTTAAACATCGGGGTTCCTTGTGGTATCACCTTCTGCTGAGCCACTTGCTGCATATCTCGCTGTTCACGCGCTAGCTGCTCCCGTTGTACGCGTTTTTGATTTGTACGGTCGATATTGTAAGCGGCGTACATAGCCTCTTCGAGAACAATCATCGAGGTTTGATCGGTGACTAGGCCATATTCCAGAGCGATGTCGGTAATAGCTTGTTCGGTATCCGCATCTTCACCAAGGTAATCTTGTTTTTGATTCAGTTGTTGAATTTTATAATAGGCCCATAGTCGTTCAATTTCCGGAGACCCCGTATTTTTTTCAGGTAATTCAATTTGCATAGAGTATTGCTTATCCTCAGCGCCTACTTTGGCTTTTAATACAATATCCAATTTACCATCATTATGATAATGACCAAAAACCACCAACTGATCACCACGATACAAACTCTGCGGTTTCTCTGGTACAACATCCGTTACACGCACACCATCGAAATTTAAGCGAATATCCCGCATAGCATAGTGCCCCAACTTGCTGGTAGCCAGCATTAAGTGACCTTTAATGTCGTCGCTATTAGAAACACTCATGGCAAATCCGTCGGACACATCTGCCATCCCTTCAAGTAAGGGGCGGTTAGCGCTATTGCCCATAATAAACGTAAATAAACGTACATCCTGTTTTTTTAGTAAGGCCAAAAATTTAGTTTTCTCGGTCACTCCAACATTAGCAACACCATCTGTAACCAATATTATTCCGTTCACACGATCAGCATCTAGGTCTTTTAAGCTTGCCAATAAGCCAGCATACAAATTGGTGCCATTACCAACGCTATAATTTTCCACCAGCCCCAACACTGAACTTACGCTAGCGACTTGAGCCGGTTGAAATCCACCACTTAAATCATGTGCCCGATCATTAAACACAATGACGCGAAAGCGATCTTGCGGTTTGAGCTGTTGCAAGGCCTTACGCACACCCTCAACCAAGGTCGCATACTTACCCTGCATAGAGCCTGAAACATCTAATAAAAATGTCCAATCTCGACCGTTCTGGATGGCACTACCCAAATCGTCACCGGGAGTTAGAGTCAACATAAACGTGCCGCGACTGTTGGCATCCGCTTTATAAGTCACAAGATCCAAGCCGCCAGGCAAACCGCTTTGCTGGCGCCAATAAACAACGATATCTTGATCAAGCCGCATCGCAGGTCCCGCTGCCTGCTCCGAAGTATTTTCAACCCCCGTATCATGATGACCTAAACTGACATGCCATTGCTCGGCAGATATTTTTTTAATGGTTGCTCCAGCATGTTTTGGAAGCCGAATACCTTGCACGGGGTAAGCTGAACGTAAATTAAAATTAAAACTAAATTTTTGACTAACCACATTATTGCTATCCCAAAACGCCTGTTGTGCCTCATCAACACCGCCCTCTTCCAGCGGGTAGACATAACGACCAATGCCCGTATCAAGATCCACACTTTGCAAATACACTAAACGAATCTTCACAGCCTGTTGCGGCAGCACCGGTGACACACGAATATCAAAGGTTTTATATTCGTCCTTTTCAACCATAGCAACATGGCGCCCAGCGTTTTTTTCTTTTGCATAGATTTCTTTTGCTTGCTGTTTTTTTACCACTTCGCCAATAATAGGCTTGCCGTTAATCCAATAAATAAACTCCCCAACTGCCGCATGCGCGGGTACAGGAAAAGAATAAATAGCCTCTAACTGTTGCGGATTGGGATTGAAGAAAACCTGATCGACAGTGGTGGTCACAAAACTTCCATCAACGGTCACGGTTACATGTTGCTCTTGTAAATCCAGCGCCGGTAGGCCACCGCCACTGGGAGTAAGTAAGCCTGCGGCGAAACTAGTGGATGAGAGTATAAGACCAAGGAAACAAGTAAAAGCAATTTTAAGATAATGAGGGCTGCGACATAGGTTAACAATACGGTTTATCGTCTCGATATTCATTATATAGGCGTCCTGTTAGAGCGAGAGTGGGTCTCTGTTACGATAAGATTGGCTAGGGCAGTCAATCGGTTGCCGGGGATTATGCGAGCATGGCAGGGTAGATGGAATCAGAACAGAAAAAGTCGCACCCAATGATACGTTAAGTAGTATTGACTGCGACTTTGCTAAACCACATGCACACTTGAGTGTGCATGCCCTGGCCGCCATAACGTAGTCTCGCCCGTCACCGGAAATAAAGCCAGTCGCACAAATCAAAAGGGTCAGAAAGCCGCTGCGGCCTGCTGCATTTCAACCAAATGGGCTTGCCATACATTTACTCGTAATGCGACCACATCCGTAAAACTTTTACTATTCGCTCTTCTTCCAATACTTGATAAACAAGCCGATGCAAAATGTTTATTCGCCTCGAATATGCGCCGGATAAATCTCCGGCCAAGCTTTCATAGGGGGGCGGGTTTTGGTAGGGGTCTTCGGAAATGATATCTAGCAGCCCTTTTGCCTTGCCCTTCAGATTAGCCGAAGCAAGCTTCCTTGCGTCTTTCTGAGCAGCTTTCGTATAACGTAACTCCCACATCACCAATCCAACTTTTTACTGCAATCTTCTACATCAGTTTCCATACCTTCGATTATGGAATCACGCATTCCGGGAATAGACACTAGGTACAAGGTTTCGTTAATAGCCTTCCAATCCTCTTCAGAGATCAAAACTGCGTTAGACCTTTTCCCTTTGATAACAATAGGTTGGTGAGAGCTTGCTGTTTCATCGATCAATTTATATAAGTTTGATCTAGCTTCTGTTGCATTTAAAGTGGTCATAGACACCTCCGCAAACAAAAGCGTACGTTATGGCGTACGATCAGTCAAATATTAGCCTTGTCCAATACGGATGAGCCTGACTACTTAACTGGATATGTTGCGGCTGGCGCGCAACATATCCTTATTCGTTTCGCACACTTGCAATATGTCAAATATGACATATAATAACCTTTATGAGCCCTAAACATAAACCCTTAGTATGGCTATACGGTGAAGTAAAATCACCGCCGCTCTCCCAATCTGCTCGCCTCGAAGCAGGATTTCTTTTGCGCCAACTGCAATCCGGCGTAAAGCTATCCATGCCCAGTTCGCGGCCGATGCCAACAATTGGAAAAAGTTGCCATGAATTACGTATTAATGATGACGATAAGACTTGGCGAATTGTATATAGAATAGATGATGATGCGACTGTAATAGCAGAAGTATTTGCGAAGAAGACAAATACAACGGCTAAAAAGGTTATCGAAATTTGTAAAAATCGCCTGAGAGGTTATGACGATGCAATCAAGTAAACAGAAAAAACTAGAACAAAACGGCTGGAAAGTGGGTTCGGCATCTGATTTTTTGGAGCTAACACCAGAAGAGGAAGCTTATATCGAACTTAAACTTTCTTTGTGTAGGACGCTAAAAAAAATAAGGACTAGAAAACACTTAACACAAAGTGATCTTGCAAAGAAGATAAATTCAAGCCAATCAAGGGTTGCTAAAATGGAAGCGGGCGACGCATCCGTGTCCCTCGACCTCGTAATTAAATCCTTGTTTTCTGCCGGCGCATCCAGCAAGGATATAAGAAACGCAATACCCCAGAGCTAACACTCCTATAACAAGCGCCGATTTTTGGCGTCTTTGTTTATAGGCTTGTTAGCTATCTAGATTTATTAAACCAAATATATTAAATAATCCCAAAAAGACCAGAAACCATAGGATCGCTCCTGGAGCACACCATAGATAATTTGGTAATGTAAAATTGGAATTTGAAGATCCATTCATATCGTCTTGACTTAAATTTATCGCGCCTTGTACTTTTGCGAGAATATAGCAAACAATCGGTATGGTTAATATTGATATCACATCAGTGTACGGGGATCCAATACTTTTGTCCGACAATTTATCTACAATACGACCCGCGATGACAATTATCACATAAAATGATGCGTAGCTGCTCGGATACCATTTATAAACCAACGACCTCTTCTCTAAAGAACCATCGATACGCTCAAACAGCGAGTGAGCAAAGAATATGCTAAACATACCGCGAGCTACGGGCCAAATATTATCTCCGTTTTTGTTTTTATACTGTCGCCAATTTCTGTAGAACCAATAAACCGCATAAATTCCGAAAGTAGCCATAAATAAAATTGTGAATTTTTTAATAGACACCACGTAAAATTCCGTACCCTCAGATTTCTCGATTTCGGATAATTCGGATTGTGGTGTTTCGTATATTTTATTTTCCATGGGTGTTACTCTTTAAACATAGATGGATAGATAACATATAATTCTCTCGCACCAAGCCAAAATAAGGGTACGCAGCCCCCAAAAGTACGTATATTTTTAACCCTCAATAACCACGCAACACTCTAACACTAGAACAAAACAGTACAACATTCCAACCCAGCAGCCCCATTTGGCGCCACATTATGGAAGTGTAGTGCTAATAAGCCTATAGGCTCTTATGGCGTCTAAACCACCTCCAACTCAAGTAGCGCGCATACTCACAAGCGCGGGAAAGCCCTTGCTGTTTGCTAGCGGTTAACGTCTAATAACAAGGTAAGCGACCGGTGATCACTCCCTCAGGGACTTTCACCCCATCAATTCGGCCTTGGCGGGCAGAATGTATTATTTTATTTTTAGAGCGCAATTTCGTTATGAATATAAAATCGATCACATACGCCGTTACGCTAGCCATCGGGGTACTATTTTTCTCAACCTCTTATGCCGATCCCGTTTGGATTGACGTTCGCAGTTTACCCGAAAACAAAATAGACAGCATCAAAGGCGACATCCGAATCACGCACACTGACATAGTGGCAGAGATCAGTAAAATATACCCGGATAAAAACACCGAGATTCGCCTATATTGTCGTAGTGGTGGAAGGGCAGGTAAAGCATTGCTCGCCCTAAAGAAGGCCGGGTATAACAATGTACAGAATGTAGGCGGTATTGATGATGCCCGCAAAGTAAGGAATTAGAGCTTTGTATGCCATGAGATATTTATTTTTGTTAGATCATATTCAGCTTTCATAAATTGCCACCGTCATAATTTTCACCTTCATCTTTAATCGCTTTAGCATAGTCCCCGCTAGCTTTCCACATTGACGCAAGGTTATTACGGAAATAACTCACACCTGAATGCTCCTCCCCATAAGCCTTAAGGGTACTTTCTAAAGCCAATTCATAATACCCAATCGCTTTACCGTAGTTCTTCTTTTCTTCCCATGCTAAAGCCAAGTTACTATACGAAATCACCACCCCCGAATGATCTTTACCCGACTCTTTAAGGTCAAGCGCCAATGCTAGCTCGTAATACAGTATCGCCTCATCGTATTCCTTTAAGGTATGAGCAGCTTCTCCCGCACGATTCAAATAAACGCCAATACTCGGCATCAAACGTGCGGCCTTAGCATAAAACGTAAACGCATCTCGGTAACGAAAGTCTATACTGGCAATCCACCCACGGTGATAAGCGGTCTCGGCTACAAGGTCCCTCGCATAATAATCCATCACTGCCGTATGAGTGAAATCGGCACTTTTTATATCACCCGCCATCAAAGAGATCATAACTGAGCTAGTCAATT
>NVXL01000175.1 GCA_002746115.1 Alteromonadaceae bacterium
CATTGAGCAAAGTAGAGACCCCAAAACCAAATAGTGCATATATATCCGGTGTCGTATGTTGCAACTCAAAATATCGAAAATTACCCCAATTACCGTTGTTGGCAATGGTACTGATCTTAAAGGGATCA
Organism: Alteromonadaceae bacterium; assembly: GCA_002746115.1. GTDB lineage: Bacteria > Pseudomonadota > Gammaproteobacteria > Pseudomonadales > Cellvibrionaceae. Next base: position 129 of record NVXL01000175.1, read on the forward strand.
GAAGTATTAAAACGTACCTGGTTATTGAGGATCTGCCCATGCTCTAAAATATTGGGATGGGTGCGAGATATATCGAAGACAGTTTCACTGCTGTGATTTTCAACCCAATCGATAAAGACATTTACACTTGCGTCAACAAAATCCCCAAAACGGTCATAATATCGGGCAACAATGTCGTAACTACCTGGTTGTTCCGGGGTAAAAGAATAAGTCGCCCCTACAGCAAAGGCCTCGGCGTGATTCCAGTTCGCACCATTGTTGTACCAATGGATTTCAGCCGCTCGATCAATGCCTGCACCGTCAACACAGGTCGCCGTTACACTAACCGACTGCCCCACTGCAGGGTTTTCAGACACGGCGTCAATTTTAACTTGAGCCTCACCTTCTTCAGCAGGACTGGACGAACTTGCACCCCAACCTTCAACAAAACCGGTAGTATCTACATGATCCTGAAGCGCCAACTCAATACCACTGGGCATGGGTCTATTGATTAGATCTGCGCCTGTATTGACTTTAATAACCCAATCCCGCTGCCCCAACCATTCTGTTTGGGCAACAAAATTAACCGGGCTTGTCATCGGCAATGTCACCTCATAAACAACCGAACCACCTTGAATAGCATAAACGGTTGGATTGGTTTGGTAATTAATGGCGATCACGACATTCTGCATATTATTCGGAACGTTTGTAAGCTGCTCATTGTTAGTATATATCCCCCTACCGAATAACACTGACTGAGCAGAGGTGCCTCTCATGTCTTGAGTTAAGCCCGAAAGGTTTAGCTCATCACCCACGCCAAAGTGTGTTATATGATGGAGAATACTACAGTCAACGTGGATGCAGCTCCAGCCGCTATTCTGTTCTAGTACGTGATCTAATTTAAATGAGATTTTACCGCCGGGTGATCGAACATAAAATCCGTTGGGTGAAATAAGAGGCGTATGTGGCGAGCGAGTGTCCCACTCATTAACAAGTGGTGGTGTTCCCAACATGAGTCGAGCGGGCACATAGATATTATTAAGACGAAGCTCTAAGTTATCTCGATAAAAGAGGTTTTCCATGCCTAGCAGCAATGCGCGAGCATCATCAATATCTTGCTGCCTTGTCGTATATTCAGCTAGCTCTACGGCTAACTCTTCCGCTGGAATAAAATCCCCCGTTGGATAATCTCCGTGCATAGCGCCATCCACGGATGACAAAATTGGAATCCTACCATTAACACTTGCCATTAACGCAACTCCTGATGTGCAAAACTTAATCGGTAATAGCTATACCGATTTTATCCATATGTTAACCATCTATTTACATTAGCAGAAACTAAAACACATTGTGAAAAATTTAATCAACAATCAAATCCAAGACCAGCATAATCAGATGGCAGAACGCCCAAAACTCTCCGTTATCGCTATATAAACATCAACGAACTCCACCATTCAATCTAGTGTAATATCACATGTTAAACACAGACTAGGCAGATATAAAATAGTTCGAAATATTTTATCTGAAATTGAAAACCACCCTAACATTACCACTCAGAATATACATATAGCCTTTCCTCATAGATGTGTTATATCTTTGGCTCGTGGGTACAAGTAATGAATTTTTACGACGCGACTAGTAAGCACTAATTTATTTAGCGCAGGGATGTGGTTTTAATTTTTTTCGTTGTAGACGTTTTGAGAGAATAAAACAAACACACAGATTATACTTAAACAAGCAAAACATGGAGGGTCAAACATCCTGCCCCCTATAATTTACAGGCTCAAGCTACAGGCTCAATTTAAGGAATGAACAAACTAAACACCCCACCACCGAGCTCACCGCCATTTTCAAGTTTAATATAACCTTTGTGCTCATTCTGCTTATGCATCTTCGCGATGCACTCAGCAAAATATAAACCTAGATGAGTATCGCCATCATTAACATCGGCCTTGTCAACCAAATCCGTTGGCGAGCGCAGCATCGTATCTGGGTAACCGGGGCCATTATCTTGAATACGGATGTGTAAAAATTCATCTTCAATGTCAGCCGATAAAATTAGGCGTGATTTTGTATAACGCACACAATTCACTAACACGTTATGTACTACGCTGCCAACAAGGTCTAGGTCGTAATACCAAGCTAGATCCTCATCACAGCGTAATTCAAGTTCAATATTGCCAGTTTCCATCAACGAGGAATTACGCGCGACCTGCTCCTCCAGCACATCTACCACATAGTGCTCGTCAATCGACACGGGGAGAAAATCACTATTCATTCTGTAAATCGTGAGCAACTGAATTAATTCACCATTAATTCGTGACGATTCGTAATGTAAGGTATTAAATAGATTCGCTTGCCGCGCATTCGTTGGAGGCATCTCTTCTATCACCGCTTCAAGGCTGGCTAACAACATGCCTACAGAGTTTTTCATGTCATGCACGCTGGATGCCAGTACCATCGCAAAATCAATTTTATCTTCGCTATCACTCATAAAACAACACCTGCTGTCGTCATTAGTTCAGACCAAAAATGCAGGCCAAAAAAATTAGCTGCCTGGCCCTAACTGTGAATATGTATTTTTAAACCTACGGCCTTGCGTCGCAGTCGCATATAACGACTGTACTGCGGATGTTTTTTGTCCACAAGCGAGGCGACCATTTCAAATACCGAACTGCATTCACGCTCCAGGTCATCAGCATAATCCCCAGCCTTTACTTTACCAAGCAAGGCTTGCGCAATATTTAGGTGGATACCTGCATGCTTAGGGAACTGTTTACGTGCACGCTCAAAACAAGTAAGCGCTTCGTCGTAGCGCTCATCTGCATATAAATCGATACCCTCACGGTTAATCGAGGCCACCACTTCTTGGTTAGCATCACTCGCGGGTTCATCCAAGTATACATCCAGTTTTTGCAAGGCTTGTTGATCGCCGGAGTATTGTCGCTGTAGCTTTTCCAGCAACTCATTGGCTTGCTCTTTGTCATTAAGACCCAGCATTAACCCTACGCGATCAAGATCAGTATCAAATTGGATTTTTCCGCGATCAGACAAATCAAAACTGTCATTTAAAATTTGTTGTGCCTTATCACGTCGACCTGTACATGCATGCACACGCCCTTGCAACAGATTGCATTGTATGCGCTGCTCACTGCTCATTTCATTTTGCTTCTGGCTGTCGTGCAAATACTCCATCGCCTCACCAGCAACAGTATGAGGCACATCTACGTTGCTCTCGACAGCGCGAGCAGCCATTCGTGCAAACATAAAGGCATCATCCGAGGAGCCATGACAAGATAAACGGCCTAACTTAATAGTTTTACGCATCGCCGCGAGGGCGGATCTTACATCTTGATTATCATCTGCCACTTTGGCCAAACGCTTTTGACGTAAAATAGACATCGGCGATACGGTTACCGCCTTTTCAACGGCACTTTGTAGTTGCTCACCATCACCGCGTTTTTCCCAGTTGTCCGCCAGCACATCATAGGCCGGTAAATACAAGGGGTTATCTTGCACAATTTTATCTAACCACTGCCCTGCAGTATCAAGCTCACCTTGAAGTTGCTTAACACGTGCTAGCCCCAAGCGCGCCCAATCCAACTGCCGTACTTCGAGCGCTTTGGTATAGAGTTTTTCAGCTTTATTGACTTCACCTAAGCTCAGAAACAACTCACCGAGCATTTTTTGCGCCATCACGGTATAGCGATTTGTCGCTACCGACATATCCACCAACTGCGTCATCGCGGAATCGAAATCTTCTTTTTTTAGTGCGTCATTCACCTCGCTAAAAACTTTACGTTGCGTTAATAGACGGTTAATACGCTGCTCCAACATACGACCGGTAATGGGCTTCATTAAATAATCGTTAGGCTCACAATCATAAGCCGACATGACGATATTGCGGCTAGCTTCCGCAGATACCATTAAAAACAAGCTGTTCGCATTAATTAACTGTTTGTAACGTAGCTCCTCAAGTACGTGCTGCCCGCTGCGGCCGTGGCCCAGATCGTAATCACACAAGATAACATCATAAGATTTACCCTCGCATAAGGCGATCGTCTCGTCACCATTGGAAGCCATATCCACATGCATCACGCCTAGATTGAGCAACATACCGTTGACGGTGTTACGAAAACTACTGAAATCGTCGGCAACTAAAACGGACAGTTTCTGATAGTTAATCTGACTCACGGATAATCCAGCCTCTTATACAGGTCAATACCGTTAAGTGTAGTCGATGCCCTGCCCGCCGGAACGCCATCAATACCGTTAAAAGAGGTATAAAGGCTAACTTTTTCACCGTCAGCCGAGTAAAATGGCGCCAACTAAGTCATCCAAGCCTTCTGAATGTTTTTAAACCTAGATTTTAAACCTACATAATGATCAATTATCGCCCTTTTTTGCACGCTCTCACACAAGCGCCAAGCACCACTAACGCTACAACTAACACCACAAATGCGGCTCCCAATGAAAAACCTACGAGAAAAGCGAAGGCCAATAAATTAAAGTCCGAAGCGCTTATCCTGCAGAAATTTACCGCTTGGGCGGAACAGCTGCCGGAGCAGATCGCGCAAGGTTTATGCACCCAACGCTTTGGCGATCTTGGTGACTGGCTTAAGGCTTTACAGTCCTTGCCTGACGTTTGCCCTTCAAGCATGGATTTTCTAGACGAAGCACGCATCGGGATGCGAGAGGATTTGAACGACGAGGAGAGTCAACAAGTTGATCAGGCCTTAAAAGCCCTTATCCCTTGGCGAAAAGGGCCGTATTCAGTATTTGGCACTCACATTGACACGGAGTGGCGCTCGGATTGGAAGTGGGATCGCCTGCGTGAACATATCGCACCGCTCGCGGGTAAAACCATCTTAGATGTGGGTTGTGGTAATGGTTATCATTGCTGGCGGATGTTGGGTGAACAAGCGGCGCGTGTCATCGGCATCGACCCATCGCCACGCTTTGTCGTCCAGTTTTACATGATGAAGCATTTCGCACAGGCTTATTGGCGCCAACAACAACCTGAGCTTGGAAATGGGCTTGAGAGTGAGCGTGAACTGCCGGTAGACATCTTACCAATTGGCATTGAAGCTTTACCAGCTGAGCTTGCCGCTTTTGATACCACATTTTCTATGGGCGTGCTTTACCATCGTCGCTCACCAATGGATCACCTGCGTGAGCTTAAAGCAACGCTCAAACCGGGCGGGCAACTCGTGCTTGAAACCCTAATTATTCCCGGAAAATTAGGCGATACACTGGTACCCGAAGGGCGTTATGCCAAGATGAATAACGTCTGGTTTATCCCCAGTGCAGAGACTTTGATCTCTTGGCTAAGCAAATGTGGTTTTACCAAGCCAAGATGTGTTGATAGTGAGCAAACCTCACTTGAAGAGCAGCGCAGTACCGATTGGATGACTTTCCAGTCACTACAGGACTTCCTCTCGCCAGACGACATTAACCTAACAATCGAAGGCCATCCGGCGCCCATGCGCGGCGTATTCGTGGCCGAGGCTCCCTCACAATGATGAACTTACGCTATGAACTTACCCTATGAGCAAGCCTGAAACGCCATCAAGTCATAGCGTACCGAGACGCCCCTACCAATACTATAACTCCACCACATCCCTCTGCGCGACGTGCTTGCGCCGAGTCGATGCGAAGATAGTATTTGCCCAAGGCGCGGTGTGGATGCTTAAACGCTGCCCTGAGCACGGCGCTGAACACGTCATGATCGCCGACGACATACCTTATTATCGCTGGGCTCGTGAACGCTTTATCACCAGCGCGCAACAAGTCAAACACTACAATACCCGCAGCCACTACGGTTGCCCCTATGATTGCGGTATTTGCCCAGATCATGAACAGCACGGCTGCACCTTGCTGCTGGAAATTACCGACGCCTGCAATCTTCGCTGCCCGACCTGTTATGCCGATAGCAGTCCTGAACGACAACAATACCGGCCTTTATCACAATTAAAACGCATGCTCGACCTCGCTGAGCACAACGAAGGTCAACCCAACATTGTGCAAATCTCCGGAGGCGAGCCGACTTTGCACCCTGATTTTTTGGCCATTGTTGACGAAGCTCAAAGTCGCCCAATTCAATACTTACTCATCAACACCAACGGCATTCGCCTCGCCAAAGACGAAGCCTTAGTAAAAGCACTTGGCGAGCGGCGCCAACACTTAGAGATTTACCTGCAATTTGATTCGCTTAAATCCGAGGCATTACAAAACCTGCGTGGTGCGGACTTACGCCAAGTTCACCAACAAGCGCTGGCACTACTTAACAAGTACGAGATCGCCACCAACTTAGTGGTGACGGTACGCCGTGGCGTAAATGATGACGAGCTAGGCGCCCTAATTGAATTTGCCCGTCAACAACCCTGCGTGCGCGGCATTACCTTTCAACCGGTACAAGCCGCTGGCCGCCTAAGTAATTATCAGGACGGTTTTCAAAGTGAGCGTGACCGCTTGACCTTGACCGAGGTACGCCGAAATATCGTTCAACAAAGCACTCTATTTCAAGCCGATGACATCATCCCCGTTCCCTGCCACCCCGAACAGCTGGCAATGGCTTACGCGCTGCGCTCAGCACCCGGTTCAGCAGAGTCTACTTTTGTACCGCTGACACGCCTAATTGATATTGATACCTTGCTCGAAAGCGCGCCCAATACCGTTTTATATGAACAACAAGCGCCCTTAAAAGATGCCTTATTAGATTTATTCTCCACCCATCACTCGCAAGAAAGCGAGCTACTTGCGATGCAGACCTTACTTAACAATAAGGAGTTTAATAATAAGGAGCTTAATAATAAAGCACTTGATGGAGGGCTGGATGGAAAGCTGCACAAGAGTTCACAAGCAACAACGATTGATTACAAGCATATTTTTAGAGTATTAATCGTCGAATTTATGGACGCTCACAACTTTGACGTACATTCAATTCGAAAAAGCTGCGTACATATTATTCACCCCGATGCTAAGCGTGTCATCCCTTTTGAGACCTACAATTTGCTCTACCGTGACGATTTGGAGAAAAAACTCCTGTCGCCACTAAGGCAACAACAAGCCCCTATGGGCGGCGCAATTTCAGACAAGCTTGCCGAGACTTTTAATGTTAACGAAACTGTAAATAACGACGGGAACTTTAGCCACAGTGATGGTCTTAACCACGACAAGATTCTTCATGAAGGCGATAAAAATAAAACCCGCATTATCGCCAGCTCAAGTAACGACAGCTAATTTATCGGGAATGC
>NVXL01000176.1 GCA_002746115.1 Alteromonadaceae bacterium
TTAAGTTAAAACCGTATAAGCCCTGCATTGCAGGGCTTTTCCTTTAATCTACCACGCTAAAAACCAACCTCCTATCATACACCTCAATGGTGTACTGCGCCCCAATCTCAAACCCCGCTTGCTCCAACCAAAACCCACGTAAATTAATCCAGGGAATCCGCCGCCAAGCACCAGTACAGGGGTTGCTTTTTAATGAAAAAGGGGTCAAGTATCATATTGCCACATCAGCCCCTATATGAGCCACCCAAACCCCTAACCTTCCTAGCAATGCTCTCGTCACCCGCCATCAAAGCCTTCAATTTTTTAATCGTCGCCGGAACACTACCCGCTCTCGTCAAACCAAGGGTGGCCACGAGAATGTTAAAGTCGCTCAGCGGCCTCTTGCCCAAGAGCCCAAGCCTTACGTTAGACACTAAGGGAACCCGTTAACTTCCCATAACACGGCTAGGCAGGATGAACTAGTTACTCGCCCGACCCTCCTATCCACAAATTTATCTCTATGTTTAATCAGTGCTTTCATTCATATTTACTATCTTGCTGTATGGTAATGGCGTCATTGGCGTCGAGAATGCTATCACCGCAATTTGTACTTAACGTTAGAACAGTATAGTACTGCTGCAGGGGTTGGCCAATTTGGATCTAATGGTGGGCGGGATTGTTTAGCCTGTGTAGACTTGCCGTCTATTGACACACACCCTCACAGGGAGGTATCACACAACGCTAACTAAAACCCCTTTTGGGGTTGTGGCGTGTAGACGGTGGTTTCAACCACCGTTAATCTTGGACGGCGAATAAAACACCTCCCTGTAAAATACCTCAACTATGAAAAACCATCAGTGACGTAGTCCGTATGAAGCTTGCGGAATACGGAGCCTGATAACTGAAGAGAGCTACTTCGCTTCAACGTGCCATTTTTCCGGGCTAGTAGCATGATTCAATAGTGGGCGATGCAAGCCAAACTTAGCCAAATAGTCGTCCAATGTACCGGCTTTGGCTGTGACAAGCTTAGTGGAGAGTGTGGTTAAGTGGCTACTATTGAGATCGGCAGCAACACCATCTAAATGCTTAGACCGACCCGCCCCACACTTACACGGCTCAGCGCAAGGTTTTAAGCCAGAGGATACCATCGCTTTACCGCTATTACCGATACCGGCAGTGGTCTGCAATGATTTTACATGCTTCTCCGTCGCTTTTTGATCGGGCTCAAAACCGACCTTCCATTTTTGCCCGTCTTTTACGGGAGTCGCATTTTTGGCCGTTTTCAAAAAATCGCTAAACTTAACCGTCGCCCAAATAACCTTTGGGTTAGAGAAATGCGACCAAGCAATAGTCCTTTTTACGCCATCGACTTTTGCAGGTTTAGTAGACCTATACGAATTATATAAAAACATATGAGCGACGTGATGCTTCTGCTGCCATGCAACAGTGCGCCCTGAATCCTGGCCTACAGTGAGGCTATAGGTTGCTTTAACATCGTCTAAAAATGCCTTGAGGCGTTGTGTAAATGTCTTCCCTTTGGGGTCGAATGCACTAGTCACGTTAACTCCTATTTGTTTAAATTAATTAACATATATTGCACGTAATTTTTCGGATTTTTTGTCTAAGCCAAGCACCAGAATATGTTCAACATCGCCTTGCCCGCGAAAGAAAACTACTAGATCTAGAGATTCCCAGTGATGACTAATACCGGTAAGTTCATCCTTGAAATCCGCCATAACAAATTGTTGATCTAAAGGAGCTTCGCCTTCTATCTCGACGCGCTCCAATATCTTAAGCGCGTCATTCAGATCTTTAGGGGTATTCGCTACCAGAGTGCTTTTTCCACCTAAAACATAACCATAACCATCGCCAGCTGTTATCCACTCTTGCTCGCTAATAACAAAGGGAAGCTCGATGGCATCGGCCAGCAAGGCGAAGTTATTTGTATTTATTGCGTTACGAAGGGCAATATGTTTTTCAGCCGTTGTTGCCGTGACCGTCTTGAGACAACCCGAAAAAAAAGAGATCAAGAGCACAGTGAGTATAATATGGAAGTATTGACGCATGAAAAACCTACCCATTGAGTGGCTGACGAGTATATCGCTCTCGTGAGAGCCCCATGTTGAAGTAAGTCTCAAACTGAAAACCAAGATGTCCATCATCAAGAGTCTCCATCGAAGATGCAGTGAATTTCGCATTTGGATAGCTATCACCCAAGACTCGGTAAACATCAAGCATTACATTCCCCACGCCCTTCCGCTTAGCCAATCCAGATTTGAAATATTGCAGCTCATCTCCAGCGACAGGCGTAGTACTTTCAACCGGCACAAACAACAGCTCAGCACTGTTAACATTTGAATCGCATGAAAACAGAATAATGATACAGACGACTGTTAATACTTTTCCAAAAAACATAAATTATTCAGCCTCACCCGAACTTATTTTTAACCAACCATTCCAAGCCTACTTCCTAGCTTTTTAATGATTGGGACAAGATTAACAGGGACAGTAGTGAGTCGGAACCTATTGACTCCAAGTCCCTGATGCTTGCCAATAACGCGCGGAGGATATTGCGCCACGATGTAAAAACACATCGAGAAAGCCTTCCAATACTCTGCATATTTCGCCTAAGGCCTCTGGTACATGAGCCGCATTTAAGCGCTTGTGGAATGCTCGCCATTGGTTTTGCTTTAAAGCCACAAAGTCGCCTTTAAAGGGTAGCTCTGTCGGTAGTGACGTGCCTCGATGTTGAAAGGTTTGCGTAATCGCTTCGAACAATAGATCCGCGTCAAAATCGAATTGACACGCCAGCAACCAAATATCGTAGAAATCCTTCATACGGCTGTTTAAATCACCCAGCTTAACCATGGCTTCGAACTTTTCAGCGATGGCACTCTCTCGGCTATAACACAGTAGTTTTGGCGCGGGTAGCTCCAGTAATGTAGGGAAGTCTGCGCGCGTAGCACCCGGCACTAGCACATCATCAAAACCAATATCCAACTGCACGGTAACTCGCGCAACACCTAATACACCATTAAAGCGGACTCGCACACCTTGATAATCTGCGTCCTCTTTAATAGTTTCGGTTTGCAGGCTGGATACATCAAACTGCATACCGTCTTCTTCAACCTTACAACCCCGCCTCTAGGTAGGGGCGCATTACTTGGTCTACGCGGCACAACTTGGCGTATTTGAGTATTTCCGCTGGCTTGGTTTTAAGCCTCGCCTTATAAAGCTGTAGCGCCTCTAGTGCTACGTCTAAGCCAATTTTGTTACGGAATTTAAAGCAGTCCGCTAGGGTTCGCTCTGGGTTGTAGATTTGCAGTGCAGTGTTATCCACGGCATGGGTTTGGATGCCTGCACCAAAAGCGCTTTCGGCAAAGCGGTAGCCTTGCACGGGTGGGTAATCCAGCTCAGGCAGGCGCGCCTGCCGTGGCACCGCAAGGTGAACGCGATGGGGAATTTGGGTGGTAATACCGTGCCAAGCTAGGGCAGACACTAAACACAACACGGCTTTGGGGTAGCGGGATGCCACGGTGACCAAATCTGGGTTGCTAATGAGGGGTAAATCCGCCAAACGGTAGAGCCCACGGCTAAGCGCTTCAATCACACCCTCGTCCCGTAAGCGGTAGAGCTGGTAACGGCTCAAACCCGCCTCCAGTGCCTCGCTCATGCGCAGTTGACCACCGTGATCCCGAAAAATAGCCTCTGAAGATTGGAGTGAAGTTCCAGACATAGCGTCACCATTTGCTTGTAAGTGGTGACACTATGTCTGACTTTCGCAGCCTGGTCAAGGCTTAGTATTTTTAATCAAAAGACCGGAAACAACGCCTTACTAAGGCATATTAAAATCGAATATTAATCCGCGGTCTCTTATGGCAAAACCCCAATCCTTACCTTGGCAACAAGTGCTGGTCTCGCACAGGATCAAGACATATACTGCTTGCAAACGACCTAGCCAAAGCTTTGGATAAAAACACACCATCCAGTTTCAAAAAAGTAGAAAGAAGTTGGGTTTTGAATCATAAAAAGGGGTCAGACCCCCTTTTTTCATTGCCAAAACCACCAGCGCGTCAATTCATGCCCATTCAGCTTAGCTTCCTCGTGCTTCAGATTATTTCTGCCTATTAAGTAATAGTGTTTTCCGAATTCAACCTGCAACCAAAATGCTTAATATTCAATTCCCACGAACCGCGCCTGCCCTACTATTTGTTTGGCACCCTAACGCTCCTCTAGATATCTAAATACATCAACCAATGCCACCGATGAACTCCGAGGCTCGAACCCCAACTCCGTACGCGCCTTAGTTATATCGTAGCTCTGCCTTACCCCATAAAATAATTTCACTTGGCTTCGCATCAACTCCGCAGGTTTCCCCGTAATAGTCGCGCCCAACTCCAAACACCACGCCATAAAATACAGTAACCATTTTGGCAAAACCGGAGGCAGCTTAAAGTTAAACCCCTTTATTTTAGCCTCCTCGATTATTTCAGGTAATGATGAAGAAGCATTATTAGCTAATATATAGCGGTTACCTGATTTACCATTAATGGCAGCGGAATATATCCCTTTAGCTACATCACGAACATCCACAAAATTAAAGAAAAAATTTGGATTCACCGAAAGCGTATTTTTTCGAATACTATCAAGAAACTGCATCGTATCCGTTAGGCGATTCGCATACGGACCAACCATTGCCGAGGGCAATACGGTGACCATCCAAAGGTTATACTTTTTGGCCATCTCCCACGCCCTCCTCTCTGATTGTATTTTTGAACGATAGTAAGCATTTGACGCCTCACAGTTCCAAGAACCTTCGTTAAGCGGCTCACCATTATGCCCCACAGCAGCGACGGAGCTTACATAGACGACTTTTTTCACTTTCGCAGCGGCAGCCGCTTCAAGAACGACTTCTGCGCCAGCAACATTTGGCCTAACGATCTCAGCCTCAGGATCTTTTGCCCAGTGTTTAAATACCGCAGCAACATGATATAAGACATCGACACCTTTCAGCGCCTTTAACATCGCCTCCTTATCCTGCATTTCCGTGTAGACAACTTCACAATCTAAACCATCAAACATGTCAGTTTTATGCGTATCTCGCACACCCGCTCGTACCGTCTCGCCCCTTTCAAGAAGCTCCCTGACAAGATTATTACCTAAGTGCCCATTCGCACCCGTTACCAAACACACATTACTCATTTCCACTCGACCCCTATAAACAGATGACGATTGAAATGATAAACCCTTCCCCTAGGGGAAGAGTCAAGCCGTATTCAGTAAACTACTCGGTATTTACAAACAGAGCCTGAAGTTCATTCTTCAAGGAGACAAGATCTACATCTAATTGTTTAGCTTTTTGAATGTCCAGTTTGATTTTAGCTCTTTTTTCCTCAATCGCAGCATTGGCAATTTCGATAGGAAAACGATTTTCAACATGCTTAGCTAAAACTAATGGCGCAACATCGGCCAATTTAAACCCCAACGCTTGCGCCTTTTTTATCATAGATATAATGACAACGTGATGCTCGTTATAGGTTCTGTACTTTCCAGAACGAACAACACCGCGTAAAAGACCAATCTCTTCGTAATGATGGATTGCTTTTCTGGAAGCACCCGTTAGCTTAGAAACTTTACCTATGTACATAAATCAGTCGTCTATTTTTACAGTTTTAGGAAAAGGGGTCAAATCTTGACTTATGATATTAAACCACTCACTCAATCAATCCATCACCTTCATTCACCACGTAAGCGAACCCCAACACTAAAATCAATAGCATGGATATCGCGTTTTATCTGGCTATTCACAAAGCTCAGCACTAAAACACTGAGCACACCATTGCCACTACATATCTGCAACAATGGTCGTACAGACGCTACAAACCTCGCCCGGCAGCATTGGCAACCAAGGTAACCGCCCATCTTGTCCAATCCCAGCCCGCGAACCAAACCTTGCATAGAACTTGTTAACAAAACAAGCTACATTGGCACGAATTTCAACATCGCAATAAAGACAAGATAAGGGGTCGCCCTCCTCCTTGCAGAATCAGAAGGTTTCTGTTTTTGTCGCTACTATATATCCAGAGCTTGTTTTAGCTCGTTGAAATGATCCCCCGAGCCACCGCCTAAAGAGCTGCCGCCCCCGATTAGAGCTTACACTGATACGTCAAAAACTTCTGGCCGCTACAATAATTAGAACGCGTAACCCCGAGCGCTGACCCAACATTTGACGTAACAGAAGCCGTGAAAGAACAAGTGAACCGTTGCCTGGTCCACGTTCAACCAGTAAGTGCAGCACCGATTTAAATTACTAGGGCGCGGTAATATAACGCGCTTTGCTTGTTCATCGATATTGGGGTCTGACCCCTATTCGTTAATGCTGGTGTGGTCAGAAGTTTCTGGGCTATCAGCCATGCAAGCTCGAATAGGGTTTAGATCTAGATAGACTAAGCACGATAAGAGGGCTTCGTCGGTAAGTAGTGCTTGGGATTTATAGCGGGATTTATTTACAGGATGTAATGTCAGTCGGCCTATATTGTAAAAAAGGCTCCATCAGGAGCCTTTCAATTAAGACAAATTTGCTTTTTTGCGCTTTATGCCTGCAAAAGCAAGTAACGCCGAACCAAACAGCCATACCGCAGGCGGTGCAGGCACCTCAGACACTTCGGCAGTAAAGCCAATGTTTTGAAAATCAACCTGACGGTTGCTTCCAGATAGGAACGCAGTAACAAACTGAACATTTAAAGGTGCATCCAGATCAATGTCTTGCGCGCTAATCCCAGAAGAGCTTCCAAGCATTGGACTGATAGAAAGCTCTCCCTGAAGATTCATATCGCTATCAAAAAATGTGAAATCTATATTATCCACATCAAACCTTTCGCTTGTATAGTTCCAGAAATGCAGAGTTGAAATATCATAACTCTGGCCAAAATCGAAATCTAGTTCAAGTCCGCCACCGACACTACTGGCGGTATACCATATATGGGTTGTTTGGTTATGAAACTCTTGAGCATCAGAAGAAGGGGCGTCAATGACTTTGTCAATTGATAGACCATCATTAAAGGTATTGTTAAATGTCCCCGACGAGGTGCCTGAGCCAATGCTAACACTTATATTATCCGAGTCTAAATACACTGGCATGGCGCTTGCCTGAGTCGCTAGTACAAATGTCAAAGTAATGAATAGTATTTTTGTTAAGTTTGTTTTCATTGGTTACCCCTTGTTGTTATGTCCGGTATTTATATCATATATTTTTGGATATTCACATCCATATACTGTTTATCGATTCTGATCGATATTTATACCGTTGTTCTGCTGAACATGAACTGTATCGAAAATTGAATGAACCAAAACGGACATATATGGACGCGACCCGGTTGTC
>NVXL01000177.1 GCA_002746115.1 Alteromonadaceae bacterium
GATGGACGAGCGCAGGTGTACCACACTTTGGGGCAAAAGCTGTTTGCTGAAATTAATGGTGAGCGTAGTCGTATAAAACAGCCTCAGATGGTCGTCGCTGTGATCGGTGGGCAACAGGATCCAGGATTATTTTCCGCGGAAAGTCGCGCTGGCGCTGCGGTGAAGATTGAATCGTTAAAAAGCAAATTTCACCGTATGACAATACTGACGGTAACGTATGACGCGTTACATCTCCGTGTTCTCGATCAATATGACAACCCGGTTGAAGGTGCAATTTTTGTTGCAGGTGAGAGCGAGCTTGTTATATCCCCCGGAGTCCTCAATGGTGAGTTTTTATCGACATGGACGACGAATGAGCAGGGGGAGTGGGTTGCAGCCGTTGCTGCGGGCACAGAGGCGCTCCCTAGTATTGGTGAATTTGGTCATCGAGTTGCAAACCCGCGTGAGTTTCCTGTCTATTTCGCTGGTATCGCTATAAGTGATGAGGTGGTTCCAATGCATCCGCCTTACCCTATTGAGGTGTCAATATTTGGAAACCAGAGCGCTTCACTGCATTTGGAGGTAGACCTGGATACGGGGCCGGTAGTGGTCGTTTTTACTGATCCGGAGGCAGATGCAGGCGTGGAGCATGTTGGGCTTGGGGTTCGTACTGACGAAAATGGAGGGAATGATGTCGGTGGGGTGACGATTGAGGCTATAGAGCGAAATATTTTAACCGGTGTCGTTGGCCAAGAGGTTCCATTACCTATTCATATGAAATTGTATCGTTGGAAGGGGGGGGAGGGCGGAGCTACGGGAGGCGAAGGGTCTTTTATTAGCAGAAAGTCTTTAACTAATGCTTGGGTGGAATTTAAGGTTGAGCACTTTCAAAAGCAAACAGCTGAGGAGTTAGGCCTTGAGTTGCATGTTTTAGGCGGTAAAAACAAAATTGCTTTCGCTCCTCATATAGATGTCTTTCATGAGGTACCTAATGACGAATATTGGCTATATTTAGATTGGTATGCTGATATAGACGGAACCTGCCCTGTTCACGTATCTGAGTGCTTATGTTACGAAACATATTGTGAAAAAGACGGAGCAACATCGATTGAATTTGATCTGACATTGGGGGATTTGGCTGGTCCATTCAAAGTGATTGCTGAACTACCGGAGCCATTGAGGCTTAGCTTACAGTACAGCTTATTTGATAGAAAAGACGGAACCCCGCGAGTACCGGACACCAATGTTGTATTCCCTAAACGACACTATAACCGCAGTGCTGTTGATTTAATTGCCATACCTGTCGAAGCAGACATAACTCTAAATGCCGATCAGCTCAGTGGCCTCGACTGGAGCTCCTTGGTCATCGCACTTAACGATGACACTGTATTATTTGACGGTAGCCTTGAAGAGCCTCCCGCATTAAATAAATTCCCTCATTATTACCGCTTATTTATCGACGGGGCCGAGCAGCTTATATGGCCATCCAATGAGTTATTAAGCGCCGGTGGTTTTTCCTCCATTCGACTTGTTTATCAGCCCCTAGTCAGAGATTTACAAGACGACGCCAATACCATCTCGATTCAGGCTAATAGGCAAACCTTTGACGGCAGTATCACGCCATTAACGCGTGAACAAAGCTTTGTTTACGACAGCGACCCCGACCACGCCCAGTGGACAATGACCGAAGCAGTTAACTCGCTGATGGTACTGGACTTTAGCCTCGATCAAACAATCTCTTTAGCACAACCACAAGGCGTTCCTGTTGCTGAAAGTGGTGTTGGTGAACTGATCATTGGTTCCTATAACATTATCGACGTGCCCCTAACAGAGCCATCCTCTGTAGTTGTCGAATTGTTAGATCAAAATCAAACCCAAGTAGCCACCTTAATTAACGAAGCCAGTCTGCCCGGTATTGATCATCGATTCGTTTTACTTGAAGAAGATGTTGCCAATAAAATTCTCCCTCGTGCCGATGGCCCCGAAATGACCATCGTCGTCAAAAGCACCCGCCTTTCCGACGGCGTCACTCGTGAATTCCAATACAAGGGAAAACTCAATCGCGGCATCACCGGTAAAATGCTTGGCCAAACCATCGTGCATGACACCCTGATTCAAGATGGTAGCTTAACCATTCGTCGCGAAGACCTTAGCTTGAGCGGACTAGGGCCACAGCTAAACTTCACCCGCAGCTATCACAACGAGCGTCGCCCAGAGAATTCAGACAGCGGCTTTGGTCCCGGTTGGTCTCACAACCACCATATATTTGTAGAAATCCTCTCATGGTCAGATACCGGTTCCGATTACAGTCATGGCTTACCCAGTTGGGTGGCCGGTACAAGAGCAATTGGCGGACCTCGATTGATGAGTGCCTTGGCCTTGGATACCCTAATTGCCGCGACCGCACCCGAGCGACCATCGAGAGTATCCGTCAGCAACGGCGGCATATTTGAGCTGAATAGTGAAGGCGCTTGGGTGGCTCAACGCGGTAACCATGGCACCTTGAGTGGTGGTCTTGGCTCCGGTTTTAGCTTCACCTCAAAAGATGGCACAAACTACGGATTTAACACCAAAGTAGATGGTCAAAACCGCTATATGATCGATAAAGTAAGCGATCGTAATGGCAACGTGATGCGTTATTTTTACCAGCAAGATTGGAGCTTGAGACGGATTACCGATGCCGTCGAGCGACAGCTCAGCTTCAGTTATGAAACCGCAGGTAATGGCAAACAACTTATATCCCGAGTAGAAAGCGAAGCATTGAATATTCGCTTAGATTTTGAATATTTCAGTACCACCGATGCCGGTGCAATTGACATCGTTGGTATGTTAAAACGCTTTAGTCGTGATGACTTTACCGAGTCCTACACCTACGATCGTGTCGTTCTTGATGGCCTAGCGAATTTGGTCACAGCAACCGACGCGCGCGGCAACAGCACCCAATACACTTACTACGGTCATGCTGAAATCCCCCTCAGTATGCTGGCGGCAGCCCCCGGCACCCAACGTACTGATGTTATTCGGCAAGTGTGCTATCCCTCTGGCGAATGTGCTAGCTTTGAGTACTTGTTTGAAAACGGCAATGTGCGTGTCGTTACTGATTTGCGTGGTAACTCGACCCGCTATACCCTCAACCGCTGGGGCAACCCCACCGCCATTCAAGAGCCGCTTGGTTTAACAACAGAGTTCTCTTGGGGCATTGATCTAGTCGATAATCCTGACAACCTCTTACTATCGAAATTGAACCGAGCAACTAACGCCAATTGGCAATATAACTATGACGCTAAAGGCAACCTCACGGAAGAGCTCGACCCCTATGGTAGCGTTGTTAGTCAAACTTGGGATCAGACCTTCTCAGTATTAACCGGTCGTAATGATAAAAACGGCCATAACTTTGAGCAGGAGCTTGATGATCGCGGTAACGTCATTCTTGAAACCCAAGACGCTACAGTCAAAGGCGGCGGAGGGTCCATAGAAACCAAGCATATCTATGACGACAACGGTTTGCGAATCTCCACCACCAATGGCCGAGGTAATACGACCTCTTACACTTACGATGATTACGGCAACATAGCACTGATTAGTGAGCCTTTAGGCAGCGTTACTCGTTATATTAACGATAATCGCGGGCGCCGAATGGAAGCATTTGATCCAAGTAATCGCAGCACAGCTTACCAATACGACAACCTTGACCGCCTTACTTTAATCACTGACGGAGAGGGGAATACTTCCGCTTACACTTACGATGCCAAAGGCAACAAAGTGAGCGAAGTTCAAAGAGATAAATACCTTGCCGGTGGCGCTAAACAGAGCCGTGAACTTAGCCTTAATTACCTATATGACTCGCGCGACCGAGTCAGTGAAATTGCCCGTTCTGGTGGGCTGGGCGATAATTACCCCATCACAGGTAAAAAGGTATTTAGCTATGATGGTAACAGCAATATTCTCACCGAGAGCGACTGGAAAGAGCAGGCGACGGTACATACTTATGATGCGCTTAACCGCAAACTGAGTACCACCAACCGACTCGCAGATACCATGAGCTATACCTACACATGGAATAGCGGCCTAGTTAAAACCATGGAAGATTATGAAAGTCGGCTCACCACCGAATACTACGACCAGTTAGATCGCTTAACTAAAATTGAACACCCCGACGTAGCCAATATCGATGAGTCGACGGGCGATTACACTCGGACGATGGAATACGACGCCATGGATCATATTACCCAGCTCACCGACGAGCGCGGTAATATCACCCAGTTCCGCTACGATGCTCGTTATCTCAAAATCGCACAAATCAACGCTATAGACGGTAACTATTCATGGCAGTACGATGAAAGCGGCAACCTGACCGAGACCACCGATGAAGAGGCACGGCTTACCAGCTATATTTATGACGAGAAAGATCGCCTCATAACTAAAAATACGCCCGAACAACAACGTTGGATCTATCGCTATTACCTAAACGATACCCTGCAAAGCGAAATCGACCCTTGGGGTTTCGAATATAGTTACACCTATGACCAAGTCAATCAGCGTACGAGCACCACACACCCTGACGGTATTGATATTGAGTCTCATACCAAAGATGGCGAGCTCGCTTATACTCGCGATGCTGAAGGYCGTACYCTATCCCGCCTGATCGGCCCAGAAGGGCGYGTCCATGTYGATATAGAYCCACGCGGTCGAAGCACTACTAACACCTACGACAACAATAACAACGTCACCAACACCTCATTTTCTTGGGGMGATGCGAATACSGGCCCGACGACAGTTGCTACACGTTCGGAATTCGATGTCTTAGATCGCCTTGTAAGGCACCACGAAGCCTTCGGTACCCCTGCTACACGCGTTTCTGAATTTAGTTACGACGGTCAAGGAAATAAGCTTTTAGAAACCTTACCTGAAGGGCGCGTTACARSCTATCAATACGATGAACTTGACCGGGTAAAACGTAYAATTACGCCYAAAGTYGATGGCCTTGRGGTCAATACCGAYTACGTWTACGACGGTGTTGGAAACCTGCTATCGGTCAAAGATCGAAGAGGAAATACCACATCGACAACATACGACAAGCTTGATCGCCCCAGCATTATCAGCGATCCAAACGGCTTTACAGTTGCCTACGCCTATGACGGTGTTAGCAACGTACTTTCAGAAAAAGACAAAAATGGTAACGTCACTAGTAGCACTTATGACGAACTGAACCGCGTGCTCTCCGTAGCGATTAGCGGGACTGGTGGAGGTTTCAGGTTATCCCTTAGCGAATATGATCTCAAAATGGGCGGGGGTGAACGGCAAAACGCGATTTCCGATGCCAACAACAACCGCGTCTTAAGTGACATTGATTGGCGCGGCAATATCGTCACCACCACCTTACCCGCTGGGGCAGGCTATGCCGCAGGCATGATCAGTAATGTCTATGATAACTCCGGTTTCATGACCGCAAGCACTGACGCGCAAGGTTTTCAAAGCACTTACACCTATTTCGATGACGGTATGCTTGCCACCTCTACCAATGCTGAAAACGAAACCTCCCGCTATCAATGCGATCTCTTTGGCAATCAGGTCAGTCTCACCAAACCCAAAGGTGATGTGCAAACCTCCACTTATGATGCTCGTAATCGCCTTAGCCAAATCGTCGACGCCAATAGCCACGAAACCCGATTTGAATACGACATCAACAGTAACCTTCGTCATCAATACATGCCTGCCGCTAGCGCGGGAGGAAGTGTTCACGTGGAATACACCTACGACGCACTTAATCGCAAGCGCACCCATATACAACACAAAGGCAGTGGTAACCTAAGCACTCGTTACGTTTACGACGCCGAAGGCAACCTCACCGAGCAAACCGATGCCAGCGGCCAAGCTTTCAGTTACACCTACGATAAACTCAACCGACTTAACCAAAGCCGCTTCCCCGCCAGTGACGACATCATCCAAATCGACAACACCTACGACCCGAACAGCAACCTACTCACCATTAACGAGTTGAAGCCTGAAGGCCCCGAACTTTGCCGACACGAGTACGACCTTTTAAACCGCCTGACCTTACGTGAGCAACGCGGSCATAACGTTGAATAYACCTAYGACAAYAACGGYAACCGYACCCKTGTRARTTCRCCYGGYGGMGCYACWRCRTAYASYTTCGATAGCCGWAACCGYCTRCAYARYGCCACRGCYAAYGCMTTAACCACYACTTAYAGTTATTTGCAAAACAACTGGCTACAACAATGCACCCAYGGCAACMATACMAGYGCSGCWTAYASCTACGAYGAYGTCGGTCGTGTCGCCAGYATYAGCAAYACCCTTGCCGATGCCAGCRTCTTRTCCAGCTTCGTYTACSAMTAYGAYGACAACGGYAAYCGCACCCAGCARATSGAAACCCAAAACGGCTTTAGYGAYGARCAAGTYGTTACYACCACTTACGTATACGATTTGCTCAACCGCTTAGAAAGCTTCCARCACGAYATCGCCGGTAACATCGAGCAACACGTATACACCTACTAYCCCAGTTACGACCGAAGAACTGAAATTGTCACCATCGGCGGCACAGAACAGAAGAACCGGACTTACAGCTATGATGAAACCTACTGGCTCAATAATATTGAAGACACCACCATTAACAGCACAATTGCCTATATTTACGACAATAACGGCAATACTTTAAGTAAAACCGACGCTCGCGAGAACGAAACCACCAGCACACTCTTCGAATATAACCGTCGCAATCAACTCAAAACCCTTGCCACCGGCGCGCCGGGCAGCGAAGCCTCTCAAGGTGAATATCACTATAACTACGCCGGTATGCGCATTCGTCACATCGGCTCCGAGCGCGGCGATATTGAATATATCTACGATGATCAAAGCATCATTGATGAAGTGCAAAACAGCACTACCACTCAAGTTGCTCATTATCGCTACGGCGACCGTTTACTTAGCCTAAATACCCAAGGCGAAGAACAGTTTTACCACTACGCCAGCCTTGGCACGACAGCGAACCTAAGTAACGCCGAAGGGCAGCCACAAGTGTCGTACCGTGTTGATCCTTATGGTAGGATTGTTAAAGAGGAAGGTAGTAGCGTCAATCGTCATGTTTTTACGGGACATGAAACAGATAAAGAAACGGGTTTAGTGTATATGAAAGCTCGATTTTATGATCCGGATACGGGACGCTTCCTCAATCAAGATACTTACCTTGGTAACAACTCAAATCCGCCTTCACTTCACCGCTATTTATACGCTTACAGTAACCCGAATTATTTTATCGATTTAGATGGACATGCACTTTATGCAATTGATGGCACTGGTAATGATCGAGATAATCCTGACATGGGATCACCGACTAATGTGGCTA
>NVXL01000178.1 GCA_002746115.1 Alteromonadaceae bacterium
TCCTTGTATAGAAATTCTAGATTCGAAGGTTTTATTTACAATTATCTTATTGGGGTTTTCTTTAGTAGATATTAGATATCGATTTGGCCTATACCATAAGACATTGCATGAACTTATGCTATGATTAATTTAGTTCTATAAAAAATAGAATATACATTTTAATCAAAAATTGGCTAAGGATGATCGTCTGATTCCAGGTATTGGTAAGTGGATTAGCACCAATACTACAGGGGATAGTTGGACGATTGTACCTGTTGAAGATTAATTCTGGTTGCTTGTACGAGCTTTCAGCCACGCAAATATAACTTCTGAGCGAAACACTAAAAGTGCTATGAGGATAAGTGCGCAGCCCAAAATTTTATTATTCGAAAATTGCTCGCCAAGTAACCAAACACCTAAAAATGCCGTTGATACAGGCTCAAGTAACATAATCATTGAGGCGTGACTGGGGGACATAAACCGTAAGGCGTAATTTTGTAGCGCAAATCGTAAGCTAGTTGCCACAATGGCACTGGCAAGTAGCCAGACCCAGGTGAGCGGACTAAACGGCGCTGACCAGCTCTCACTTAAAAAAGCCGCAACGGCGGCTATTAGGCCTATCACTGTTAGCTGTATAGTGGTATTCGCGAGGGAGGGTGTTTGGCTCACAAAATGGCTGGATAAATTTAGGTGTAAGGCAAAGCCGAGCGTGGCAATCAGGAAATAATATTGATCACTTTTTAACACAAAGCCGTTATCAATAGTCAATAAAGCGAGCCCGATGAGTGCCGGGAGTAAAGCTGCGAACAAAGCACTGGGAATCGCTTGTGAAAATAGTGCTCGACCAATGAGCGGCACCACAACGATGCTTAAGCTCACAATAAATGCCCCCATTCCAATCGAGGCCGTCTGCTGCAGGCCAAGGATCCAAAATAAAAGCGTAAAGCCTAGCACTGAGCCCGTAAAAGCGCTGCGCAATAATTGCTCGCCAGTGACCGATCGTAACTGCGACAAGCAAAATGAAGCCAATACCATGGCCGCGATGATAAACCGCATTGCTATAAAACTATAGGCGGGAATCTCTTGAAGGGCATTTTTGGAAAACAGCCAACCGGCAGCGGCAATAACGGTGACTACAATAAGTAGGTATTCTGCACGATTTGACGTCATCTGATCTCGCTGTTGCTCCCATTTTAGAAGCACGTTTTAGAGGAGGGCAAGCTACACACACTTAAGGTCAAAAGCAAGCGGGCACGAGTGAGTTCATTAACTGAACGAATAGCTCGGCAGGCCAAGGCTGAAGATAAGTGCAGCGGAATATTCAGGGACAAGTTTTTGTGCCCGACAAAATAGTTGGTGAGCCTATATTTCGGCGAAGGTAAACCGCGGTAGGTTTCCGTTTTTTAAGGTGAAATTAATATGGCTGCCCTGTATTCTGGTTCGTTTCTACTCACACGAGGTAAGCATGGCAAACTTTAAAACCCACCTTCAATTTTCTACCATTGGCAGTGGGCTAGCCAGTACCTTATTCCTAAACGGTCAGTTCATTACCGCTGAGGACACCATTCTTTGTTGGGTTGCTGGCAGTTTCGCTGGGATTTTACCTGATCTTGACTCAGACAATTCGCACAGCTTAGCAATTCTTTTCGGGCTACTTAGTATAGTAGCGTGTGCGGCAACCGTTCTTTACGGTGTAAAGCACTGGCCGCTCCTGCAAGTATGGGGCGCAGGTGTAGTGACATTTGCCGCGGTTAACCTATTAATAAGGCCCACCTTCGAAAGGTTTACGGTACACCGGGGAATATTTCATTCTGTGCTGGGGGCTATTTTCACCGGGCTTTTGGTCGCAATCATTAGCCAAAAATGCGGTTTAAGCCCCACTAGCAGTTGGTTTATTGCGTCATTTACAAGCTTTGGCTTTCTGCTACATCTAATCTTGGATGAAATTTATGCTGTGGAATTTACGAGTATATCGGTAAAGCGATCCTTTGGTACTGCCTTTAAAATTTTCGACTATGGGAACTGGAAAACCGCTCTTGGGCTCTCGATGGGTATCGCTGCACTATGTTTTTTCCTGCCGCCCAGCGAAGATTTTTTGGGAATTATGTTGGATAGCGAAACCTACAAAAAGCTATTATCCGGTGTTTACTCCGTATAGGCTATTACTTGCAGACAAACCTCACAAATCCCTAGCCGGACTTTCGGCCTTCACCGATAGACCTAGGCGCGTCTAAAGCACCACAATGACGCTCAATTAACACGTATTGGTTGGTTAGCGTAGGGATTCTTCAGTCGATCAAAGCTATCGATCAAGACGATAACGAGACGACGACATGGTAAACATCAACGGTGCCATACGGCATTTTCTTAACGGCAGTGCATTACTTGGCCTTAGCACCGCTTTATACGCAGCATCGCTTAACGCGCAAGCGATAGTTGACGGTGAGGATTTCCTCAAAAAATCGGACATCGTTTTTCCCTATCCTGCCTGGAATAATTCACCACCCCAGGACTGGATTTACAATGATTATCATGCCTCCAAAATGTTGTGGGGTTTTTTGCCGCCCACCTTTTCCGGCTATAGCCTTGAGACGCATGACACACATCATTCAAATTATCTCAACGGTCTCCTAAATCATCAAGCGATTGGCGTTGAATTTACCGCTCGTATTGAATGGGATGTGATTTGGGAGGGCATGACCGCCCAGTTCCAGGATACCTATCAGCAAGCGTTTGCACTGGACTTTGAAGGTAATCCGGTTGAGATTCCCTGGTTTCCAGGGCATTTCTTTTTTAGCACTCATCACCCGATTTTTCAACAATATTTACAATGGCAAATTACCGAGTCGGCATTTTATGGCAATGCTGTGCCTGGTAGTATTTTGTTTGACTCGCAACAATCCACCCCTGCACTCTATGTGCATGGTGCAGATTTTAGTGATGCTTGCCAAAGTGATTTTAATACTTGGTTAACGGAAAGGTTTAGTGATCTTGAGTTAAGTGGTTTTGGAATAAACGATATTACGACCTTTGATTATCGCGCACACCTGCTTGCACTGGGTTGGGATAAGTCAGCTTACAATACTGCCGCAGCCAATAATAACGCTGCGATTCCACTATCGAATGAATTTCGTTTGTTTTTACAACAGTGGAATAATCACTACATGGGCGAGTTGGCGATCTTTGCTAAATCGCAGGCGGCGCAGCAGGGCTTTGCTGGTGAGATTGCCGTGGGTACCAGCGCACCGGTGCTAGACCCTTTTTATCAAGGCATTCGCATGGTTCACCACGAGGCTTTTGACTTTTTTGTGCAGGAGTTCACCCACGAAGCGGATTTAAATCAGCCGGCGTCCTTAGTGATGATTATGTATAAAATGGCCGATGCCATTGGTAAGCCCGTCGCCTTGACCGGGCAGCCCTGGCCGGACTGGAATACGATGGCATTAAACCCCGAGCGGGTTGACCTGATTAAAAGCTGGATTGCCCAGGCTTATGCCAATGGTGCACAGTTTATGGTGCCACACGATATGTGGTCCTTTAGTCAAACCAGCCCTGGCAATCCTATTTATCGCTTAAAGCCTGGGGAGCTGGAGACAATTTACGGATTTATTGATGAGCAATCACAGCTGTTTGACGATTATCAAGCGGTTGCCAATGTTGGATTGGTTTATGTGCACAAGGCTTACCGTAACAATGCGCTGGATGTTTATAACGCTGCCAGTGAGTTAATGGAAAATAACATTTCTTTTGAATTATTAATTGCGGGGGATGACTGGTGGCCAAAACGATTATCGGATAGTGATCAGGATGCAAAAATGCAGACGCTCACAGCCCTTGTGACCACCGATGCGACGGCGCAATATATTGACCCGGATCAGCAGAATTTACTTAACGGGTATATTGGAAAAACAGCGGTTTGGAATGCCAGCGATACGAGTGGATTTTTTAATAGCTTACCGCAGGAAATTTCGCTGAGTGAAAATAACATTGCCACTTTTGCGCGGCAGCATAAAACGGATATAGACGCGCCCTTTGTGTTGCATTTGGTGAATCGTCATTATGATGCCTTGTCGTCAACCACCTTGCGCAAAGAAAACTTTACCCTAACGATTAATCACGAATTATTTGATTCGACCTTGCGTTCCGCGCGTTACTATCAGCCTGGTCGTGCAGCGCAGGATATTGCGGTGGAGGTGCTAGCAGGGCAGAGTACTCTTAGCATTCCGGTGTTGGATGCCTGGGGTATTTTGGCGCTTTCTGCTGAGGAGGGGGAAATTGTTGACCCGCAAGAGCCAGAGCCGGTGTTTGATTTGAGCTGTACTTTGGGCAATGCGGATATCTGGAATAGTGGCTTTGTGCTCAATAATGTACTGGTGACGAATAATGGCTTGGAGCAGGCCGCAGATTGGTCGGTGTTGATTGATGCTGGTGTGCCGGTGCAAATCAGTAATGCCTGGGGTGGTAGTGTCAGTGTGACAGGGGAGGTGATTACCGTGAGTGGTAATCCGCTTGCGCCAGGGCAATCGGTTAATATTGGTATGCAGGGCAGTCACGGAGGGGATTTTTCCAACCCTGAATGTGTGGTGCCGGGGGAGGGCGGCTCAGGTTCTAGCTCATCAAGCTCTAGCAGTTCGTCAAGCTCTAGCAGTTCATCAAGCTCTAGCAGTTCRTCAAGTTCTAGCAGTTCATCAAGYTCTAGCAGTTCATCAAGYTCTAGCAGTTCATCAAGYTCTAGCAGTTCRTCAAGTTCTAGCAGTTCATCAAGTTCTAGCAGCTCGTCAAGTTCTAGCAGCTCGTCAAGCTCTAGCAGCTCATCAAGCTCTAGCAGCTCATCAAGCTCTGGCGGAGCGCTTGCACGGTGTGAGTATGTGATACAAAACGAATGGAATACCGGTTTTACCGCTGCGATCAGAATCACCAATACGCAAAGCGTCACGATTAATGACTGGCAGCTTGGGTGGCAATATAGCGATGGCTCGAGAAGAACCGGCGGTTGGAATGCCGTGGTCTCCGGTGACAACCCATATGCCGCACACGGCCTGTCTTGGAATCGTAATATTGCACCCGGTCAAACTGTGGAGTTTGGGGTGCAAGGTGAAAAGGGGGCGGCAAATCAGCCCGCGCAAATTCCCGTGTTAAGTAGCGATATTTGCCCATAGGAGATAAGGTCAACAAGACCCCCATTATACCAAGTGTTTGGTAGGGGGCTTTGTTCTAGGTGGAGTAAGTCCGTTAGGGAAAAAGAAACGACTGAAAACCATTATCGACTCATCCGCCAAGAAACACGCTACTATTTATGTCAGCGCAGGCCGAAGAGGGGGGGGAGATAGAAATGAGTCCAGATGATTTAAAAAATCTTACTCGGGCTATACTTTTTCACATATGTCAGTAGAGGAGCGCCTAACAATTAGCGTTAACCCCCGAATGTCGAGTTAATGAGTACACAATGAGATACAAACACGTGATTGCTGGAAGGTCAGAGAAATGCGGGCTCGCTGGTGTAAATGATCTGAAGTACAAATAAATCACGTATTAATGGTAATAACTCGATTCCGAAGTTTTGAATGCTTGATTTAGTCGGTGGGAACCTATTTTAAGGGTGCCGGTCTACAATTCACGCTCAGAACTTCGCCAAGCAAAGCCCCATCAACGCCTGAAAAGCAGGCCGGCGAAGTAATTCTGCCCTTCAATGACTAAAAGAACAAGCCCTATCGTGCTAATTCAGCCCCTACCTTGCGCCACCAATTATATCGATCAACTTTGTGGCGCTCTAAAAGAGCTTAAAGCCTCATCTAAACTGTCAATCGCTCAAAAATTGTGGCTAACAACCGTTTTAATGGGGATCGTTATTACACGAAAATTAAGCTGGGCGGCGTTTGAGCGCAGCACGCTTAATGAGTGTCGACAAGACGGGTTACGCTGGATGTTCAGTCATTCTAAAATACCTTGGAACAGCCTAATCTACGCGAGCACTAAAGTATTAATCAAACATTACGGCGTCACCTCAGGAACATTAACAATTGATGACAGCGATAAAATGCGTTCAAGAAACACCCGTAAAATTGCCCATGTTCACAAGGTGCGAGACAAGTCGACAGGCGGCTATGGCAAGGGGCAAGAATTCATTTTCATGGTTATCGTTACGAACACCGTGACTATCCCTGTCGATTTTCGATTTTACACGCCAGATCCAGAATTGAGTGCCTGGAAGCAAGAGAATAATAGACTTAAAAAGCAAAAAGTACCGACAAAACAGCGGCCAAAGAGACCCAGCCCCGATGCTGACTACCCGACTAAAGAGGCCTTGGCACTTGTAATGTTAAGGCATTTTTCTGACAGATTTCCTGAAATTCACATAAAGATCATCACTGCCGACGCCCTGTATTGCACCGGTAGTTTCATGGATAAAAGTAATCAGTATTTCCCTCGGTCACAAGTTGTTACTCAGCTAAGAAAAAACCAATCCGTGCGCTGTAAGAATGGCAACTGGACATCCCTGAAAACTTACTTCGCCCGCAACAGCGGTGTTGATATGGAGCTTATTGTAAGAGGTCGAGAAAATAAAAAGGTCACCATGCTCGGGCACCGATTAGAGGTGAAAGCGCATGGGAAAAAACGTTTTATTATTGCATTAAAATATGAAGGTGAAAGCGAATACCGCTATTTAGTGGCCAGTCATTTATCATGGCGTGCTATTGATATTGCTAGAGCTTATACGCTGAGATGGATAATCGAGGTTTTTATTGAGGACTGGAAAAGTCATTGTGGCTGGAACACGCTGAGTAAACAACAAGGTGTCGAGGGAGCCTCGCGTGGCGTGATCCTGAGCCTGTTGTGCGATCACATGTTACTGCTTCACCCTGAGCAATCCGCCCGCCTTAAAAGCCAGCATCCCGGGTTGCCTGTTGGTTGCATGATTGAACGCATCAAAGCTGAAGCTCTAATAGTCACAATAGAGAAAATTGTCGTTTCGGATAACCCCAAAGATGCTTTTAACTATTTCTCTCAAGCCCTCGTAGAAGCCTTACCTGATAGGCCATCCAGCAAACATATGGCAGGCTGCGACCTCGGTAGGCAGGAGCCCACCGAGTCATTGAAGTATCAGATGGCGGCCTAATCTGGGTGCTTGCTGTGAGTGTCAACTCGTAAAAACTTCGGTATCGAGTATATAGTCCTACCCCCATTGGTTCTATGGCCCACCTCACGACAAGCGATAACAAAACCCCTTGCATCCATGTAAAAATGTGGTCAACAACAAAGTTCAAGTCCTTATGCCCTGCTAATATAGCGCCGCT
>NVXL01000179.1 GCA_002746115.1 Alteromonadaceae bacterium
TTTGTATTTGAGAATTATCCGGTGCCTGTGAGTACTGACCAGACCGACAATGCCGACGATTGTGGCGTCGGTATTGAAACGAATATTGCGTATCGTAAGGGCGTGGAAAAAGCCGATTACCCTTTGTCAGTAGTCGCTTATGAGGGCAACGGAGCTTTGATGGTTAAGCTCAGTTATGGTCAAGACTGGTTAAATGAAGCTCAGGTACTGCGCTTACTTGATCAGTTGAAACGTGTTGTGATGGCTATTAGTGTCGCTCCAGAGCAGTTACACCAATCGATTTCACTGTTAAGTGAATCTGAGTCTCAAATTTTACTGAATAAATGGAACCAGACCGATGTTGAATATCCCTCATTGACTCTGCATCAACAGTTTGAAAATCAAGTCGAAAAAACGCCAGGTAATATCGCGTTAACCTATGAAGCGCAGTGCTTTACTTATCGCGAACTTAATGAAAAATCTAATCAATTGGCTTGTGTGATTAGATCGCAATTTTTCGAGTTCCATCAGCATGAAATGCCAGCGCAGACTTTGGTAGCCCTGTATTTAGATCGCAGTGCTGAGATGATTGTGAGTATTTTAGCTGTACTTAAAGCGGGTGGGGCATATGTACCAATTTCACCTGAGTACCCAGAAGAGCGCAGTCAGTTTATTTTAACGGATACCCAAGCGGCACTTGTACTGAGTCAAGAACATTACTTGGCGACATTAGATAATTGGGGAAGTGAATTAAACCATTCGCCAATATTTTTGGATGTAAATAGTCAGGCAGCGGCCAGCGCTATATCTGTGAATAATTCCAATGCGGTCAACAATATTAACTTATTTAGTAATCTTGGTTTGATCAACAACCCCAGCCACTTGGCTTATGTGATTTATACTTCCGGCACGACCGGTCAACCCAAAGGCGTGATGATCGAGCACAAGTCTGCCGTCAACACGATAATGTCGTTAAATAAAGTCTACGACATTACGCCACAGCGGCGCCAAGCCGGTTGTTTTAGTGATTATGTCTTTGATGTCTCGGTATCTGAAATTTTTAACAGCCTGAACTTTGGTGGTCAGTTGCATCTGTTTAATTCGGCTGTGCGAAAAAATCCAGAGATACTAGGCGATTATATCCTTGAGCATCAACTCAACTATTTGTTTGTGCCACCGGCAATATTAGCCTTATTACCTAAAACGAAATATCCGTCTTTGCATGCCGTGGTTTTTGCTGGCGAACGTTGTGATCCTGTCAGTTGTCGATATTGGGCGGAAGAATTCGCCCTGTATAACTATTATGGCCCGACAGAGGCTGCGGTGTATGCCTGTGGTAAACGCGCCGATGTGCGCAACTTAAATGAAATTGGCCAAGCGGTAGATAATGGCCGTTTGTATGTCCTTAATGAGCAGCTTAAACCCGTACCAATAGGTGCACCAGGTGAGCTGTATATTGGTGGTGCCGGTTTGGCACGGGGTTATTTGAATCGAGCCGAATTAAGCGCTGAGCGTTTTATTGCCAACCCATTTGCAAGCGAACAAGACGATAACTCCGCCCGCTTATATAAAACGGGTGATTTGGTGCGCTGGTTAGCGGACGGTCATCTTGAATATATTGGGCGCAATGATTTCCAAGTCAAAATCCGTGGCTATCGCATTGAATTAGGCGAGATAGAAAATGCCTTGCTTGGCTTGGAGGAGGTAAAACAAGCCGTGGTGATTGATCGCCTGCGTGAAAGCAGCACAGGGCAAACACAACGCTATCTGGCGGCCTACATTGTCAGTGAGTCTGGTGAGCGCGTGACAAATGAAGTGCTAAGCGATCACCTCTCGCGCAGTTTGCCGGACTATATGCTGCCTGCAACGTTTACCCTGATGGACGCGGTGCCCTTAACGATTAATGGCAAACTCGATCGCCGGGCATTGCCTGAGCCTGAGTTTGTCACCAGTGAAAATTATATCGCAGCGCGCGATGAGCGGGAGCAGCAACTCTGCACTATTTGGCAAGAGTTATTAGGATTGCCACAGGTCAGTATTGACGATAACTTCTTCCGTATTGGCGGCGACTCGATCGTCAGCATTCAATTGGTATCACGCTTACGTAAGGCCGGGTTCACGCTTCAAGTCCGAGATGTTTTTGATGCCCCGACAGTTGCGCAATTATCACGATTATTGGGTGACACGGCCGACGCGGCCAACACTCAAATAGTCGCTGAGCAAGGGGCGTTGAGTGGTGATTTTACGCTGTTACCAGTACAGCAATGGTTCTTTGATAAAACCTTGGCTAAGCCGCAGCACTGGAATCAGGCGTTTATGATCCGTATTCCTGGGAATATTGGCGGCGCCGAAATCGAACAGTCCTTGCGAGCCTTGAGCACTCAGCATGATATGTTGCGTTGTTGTTTTACCGAGAAAGAAAACGGCTGGCAGCAGACTTACCATGAGCAATTAGACCAATACTTAGCACCCTTGCAATCACAAGATGTGAGTGCTCTTGTTGAAGAGAATGTAGCAGGGCAGTTTGATGAAAATGTGAATATAGCCTTACAGGCGCTGTTAACCCAGTGGCAAAGTGGCTTTGATTACACCCAAGGACCGTTATGGCAGGCCGGACATTTGACCGGCTTTAGCGACGGTAGTGCGCGTCTGTTCTTTGCCTTCCACCATTTGATTATTGATGCCGTGTCCTGGCGTATTATTGCCGAAGATATGCAGCAGTTGTTAACAGGGGAATTGCCGTCTGAAAAAGTACTGACAGATAAGACCAGCAGTTATCGGCAGTGGGTCGTAGCAGTACAACACTACGCCCAGAACCATCAGCAAGAAGCGGCTTATTGGCAGCAAGTATTGGCGCAGCAAATTCCGCTGCCAGCTCCCGAGGCGTCAGAGCACTACCACCTTAGTTTATCGGCTGATCTGACCGGAACGCTATTGCGGCAATCCAATCAGGGTTATCACACCGAAATTAACGATTTATTACTCAGTGCTTTAGCCATTGCCTTGCAGCAAACGTTTGAGCGTCCAGTAAGCCATATCACCCTCGAAGGGCATGGTCGCGAAGCCATCGACAATACCATCGATACCAGCCAAACCGTCGGTTGGTTTACCACTGTTTATCCAGTGCGTTTGTCGGCAGAAGAGCAGGTGAGTGAAACCATTATTCGCACCAAAGAAATGCTGCGAAATATTCCCAATAAAGGCATCGGTTTTGGTGCACTGGCGCAAAGTGGCGAGCTGATAAGCGAGTTACCGGCACTTAGCTTTAACTACTTGGGGCAATTGGATAATCACAGTGCCCAAGGCCGTTTGAGCGATTGGCAGTTGATTGCCGATGACTGTGGTCAAACCCTAGGTTCGAATAATACCGATACCTTGCGGCTTAATATTAATGGTGCAGTGCAAAATGGCGTGCTGCAATTTGACATTATTTCTCGCTTGTCAAAAGACGCCGCCCAAAAATTTACCAATGCCTTTGAAACCGCACTGCAAGCCGTAACGCTTCAAGGGAAATTACAAGCCGAACAAGGGCATGTTAAAACCCCTAGTGATTATGCAGTCAAGGGTTTGCGTCTTGATCATTTACGCCAGCTACAAGGGCGCTATTGCAATGGCAACGAAATTGAAGCTATTTACCCCGCTAGCAGCCTGCAACAGGGGTTTGTTTATCACTATTTAAGTCAGCCTAAAGACGATGCTTACCGTGTTCAGTTAATGCTRGATTATCAGCAAGGGCTAGATTTACAGGCCTACCGTGAGGCATGGCAACTGGCCTCATTACGCTACCCCGTACTTAGAATGGCCTTTGACTGGCAAGATCAAATACTGCAAGTATTTAGCACCGAGGCAGGGATTAGCAATGAGAGCTTTTGCACCCGAGATATCTCTGCTCTGCCAGAGTGTGAAAGGGACGAAGCGATTACACAAATTCAGCGAGAAGACAGAGAAAAACCCTTTGATCTGAGTCAGCCCGGATTAATTCGCTTTACCTTAATTAAACAGCATGACGACTTGGTAACCGTGCTGAAAACCGAGCATCACAGCGTTAGTGATGGCTGGAGTGCACCGATATTGTTGCAAGCGGTGCATCAGTATTATGAGCAATTAATTCAAGGGCAAAGCCCTAGGCTTGAAGTAGAAACAACTTACTTTGCCGCGCAGCAATCACTGCTAACACAAGAGGATAAAACCGCTTCTTATTGGGCCGAGACCAAGTCCCGATTTGGCGTAGCCAACGATATTAATCCGATGCTGACAGAAACGCTGAGCCTTAATCAGCTGAAGTCTATTGAGCAACCGGGCGAACAGGTCTTGATCGTAGAGGGTAATGAGTACCAGCAGCTTAAAACCATGTGTCAGGCTCAAGGGGTCACCTTGAATGTGGCTCTGCAATTCGCTTGGCACAAACTACTGCAAACCTACACGCGAGATGAGCAAACCATCGTCGGCACCACCGTGTCGGGCCGGGATATTCCAGTCGCGGGAATTGAATCCAGTGTGGGTTTGTACATCAACACATTACCTTTGGCGGTTGATTGGGCAGACAACGCTAGTGTTGCAACGATGTTACAAGTGATTCAGCGAGAAGTGGCTGCTTTGAACAGCCACAGCAATATATCACTGGCCAGTCTACAAACAGATGGGGAGCGCCTATTCCATAGTTTGTTTGTATTTGAGAATTATCCGATGCCAGTTAATGCAGACGATAGCGAAAATACAGGCGCGGGTATTGAGGCGAATATTAGCTTCCGTCAGGGCGTGGAAAAGGCCGATTATCCCTTATCGGTGATCGCTTATGAGGGCAATAATGCCTTAGTGGTTAAGCTTAATTATGGCCAGAATTGGTTAAATGAGAGCCAAGCGTTGAGACTACTTGCGCAGCTGCAAGGTATTGTGAGCGCTATTAGTGTTGCGCCAGAACAGCCACATCAGGCGATTTCCCCCCTAAGTGCAGCCGAGTCTCAAACCTTACTGCATGACTGGAACCAGACGGATGTTGAATATCCGCAAACCACCTTGCATCAGCAATTTGAAATTCAAGTCGAAAAAACACCCGACAATATCGCCYTGACCTATGAAGCGCAGAGYTTTACCTATCGYGAACTTAATGAACAGGCTAATCAATTAGCSTGTGTGATTCGAGCGCAATTTGYCGAGTTTCAYCAGYRTGAAATGCCMGCGCAAACGCTGATAGCGCTGTATTTAGATCGCAGTGCTGAGRTGATTGTGAGTATTTTAGCCGTGCTTAARGCGGGTGGGGCATATGTGCCMATTTCACCTGAATACCCTGAAGAGCGCAGTCAGTTTATTTTAACGGATACGCAAGCGGCACTTGTATTGACTCAAGCGCATTACTTGGCAAGGTTAGATCATTGGGGCAGCGAGCTAAACTATTCGCCAATATTTCTGGACGTGAATAATGGGGCAACGGTCAATAAAAATATTAACTTAATTAGTAATCTTGAGTTATTAAATAACCCTAGCCACTTGGCTTACGTGATTTACACCTCCGGTACGACCGGTCAACCTAAAGGCGTGATGATCGAGCACAAATCCGCTGTTAACACGGTAATGTCATTAAATAAAGTCTACGATATTACGCCGCAGCGTCGCCAAGCGGGTTGTTTTAGTGACTATGTCTTTGATGTCTCGGTATCGGAAATATTTAACAGCCTGAATTTTGGTGGTCAGTTGCACCTGTTTAATTCGGCTGTGCGAAAAAATCCAGAGTTATTGGGCGACTATATTGCGGAACATCAGCTCAACTATTTGTTTGTACCACCGGCAATATTAGCCTTATTACCTAAGGTTAAATACCCATCTTTGCATGCGGTGGTTTTTGCTGGCGAGCGCTGTGATCCGCTTAGTTGTCGATACTGGGCTGAAGAGTTTGCCCTGTATAACTATTATGGCCCGACCGAGGCGGCGATTTATGCCTGTGGTAAACGCGCCGATGTGCGCAACCTCAATGAAATCGGTCAGGCGGTAGATAATGGCCGTTTGTATGTCCTCAATGAGCAGCTTAAACCGGTACCAATAGGTGCACCGGGGGAGTTGTATATTGGTGGTGCCGGTTTGGCTCGGGGTTATTTGAATCGAGCAGAATTAAGCGCTGAGCGCTTTATTGCCAACCCGTTTGCAAGCGAACAAGACGATAACTCCGCCCGCTTATATAAAACCGGCGATTTGGTGCGCTGGTTAGCGGACGGTCATCTTGAATATATTGGGCGCAATGATTTCCAAGTTAAAATCCGTGGCTATCGCATTGAATTAGGTGAGATAGAAAATGCCTTGCTTGGCTTGGCCGAAGTGAAGCAGGCCGTGGTGATTGATCGCCAACGTGAGAGCAGCACAGGGCAAATGCAAGGTTATCTGGCGGCCTACATTGTTAGTGAAACCGGTGAGCAGGTGGCAAATGAAGTACTAAGCAATCACCTTTCCCGTAGTTTACCGGACTATATGGTGCCTGCAACGTTCACCTTTATAGATGCGGTTCCCTTGACTATCAATGGCAAATTGGATCGCAGAGGCTTACCAGAGCCTGAGTTTGTCGCCAGTGAAAATTATATGGCAGCTCGCAATGCCCTGGAGCTGCAACTGTGCAGTATCTGGCAAGATGTATTGGGTCTTGAACAAGTGGGTATTGAAGATAACTTCTTCCGCATGGGCGGCAATTCCATTACGGCTATTCGACTAACGGCCGCGATGCGGGCTGAACTGGGTAAGGATGTGCCATTGGCCTTATTGTTTGAGTATCAGACCGTGGCAAGCTTAGCGGTTCACCTGAGTGTGCCGAGCACACAGGTTATAGTGGTGATCCCACACCTTGAGCAGGCGCATTATCCTTTATCGTTTGCGCAAGAGCGTTTGCTGTTTATTGAGCGGTTTGAACAGGGCACAAACGCTTACCACATTCCGTATTTGGTGCAATTGCGTGAAGGCATCAATATCGAGGTGCTGCAAGGTGCGTTTAATCAGGTTATAGACCGTCACCCGGTGCTTAAATCGGTTTACTTGAATGACGAGCTCAATGATGAAATGAGCGGTGATTACCAGTCAGTTTTGGCCGGTGAGGTATTAATTCAAAGCGAAGCCTTGGCGACAGTTAGTTTGTTGTCGGATACGGTGAAATCACACATCAGCCGACCCTTTGATTTAAGTGCAGAACCGTCTATTCGCTTGCATCATTATCAGGTGGATTCCGGTGAGCAGTACTTATTGATCCTATGGCACCACATGCCTTTGATGGCTGGTCCACCGACATCTTTATGCAAGAGCT